>CADBLU010000116.1 GCA_902795605.1 uncultured Prevotellaceae bacterium | reverse complement strand
GCGTCTTCTCTCGTGGCCACCCAATAGCGGCCGTGACGGTCGGTGAAGAGGCATCTCACTTGGGCCGGCTGTTGCTGTGGCAGCATATGGGTGCGCTGCTCGTCGGTACACAGTTTGTAGAGTCCGTTGTCGCTGAGAACCCATAGATTGCCCTGCCGGTCGTTCATGGCAAAGGTGGGATGCCTGACGGGGATGTTGAGCGGACATTCGTGCTGTGTGCCGTCGCTCAGATAACTGAGTGTGCCCTCTTGGCCGAGCCGCCATCGGGTGTGGTGCCTGTCTTCCCACTCCATATAGCCGTTGCGCCGAAGCGACTGGCTCTGCCGCCGGTGCTGCAGGGCGTCGGTGGCCTTCGGCCGCTCTTCTTGTCTGAGGTCGCGGAAACGGTAGGTGGCGGTGTCGAAGATAAAGATGTCTTCGTCGGTCTGACAACTGATATTGCCGTCGGGCAGCAGGGCGATGTCGCGCAGGCGGTCGGTCTCTATATGGCAGTGGTCGCCTGCCTGCGGCTTGAAGGTGACGAAGTCGTAGCCGTCGTAGCGGCAGAGGCCGTTCCATGTGGCCAGCCAGATAAAGCCTTCGCTGCTCTGCAGCAATTGCGTCACATGCCCGTGGGGCAGTCCGCTGTCCTCATCGTAATAGGTCACATGGCACAATGGCTGGCCTGTAGCAGCCAGCCATTGTGTGCAGAGAACTACGGTTGCGATGAGTAGTCGCCTCATTGCTATTGAGTTTTTGTGATACCCCATAAACCCACGTCGACCACCCATTCGCCGTCTTCAATCAAGTCTCCTCTCTCTACTTCGTCCTCTTTGTCGTCGGGCAAGTTGCAGAAGAAATCGATTCCGGTGAGTTCCTCCAGACGGTCGATGGTGATGGCATAGTCGCCCAGATTGGTGTTTGAGTCTCTTTCTGACTGATGGAGCGTCCACAATCCCATGGCACGGTATTTGTCGGTCTTCTTGTTATAGGCCAGCACGGCCATATAGAAGTATTTGGGCACGATGAGCTCTCTTTTGCTATAGCCGATACATTTCTCCGGCAGCAGCTGGTCGCTCCGGATGGTAGCGGCCTTCACCACGTAGAGGGTGTCGCAGTCGGCGGCCCAATCACGTATCTTATTCTCTAACTTGAGCCATATACCGTCGTTGTGGGCTTGATACTGCGGTTGTATGTTGCTCAGGTAGAAAGTCTGCTGGTTTTGGTCTTCAGAGCATCGCCTGTCTGCCGATGGGCACAGGTGTCCGCGCGAGAAGCCTGATTTCTTATAGTCATTGTCAATGGTGCGATATTGTTCGGGGATATCAGGGTCTGGATAGAAATTTTTTGACCGGTCGGCATTTATTTCCATATTGCCTGAGTGCATCTGGTAGCATGTCCATCTGTTGGCCATGTCTCTATAGCTCCATTCCAGGCTGTATGTGATGCCGTAGTCCGGAGTCGACTTGATGACGAGTTGGTTCATGGTGGAGTCGGCGGCCAGATGAGGATACTCCAGCAATTTGGCGCGATAGCGGTTGCGGTTTTTGTTGTTGTCCACAATCACTTCTCCGCCCTCTTTGTATTGTGCGATTTCCACCTTCGTGGCCAGATAGTCTTTCGACTTACCGTTCTTCAGGTAGACTTTCACGCCGTATTGGAGGTTGAAGATGATTTGCACACGGTCGAACTGGTCGGAGGTGTATCTCACTTCCGAACCGTTCTGCAAGGTGATGATGACGGTGTCTGGCTGCTCCTCAGCCATTGCTGTCATGGTGCAGACCAAGGTCATCAGCAGGATGATATATCTTTTCATTTCGCAGTCCTCCTTTTATCTGATGATTACCTTGTTGCCGTCTCTCACGTAGACACCCTTCTGCAGTCCGCTGGTAGTGGTGCCCATGAATTGTCCGCTGACGTTGTAGATCTTTCCTGTGCCTGCATACCCGTCGATGTCGGCCACGCGGATGTCGGTGGTCATCCCGTCGATGCAGATACTGGCAGCGTTGGCCGACGATGTGGTGGTGAAGTAGGCCCTGAACGCCTTCAGGTCATTGGTCACGCTGGGATAGTAGAGTGTGTTGTCGGCGCCGAGGAAGAGCACCCCTGTGTCGCCGGCATAGAGTGTGGTGGGGCTGAAGACGCCGCGCATCTCCCATGTGCCGAAATCGACGGGTGTCACCTCGTTGTGGAGTGTGGTGCCCATGATGACGATTTCATCCACATCCTCTCTGGGGAACACCAGATAGGGGACACCTGCTTTCAGGTCCTCTGCCGAGGTGAACTCCAAGGTGTTGGTGTAGTCATTGAACCCGGTGAGCTCTGCCAGTTTGGCCGACGACACGATTTCAGAGAATCCGTAGATGTCGAATGGCAGGCACAGGGTGTTCCATTTGCCGGTGAGCATAGGCCGCTGCACATGGATCTTTACGTTGCGGTTGTCGAAGGTGGCGAGGGTGGTGGCATTGTCATAGCGGTCCTCGCTGAGTGTCAGGTCGGGCATCATCTCGTCTATCTGTGTGTAGTAGAGCCGTGAGGCGCTGCCGTCGTCGGTGGTGCCGAGGATGCCATGTATCTGGAAGATTCGTCCCCGGAGGTCGTCGGGGATGATGTCGCTCACTCCGAAACGGTTGGTCATCGGCAATTCGGTGTCGCCGCTCACAATGGTGTAGTTGCCCTCGCCGTCGTCAGTGAGAAACACGCCCTCGAGCACCACATAGTCGGCCCTGTAGTCAGTGCCTTGCAGGTCGCTGAGGTCGGTCACGAGAGTGGGCGGCGTGTATTGCCAGTTGTCGAGGCAGAGGATGGAGTCGGCGATGGAGGTGGATATGTGGGTGAACTCCGGCATGCCATTGATGAACTTGTATTCACCGTCGACGCTGCCGATAAGCGCTCCGCCGGCGTCGGTATGCCATCCGGCGTCATCGGGCAGGAAGTTGGTGAAGCGCACGGCCATGCCGTTGTCGCGTACATAGGCGTAGGTGTTGTCGCCTTCTTCCACCCATTGGATGTTGCCCTGATTGTCGCGGCTGAAGGTGAGGCGCACCTGTGTGCCGCTCTCCTGTTGCCGGAGCTGGGTGATGGAAGTCACCTCAGGCAGGGCAGGAGAAGCAATGCAGACAACGAGTTTGCTGAGCCGCCAGTGGCTTGACTCATTCACACGTGTGAACGTCACCGATGGTGCAAGCCCGCTCCATGTAGTGGTGGTGCCGAGCTGTGCCTGACCGCAGCCCACAGTGAAGTTGGCCTCGGTGGGGCTGTAGTTGCTGCCGGCAAAGTACATGACAATCTTAGAGATGTCTCTTGTGCCGCCAGCGGTCACAGTGAGCGTGTTGCCCTTGTAGATTCTCACACCGGGACCTGTGTTGTAGTATGTTGGGGCGTAGGAACCCTCGGCTTTGTCGAAGGTCAGCGTGACGGGAGACTGTGTGACGGTGGTGACGACTTCGGCATTGCCGTAGCCCTGTTGCGACAAGTCAATGGTCACATCGTCATTTGCAGCCCATGCAGCATGGCAAAAAGCGAGCAGCAGTGCCGTCAATGATAGGTGTAGTAGCTTTCGTGTCATAATCCACATATTCTATAGGTCGGAGAGCGGTCATCAATGAAGCGGGTGGGGGAGTGTGAGGTACCTCTTCGCGCTTCATTCCGCACCATGTGGCAAAGATATAAAAATGTTTTCACAAAAGCAAGTATCCGCCAAAGTTTTCTTTTTCTTGTGAGATGTTGGCGCTTGTCTAAGCAAAACGGGCGTCCTCATACGCGGCCGATGCCCCCATCAAATACAATTTTGCCAATTATGGTCTGGACGCTACAACCGCATCATGAAAGCTCAAAAACAGACATGGATTTGGTTAATTTTGCCGATATTTTTCTTGGGCTCAAATGATTTTGTTACCTTTGCCGAAATCATTTTTTCCACCTCACGCCTCCAGTGCCACGACGGTCTCGTCTTTGGTGGAATGGTGATGCACGGGGATTTGTGCCCATGGTTTCCGACCAACCGGTGTCTTGACACTTTCCTGTGCAGATGAGATTCAATATCAACACAACAAATCGAAAAGTCAAACTTAAATTCAAGAATAATGAGGAAACTATTATTAACGACAGCCATCCTCACACTGTGGGGCAGTGTGAATATCATGGCGCAGACAGCCCAAGACACGGTGTATGTGTTTAAGGAAGACCAGCCCAAAGGGCATAAATTCATCCCCGCACCTCCCGACTCGTTGAGCACTGATTTCATCGATGACATGACGCAGTGGCAATGGGGAAAGAAGCAGCGCGAGACTCCCCGAGGAGAACAGGCCGACCGCGAGTCGCTTTGGCGGCCAGAAATTATGCGCACGGTGATGGCTGAGGTCCTCGAGCTGGATACTATCTCCGACGAGGCCACCCCCGCCTTGTCGCGCCTTTTGGTGAAAACCTATAACACGGGAGATCAGAGTGCTGGGGTTGCTAAGGACAGTGTCACACGCACACGCCCCTTCCTGATGATGAACGAAGACCTCTGGGCCCGGTGGGACACCGAATTCCTGCGCACCAACAGTTCCTTCCCTTCTGGTCATTCGGCATTCGGCTGGGCCACGGCTTTGGTCTTTGCCGAGATGTGGCCTGAACTGCAGGACACCATCCTCCGTCGCGGCTTCCTGTTTGG
>CADBLU010000115.1 GCA_902795605.1 uncultured Prevotellaceae bacterium | reverse complement strand
CATGAAGATTCCCTTTGGCATTGCCCAGATAGGCAAAGCCTTCCGCAACGAGATTGTTGCCCGCCAGTTCATCTTCCGCATGCGCGAGTTTGAGCAGATGGAGATGCAGTTCTTTGTGAAGCCCGGCACCGAACTGGAGTGGTTTGAGAAATGGAAGGCCACCCGTATGGCTTGGCACCAGGCACTTGGCTTCGGCGCAGAGAACTACCGTTTCCACGACCACGAAAAGTTGGCTCACTATGCCAATGCCGCCACAGACGTGGAGTTCCGCATGCCGTTCGGTTTCAAGGAGGTGGAGGGCATCCACAGCCGCACCAATTTCGACCTCTCTCAGCATGAGAAATACAGTGGCCGCTCCATCAAGTACTTCGACCCGCAGACCAACGAGAGCTATACTCCGTTTGTGATTGAGACCTCTATCGGTGTCGACCGTATGTTCCTCTCCGTGATGTGCCACTCCTATGAGGAGGAGCAGTTGGAGAACGGTGAGAGCCGCGTGGTGCTGAAGTTGCCTGCTGCCCTCGCTCCCGTGAAGTTGGCCGTGCTGCCGCTGGTGCGCAAGGGCGGTCTTCCTGAGAAGGCACGTGAGATTATCGATAACCTCCGCTTCCATTTCAACTGCCAGTATGACGAGAAGGACACCATCGGCAAGCGCTACCGCCGTCAGGACGCCATCGGCACGCCCTACTGCGTGACCGTGGACTACGACACACTCACCGACGGTGCCGTCACCCTGCGTTTCCGCGACACGATGGAGCAGGAGCGTGTGCCCATCGACCAGTTGGGCAGCATCATCGAGGATAAGGTGAGCATCGCCAGCTTGCTCAAGAAACTATAAACGATTGCGATGAAGCAGATATTGTCATCTCTTCTGCGCTGTGTGGCTATCGTTGCCGCCCTCTGCTGCCTGCCGTCGTGCTCTGAGACCGACGACACGGTGGAAGAGTATGCCGACTGGCAGCAGAAGAACGAGGCGTTCTTCACTTCCAAGTACAATACGGCGATGCAGTCGGCAGGCAGTGCCCGTTGGAAAGTCATCAAGTGTTTTTCACGCGATGCTTCCTCCACCGGCGAGCCCACCGACTATATCCTTGTGAAGGTGCTGCGTGAGGGCACGGGCAGTGGTTGCCCGCTCTTCACCGACTCTGTGAGAGTGCACTATCGCGGCCAGTTGATAGCCTCGGCCACTCATGTCGACAGCAGTGACAGGGAACTGGGCTATGTCTTCGACAAGACATGGAGCACCGACGAGTTCAACGAGCAGATCTGTGTGCCTGCCAAAAAGTCGGTGAGCGGCGTGGTAGACGGTTTCTCCACCGCCTTGCAGCACATGCATATCGGTGACCGCTGGCTGGTGTATATCCCCTACCAGTTGGGTTATGGCACCAGTGACAACGGCAAGATACCTGCCTACAGCACGTTGGTGTTCGACCTCACGCTGGCGGCCTATTACCGTGCGGGCACGAAGGTGCCTCAATGGTCTTCCAATGATAATATTCTCTGGGAAGAGAATTACTAAGTTTATATATAAGAATATGTGCGTTGCCCCATCCGCCCCCAAAGCGGATGGGGTTTTTGGTTGTGGAGGAAGGTCAATGCTAACGTTTTGGGCGAATGGCAAAACGGAAGGTTAGCGGGCGAGCAGGAGATAAGCACCGTCCACATGCACCTGCTCTTCGCTGACCAGGGTGGCAAGGGCTTCATCGAGCTGGTCCTTGGGCATCTGCAGGGCATGCAGTTCGGTCAGGTGGTGGCGCCGGCGGTCGGCGAGCATCTCCAGGATTCTGGCAGTCGCCGTAGTGCCGCTCGTCTTTTCGCTCCTGTGCGGGCGGCATACGTCGCATTGCCCACAGTCGGCGGTGCTCGTCTCGCCGAAATACCTCAGCAGTTGGCGGCTGCGGCACACGGCGCTGTTGGTGGCATAGTCGACCATGCTGCCGATGCGTTTCACATAGCTGTCCTTCCTGTCCTCATAGACGTCGCGTGTGATGACGAGTCTGCGTCCTTCCTCGCGTTGCCGGGTATAGCAGACGACAGGCACCTTCCGGCGTGGGATGAAGTGGAGGATGCGGCGGTGGCTGAGTGATTTGAGGGTGTTGTAGACTTCGTTGTTGTCCATGCCGGCCTTGAGAGCCACGGCACTCTCGTCGATGAAGCAGTAGTCGGAGAAGAGTCCGCCATAGAGGCGCAGCAGGGCATCGACCACCTTCTCCTCCGCGGACGAGGAGTGCTCGAGCAGATAGAGTTGGTCGCGCTCGAGAAGGAATCTGAGGCGTGCGTTGTTGTCGGGGTCGGTGTCGTATTCCACATAGCCTGCCCTCTGCAGGATTTTCAGTGCGGAGTCCACTTGCACGGGGAAATGGTGAAAGGCATGGCAGAATTTCTCGATGTCGAACTCATGTACGCTGCCCTCCCCGCAGCCCACAGCCATCTGGAAGAAGTCGGCCAGGTCGTCGTAGACTTGGCGTATGTAGTCTTTCTCGGGGAAGGTGTCGGCGATGCGCTTGTGGAGTTTACGCTTGTCCGAGGAGTTGTAGAGCAGCACGGCATAGGCCTTCTTGCCGTCGCGTCCTGCCCGTCCCGCCTCTTGGAAGTAGGCCTCGGGCGAGTCGGGGCAGTCGACGTGGATGACCGTGCGCACGTCGGGTTTGTCGATGCCCATGCCGAAGGCGTTGGTGGCCACCATCACCCTCACGTGTCCGGCCTTCCACTCGTCCTGTCTCTTGTCCTTGTCGGCAGGCTCCAGTCCGGCGTGGTAGAAGGTGGCTGAGATGCCGTTGCCGGTGAGCCACTGGGCCAGTTCCTTGGTGCGTCGGCGGCTTCTGGCATAGATGATGCTGCTGCCGTTCACACTGCGGAGGATATTCACGAGGTCCTGCTCCTTGTCGTCGGAGTGTCTCACCACATACGACAGGTTCTTGCGCTCGAAGCTCATGCGGAAGACCCGCGGCTCCTTGAATCCGAGTTTCTCCTGAATGTCGTCCACCACCTGTGGGGTGGCGGTGGCGGTGAGCGCGAGTATGGGCGCGTCGGGCTTGATGGCGCGCACTTCGGCGATGCGGAGATAGGAGGGGCGGAAGTCGTAGCCCCACTGGCTGATGCAGTGCGCCTCATCGACAGTGATGAAACTCACCTGCATGTGGTTGAGTTTGACGAGGAAAAGGGGAGAGGCGAGGCGCTCGGGCGAGACATACAGGATTTTGACACCTCCATAGACGGCGTTGTCGAGGGTGGTGACAATCTCGTGGTGGGCCATGCCCGAATAGATGGCTGAGGCCAGGATGCCTTTGGCCCTGAGGTGGGCCACCTGGTCTTTCATCAGGGCGATGAGCGGAGTGACCACCACACAGACACCTTCGCGCAGCAGCGCCGGCACCTGGAAGGTGATGCTCTTGCCTCCGCCGGTGGGCATCAGTCCCAGGGTGTCGTGCCCTTGGTCGATGCTTTCGATGATTTCCCGCTGAATGCCGCGGAAATCATCGTAGCCCCAATATTGCCGTAGTATCTGGCGGTATTTGCTCACAGCCCTTACTTGGCTTCCTGGTCAAACTCCTCCGCCTCACGGATGTCCTCTATCTGCAGTTGCACGGCACCGTGCTTGTAGATATTCTCCTCGATGGTGTAGACGATGTCGAAACTGCGTTTCGATTTGATGTAGCGCGCGGCGGCACTTTGTCCGAAGGCGATGCCGTTCATCACGTGGCTCGACTTCGAGTCGACCAGCTCGAGCTTGATGTGCTCCTGCTCGCGGCCCACCACCTTACTCGTGCCGAAGTCGTAGACCCCCACGGTGCAGAAGAGAGGCTTCTCGTTGCCTGGTCCGAAGGGGGCGAATTTCCTCAGGTCGTTGTAGAGACGTTTCGAGGAGATGTCGCGGAAGTCAATCTGCGCGTCGATGTTGAGGATGGCCTCCGTCTGCTCTGGCTGTATGTGCTCCTCGACGTATTTCTGGAAACGGCGCTGGAACTCCTTCACGTCGGCCCAGCGGAGGGTGAGGCCGGCGGCATAGGTGTGGCCGCCGAAGTTGAGCAGCAGGTCGCGGCAGTGCTTGATGGCAGAGTAGACGTCGAATCCCGCCACACTGCGGGCCGAGCCGGTGGCCAACTCCTCGTCGCGTGTGAGCACGACGGTGGGACGGAAATAGATTTCTGTCAGTCGCGACGCCACGATGCCGATGACGCCCTTCTTCCAGTTCTCGTCGTAGAGCACGATGCTGGAGTGGTGGCGCTGACTCTCGAGTTTGGCCACAATCTGGTTGGCTTCCTCGGTCATCTGTTTGTCGATGTCCTTGCGCTGCTCGTTGTAATGGTTGATATGGCGGGCCTTCTGCAGGGCGGTGGCGAAGTCGCGCTCAATGAGCAGGTCGACACTCTCCTTGCCGTTCTCCATACGTCCGGAGGCGTTGATCCTGGGACCTATTTTGAACACGATGTCGCTCATCGAGATGTCGCGACCGTTAAGGCCGCAGATGTCGATGATGGCTTTCAGACCCACACTGGGGTTCTGGTTGAGCTGTTTGAGGCCATGGAAGGCTAGGATGCGGTTCTCGTCGGTCACCGGCACGATGTCGGCAGCGATACTCACGGCACAGAAGTCGAGCAGCGGGATAAGGCGCGAGAAGGGGATGTCGTTGTTCTTGGCAAACGCCTGCATGAACTTGAAGCCTACGCCGCACCCGCTGAGATGCTTGAAGGGGTAGGTGTCATCTTCCCTTTTCGGATTGAGCACGGCCACGGCGTCGGGCATGACGTCGTCGGGCACGTGATGGTCGCAGATAATAAAGTCGATGCCTATGCTCTTGGCGTAGGCGATCTCCTCGATGGCCTTGATGCCGCAGTCGAGGATGATAATCAATTTCACACCTTTCTCCTGAGCATATTCCAACCCCTTCTTGCTGATGCCGTATCCCTCGTCGTAACGGTCGGGGATATAGTAGTCGATGTTGGAGTAGAATTGCTGAAGAAATTTGTACACCAGGGCTACCGCAGTGCATCCGTCGACGTCGTAGTCGCCGTAGACCAGGATTTTCTCCTTCCTTCCCATGGCATCGTTGAGCCTGTCGACGGCGATGTCCATGTCTTTCATAAGGAAGGGGTTGATCAGGTCGGCCAGTTGCGGGCGGAAAAACCGCTTGGCGGCCGATTCGGTCGTGATGCCACGCCTGATGAGGAGCGATGCGAGAATAGGGCTCATGCCTATCTTCTCGGCCAGCTCGTCAGCTGCTTTCTTCTCGTCTGGTGTAGGTGGTTCGTAATTCCATTTAAAATGCATTTATATCGTTTTTATTCTTATTATCTGCTCGCGTTGCCGTCGTCGGGTCAAAAGGAGGAAGGGCTGCTCTGTGCCATCCCAAATCGACGTAATACGGCAATTTGGGTGTAAAGTTAAGAATAAAAACTCACATTGTTGCTATCGGGGCAATTTTTTTTATATTATTTAGTAATTGCCAGGGGGAGGGGGTGGGATTTATGGGCTTAATGGGCTTAATGGGTTTAATGGGTTTAATGGGCTTAATGGACCCATCAGACCCATTGAACCCATCAGCCCTATCAGCCCATCAAGAGCAAGGGCTATTGTATTCCGAAGTCTTGCTGCTGGCGCTCCACCTCCTCGAGGGCGCGGCGCCTTTCCTCCTCGTTGAGGGCACCCTTGGGGACATACCTGCCGCCGGCGTTGCGCCATCCGGCGGGACGGTTGCTCATAGGCGAGGGAGTCAGGCTCTTGGCATCGTAGCACATCAGTCCGTCGTAGGGCACGCTCTCTATCTCGAGCGTGTCGGCCACGGGAGCGTGAGTGCCCTCGAAGGCCGGTCGGGCGATGATGCGTATCTTGCCCGCCTTGTGCGTGCTGCGCACAAGGATTGGTGCGCTTCCCCATTCCACCTTTCTCGGGTTGGCCATGATAGAGGCATCGCCGATGATGGAGCCTTCGCCCTCGACGGTGAACGAGATGTGCTCGATGGCAGAGCGTCTCACGTTGCCGTTGTCGTCGGTCACCTCTGCCACCACCACGATGAAGTCGCTGCCGTCGGCCACGAGCGGGCGGCCCATGTCGTCGGCGTAGAGACGGAGGCGTGTGCTACGCCGTGCGGGCATCTTCTTCTCCGTGCACACCACCTGTCCGCCGATGATGCCTTCGGCCAGGAGGGTCACCTTCTGCCATGAGCGCTTGGTGTAGCTGTAGGAGCGAGCCTTCCAGAAGTCCCAGAAATCTTTGAACACGACGGGCGCCGAGGGGATGCCGTCGGGCTGATGGACGACGGGCAGTGTGGCAGTCATCTCACCGTCGTAGGCGGTGAGCCTCACGCTGTCGCAGTTGCTGAACACCACCACGTCGTTGCCCGAGAAGGGTGTCATCTCATGGGCGATGAACACCATGGGCGGATAGGCGTCGCCTCTCACCTGTGAGCGGAAAGCCTCATAGGCATATTTCTTCTGTCGGAAGGCATCGTAGATGCCGCCGACGTAAGTGTCGGGGTGGTATCCCCGCTGGTGGTCGAAGGGATGCCATTGGCATCCTCCGATGAACTGCCGTTGTCCGCGGAACATCATGCCATAGGTGTCGGTGAGAGAGAGGGCGGCGGTGCGCATGGGAATCTCTCCCCATGAGCGTGCGGCGCGGTTGATGGCGTTGTGTGCATACCAGTCGTCGACATACTCCCCCCATTCACGGGTGAAGATACACTTGTCGGTGTCGAGTGTGCCCTTGCCGATGTTGTCGGCCCAGTCGTAGAGCACGTCGTAGTTGTCTTTCACCCCCTCAGAGTTGATGTCGGCGGCAGCCACGGGCCGTCCCGGGTAGGGAAACTCCTCCTGGGTAATCTCCAGCGCCTTGAGGGCGAAGTCAAGCGGATAGCGTGTCTCGTTGAGGATGGGTTCCCACATCAGCACGCTGGTGTGGTTGCGGTCGCGACGGATGATGTCGCGGGTGTTCTGGTGCACCAACTCCCCCCACTTCGGGTCTTTGTTCCAGTATTGCCATCCGGGGGTGGGCACGATGACAAAGAGGCCCAGTTCGTCGCAGGCATCCATGAAAGCGGGGTCTTGCGGGTAGTGTGCAGCCCGGATGATGGTCATGCCGGCATTCTTGAGGCGCTTGGCGTCGCGCCACTGCTGACTGTTGGGCAGGGCGTTGCCCACATAGGCGAAGTCCTGGTGCCTGTTGCCGCCCACGAGTTGGTGGTAGGGCTTGCCGTTGAGCCAGAAACCGTCCTTCCCCTTGAACTCCGCCTTTCTGATGCCCATGCGCAACGTGCCGCCGTCGGTGCACCTCTTGCCGTTGACGACCCTGATTTCCACGCTGTAGAGATAGGGGTCCTCCGGCGACCACAGGTGAGGCCGGTTGATGGTGGTGGCGAGGGTGGCCGAGGCCATGAGTCCGGGATATTGGGGCATCGGCACCTTCATCTTGGCCGTCTTCACCACCTTTCCCGTGGCGTCCTTGATGGTGGCGGTGACCAGCGGTGTGATGCTCGAGTCGTCGTCCTTGCAGATGTCCACGTCGATGAGCACGTCGGCACTCCGCTCGCTGATGTTGTCGTAGTGGAGGAAGATGCCTCCGCCGGCCACCTCATTGCGCTCCAGGGCGTCGGTGATGTGGAGCGACGACTTGCCGATGAGCCACACGTCGCGGTACATCCCTCCGTGGTAGGCGAAGTCGAGTTGGTCCTGCCGCTTTCCCGGCGGGTAACTCTTGTCGTCGCTGTTGTCGGCCTTGACGGCCACGAGGCACTCGTCTCCCGCCTTCACCCCGTAGTCGGAGAGGCGGATGATGACGGGCAGGTATCCGCCCAAGTGCTCTTTCACCAGTTTGCCGTTGAGGAACACCTGCTGTTTGCCCATGATGGCCTCGAAGTAGAGAGTGATGTTTTTCCCCTCGAGGTCGGCGGGCACGGTGAAATGCTTGCGATACCAGCAGACGCCCTGGTAGTTGCGGCATCCGCTCACGTCCGCCGGGTCGAGGCGTGGGGTGTGTGGAGCGCATACCGTCTCCCACTGGCTGTCGTTGAAGTCTGTCTCCCATGCGTTGGGCAGGTCGCCTAAATAGAAGCGCCATCCCTCATTGAAGTTATACACGATGCGTCCCGAGTCTTTCAGCGGGAAGAATCCCGCCACCGACGTCTGTTGTGCCGATGCTGCCAGTGTCAGGAGAGACAGCAGGCATGCCAGGATAGTTTTTCTCATGATGCTTTATGGGATAAGTTCAACATGTTTTACGCGTTGCCGCCGCCAGGTGTAGACCGCATGGAGATGGCCGTCGCGGCTCTGGATGATAGAGGGGTAGGAGTACTGCAGTATCGGACTGTCTTCGAGCGTGATCCAGTGCTGCCAGTGCTCCCCGTCTTGGCTGCGGAGGATGGAGAGCGGTGTGCGTGCCCCCTTCTCTTTGGTCGGTTCGATGGGCCAGTCGTTGCAGATGAGCGCATAGGAGCCGTCGTTGAGCGTCACGGCATCGATGCCGCTGTTGTTGTTGGGCGTGTCGCTGAGTTGCAGTCTGCTCCATGTCTCGCCGTTGTCGCGGCTGTAGGTCACGCCAATCTGCCGGCTGCGGGTGCGGCAGAGAGCTTTGAGGGTGCCGTCGGGCATGACGATGATGGAGGGCTGGATGGCCTTCACACCCTCGTCGGCCTCCACGAATTTGGTGCGCCGCCAGGTCTTGCCCATGTCGTCGCTCAGTTCGAAATACACCTTCCATCCGTCGCGCTCGTCGCTGGTGGGCGAGATGAGCCGTCCTTTGTGCAGGATGGGCTTGTTCTTGATGGGTCCGTAGATGCTGTCGGGCAGTTGCTGCCTCCGGCTCCAGGTCTTTCCTCCGTCTTTTGAGGAGATGTGCCATCCTTTCCATCCGGCCACGTTGACCCCTATCTTGAAATAGAGGTGCAGCACTCCGTCGGGAGTCTCGAAGATGACGGGGTTCCAGCAGGCCTCCCGGTGGTCGGGACTGAACACCCCATCGGCCACCATCTGCGGAGCCGTCCACTCGCTCTTTCCCTTGGGCTTGCGGCTCACCCAGATGCACACGTCGGGGTTGCGCTCCTTCGTGCCGCCGAAATAGGTGGCCACGAGGTCGCCTTTGCTTGTCTCCACGATGCTGGCTGAGTGGCATTCGGGGAAGGAGGCTTTCTTGTAGAGGAACTCGTCGGTCACCACTTGCGGTCCCCGCTTAGGCAGCGGCGCCTCGATGTCGTGAGAGCCTGAACCCAACTGGCGTGTGGTGCCGTCGGGCAGGTAGGCGGTGGCCGTGGTGTTGGCCGGCAGTTCGACGTGCCATCTCAGTGCGCCGTGGCTTTTCGTCCATCTGCTGACGATGGGTCCGTAGAGCGACTTGTAGGTGGCGTCGATATCGTCAATCTCGTCGGTGGAGAAGTCAGGTTTGAGGATGACGTGCTTGAATCCCTGTCTCCCGGCCCTGATGCCCCCGATATCTTCGTAGAGCCATGAGAGCAGGTCGCCGAGCAGCATGACGTGGTTGCCGCTGTTCATCTTCGGACTGGCGGTGTCGCCGTTCCAGAGTTCCCAGATGGTGGTGGCTCCGTGCTCGGCCATGTATCCCCAACTGGGATATTTCTTGTTGGTGGCGAGCATCCAGGCCATGTCGCTGCGGTGCATGGCGGTGAGTGCGTGCATGAGCCATCCGATGCCGATGACGCCGCAACTGACGGTGTGGTTGTTCTTGGTGATGATGTTGGCGATGATGTTTTTCTCCACCTCTCCCTTGACATAGGGGTCGTCGATCATGCCGAAGAAATAAGGTAGCAGATTGGCCGTCACGGTGTTGTTGTCATAGAAGGTGCTGTCGGGATAGAGCAGGTGTCCCGGCACGGTGGTGGTCTGCGGCCGTTGGGTGAGGAAGCGGTGGTTGAAAGCCTCTTTGGTGATGGCGGCCTCCTCGTCGAAATACTTGACATCGTCGGTGAGCCGCTGTCTCTCGGCAAAACCCTTCATCATCTGGCACAGATAGTAGTAGTAGGCCGAGGAGATGAGGGTGCCGTCGGTCTTGCGTGCTGGGTCCTCGCTGTGGATGAGTTGTTCGCTCTCCGGTGGTACGCACCAGTCGCCATACTTGTCTTTCTCGATGAGTCCGTTTTTCTGGTATTGGTATTTGAGGTGTTCCATCCACCGTTTCACGTTGGGATAGTATTTCCTCATCGGGGCCTCGTCGCCGTACTGGCTGAGCAGCATGTCGAGGGCGAAGGGCAGGGCGGCGGGCCATGTCACGTTGTCGGAATAGTAGTTCCAGAACGCGGGTGCCACGTCGGGGATGCATCCGTCTTCGCGCTGGGCCTCGGTGATGTCGCGCACCCATTTCTTGTAGAGGGCATAGTTGTCGTAGAGGAACGCCTCGCCGTAGCATCCTCTCGTGCGGTCGCCGAGCCAGGGCTGGCGCTCGTCGCGTTGCGGACAGTCCACGGGCATGCCTTTGTAGTTGGAGAGCACGCCCCACATGGCATTGCGGTACACCTTGTTGAGGATGGTGTCGGCTGTGGCGAAGAGTCCTGTCTCGTCCATCTCGTCGCTCACCACCTCGCCGATGATATCGTCGGCGGTGGCTCCGTCGAGACCGCTGATCTCAGCGTAGCGGAAGCCGTGGTAGACGAAGGTGGGATGCCACCAGGTGCCGTTCTCCCTGCCGCTGGCGTAGTAGCGGTCGGTGCTCTGCGCGTGCCTGAGATTCTCTGTCCAGATATTCCCGGCAGAGTCGAGCCTCTCGGCGAAGCGGATGACGATAGAGTCGCCGCTGGCTGCCTTGGCGATGCGTATCTTGAGCCATCCGGCCATGTTCTGTCCCATGTCGACCACCATCTTGCCGCCGGTCTTTGTGAGGCTCACGGGTTTCATCTGCCTCAGCACCCTCATGCCGGGCATCATGGAGGCCCGTGGTGTGCCCTGCGGCAGTGCCACGCGCTCGGCCTTGCTCCACGCTTCGTCGTCGAAGCCGTTGTCGTTCCATCCTGTCAGTTCGCGCCGTGCGTCGTAGGTCTCACCGTCGTATTCGTTGTTGCTCCTGATGGCTCCGTCGGCGCAGATTTTCCACTGGTCGCTGGTGGCAATGGTCTTTTTCTCGCCGTCCTCATATTCGATGATGAGGTTGAGGCGCAGTTTGGGGTATCCGAACCGGGTGATCTTATAGGGCTTCTTGTCTTGCTGCATGGTATAGTAGCGGCCGTTGCCGAGCACCACGGCGATGGTGTTGTTGGCGGCCATGAGCGGTGTGACGTCGAAGGCGTCGTAGAGTACCGTCTTGCGGTAGTCGGTGGGGGCGGGCGAGAGCACCTGGTCGCCGATGCGCTGGCCGTTGATGAAAGCCTCATACATGCCCAGTCCGCTCACATAGAGGGTGGCCTGCCTCACGCTTTTCTCGTTGGTGAACGTGGTGCGGAGGTAGCGCGCGCTGAGCAGGCTGTGCTCATCTTCACGGTCCCAGGGCATCGCCTTGTCGAGTCCTATCCACTGTCCTTTCCAGTCCGACTCCGTGAGCAGTCCCACGTTCCACATGGCCACGTCGCTCCACGGACTGTCGCCCTGAGTGGTGCTCACTCTCACCCTCCAGTAGCAGCGGGTGTTGCTCCTCAGCGTCTTTCCGCCGTAGGCTATCCATTGCGACTGGTCGGTGGTGGCCTTGGTGTCCCACAAGTCTCCCTCGAGGGCCATCGCCTTCTCTTTCGTCGAGGCGACGATGAGGTGATAGGCCGTCTGCATCACGTCGTTGCGGTCGGCTTCTATCCTCCATCCCATCCGTGGAGTGGGAGTGTCGATGGCCATGGGGTCGCAGAGGTGCTCCGTGCGCAGGTCGCAAGCGGTGATGGTGGCGGCCTTCTGCTTCTTGGCCGCCATGGAGGTCAGTGTGATGAGGCACAGTAGTGCCGTCATGAGGTTTCTTCTCACCATTTCTCTGTCAGTTGCGTTGCGTTAGTGTCGATATAGCCTTTCTCGCTGTCGATGAGGATGAGCACACGGTCGCTGTCGCGCAGGTAGGCCCCGTCGTTCACGAACTCCACAGTGCCGTCGCCGAACTCGCCGATGTAGCGGAGAGAGCCGTCGGCGGGGTTCATCCACCATGCTTTCTTCTTCGTGCCGGAAATCTTGGTCAGGTCGATGGACATGGGCTTCCCGCTATAGTTGTAGACGAGGGCATAGTCTTTGCCCCTTGTGCCCACGATATAGTCGTAGCGCTCGCCGTTCTTCCCGGCGATAAGCCCCTGGTCGGCCACCCTCTCGGTGAAGGGGAAGGAGAGCATCAGCCATTTGAGGTATTTCATCTGCTTGTATCCCGGGTCCTCCATGGCTTCCCACCAGGCTTTTCCGGCACCGAAGGAGGCCAGGACGCCAGGTCGCATGAACTGCATGATGCTGTTGTGGCCGTAGGTGTGGCCGAAGCATCCGGCGAAGACGGCCCAGTAGGCGTAGCGTCTCACGTCGTAGTCCTGCCATCTCGGAGCGCTGAAGTCGTGCAGTCCCTGGGGAATATCCTCATAGGAGGGCTCTCCGTCGATGACGGGTTTGAGCGGCTCTTTCTCGAAACTCATGTCCACATATCGCCAGTTGTCCTCCTCGGTGTTGTCTTTGATGGTGTAGTCGCCGTCGCCGTTGCGCTGGCCGTAGCGTCGGTGCCCGCTCTGGAACATGTTGAAGTCGAGCCATTCGCGGTCGTTGTACCACCAAGCGCTGGTGGTGCGCCCGCGTGGGTGGAAGGTCATCAGATGGCCAGGGTCGGCCTTCTTGATGGCGCGTGCCAGGGCGTCCCATGAGGCGGTGCCCTTGTCGCCTTTGATGTCGCCGCCGATCATCCAGATGATGTTGGGCTTGTCCTTGTAGCGTAGGCCGAGGAACTTCCCGTAAGCGGCGGCCTTCTTCTCATCCATCTTCTCTATCTGCGACCCCCAGATGCAGTCCATGGCGATGTAGATGCCATTGGCCTCCGCCATGTCGACGATGTAGTCGAGGTGGTCCCAATAGCCGTAGTTACCGGGTTGGGTGAACCGTGTGAAGTCGAAGGTGGCGTCGTTGGCCGGCTGGCCGTAGATATTGAAGGTGGGGATGGCGTTGAGCACTTGTATCTGTTCGACGTTGTAGCCCTCCTCCCGCTCTTTGTTGAGGAAGAACTCCACCTCGTCGCGGTTGAGTCTCTCAGGCAGCAGCCATGCTGTGTTCCCCATCCAGAAGAAGGGCTGGCCGTTCTCGTGGACGAGGTAGAGCCGGTTGTCAGACACTTTCAGTTTGCCGTTTTTCCACGGCTTGTATACGGTGGCGGCTTCTGTGCCGATGGCGATGAGGGCTAACAGCAGCCCGGTGAGGATTTTTTTCATATCTGATGTGGATGATTTTTTTAAGGTCTTTAGGGTCTTTAAGGACTTTAGAATCTTTAAGGTCTTTCAGCCTTTATGGTTTTGCATTGAGGGTGATGGTTTCGCCTTTCTTTGTCTTGATGTCGTAGAGGTGATAGCCCTGTTGCGTGGTGTGCTTCATCTTGGGGCCGTTGAGGGGAGTGGCGGAGCGCACGCGGAGGGTGCCTTGGCGGTGGGCGGTGATACGGGCCTGCCGGAGTTGTCCGTTTTCCCAAATCATGTCCACCTCGGCATTGCCCCTTGCCCTCAGTCCGCTCACGGAGCCCGTCTGCCAGGCATCGGGGAGGGCGGGCAACAGGTGAATGGTGCCGTCGTGACTTTGTAGCAGCATCTCGGCGATACCGGCGGCGCAACCGAAATTGCCGTCGATTTGGAAGGGTGGGTGAGCGTCGAAGAGGTTGGAGTAGGTGCCGCCCTTTTTCTTCTCCGTCCGCACGAGGGTGAGTTGGTCGCCGATGAGTTTGTAGGCATGGTTGCCGTCGAGGAGCCGTGCCCACAGGCAAACCTTCCATCCCATGCTCCATCCTGTGGAGGGGTCGCCGCGGTGGATGAGGGACGTCTTGGCGGCCTCAGCGAGTTCTGGTGTGGAGAGCGGCGTGATCTGGTTGCTGGGGAAGAGGGCGTAGAGATGCGACACATGGCGGTGGGTGTCGTCGGGGTTGTCCCAGTCGTCGAGCCATTCCTGCAACTGTCCCCACCGTCCTATCTGCAGCGGTGGCAGTGCCGACAGTTTGTCGCTGAGGCTGTCGGTGAGCGTTGTCGGGCTGTCGAGGATGCGCGCGGCCTCGATGACGTGGCTGAAGAGGTCGCGCACCAGTTCGTTGTCCATGGTCACTCCGGCGGCGGTGGTGGCCTCATAGGGATGCTGGTTCTCGGGTGAGAGACTCGGGCATATCACCCAGTATCCTTTCTGCGGATGCCTCACCATGATCTGGTTGAGGAACCTTGCCGCACCCACCATGATGGGGAAGACTTCCCTGAGGAAGTCAATGTCGCTGGTGAAGAGCCAGTGCTCCCAGAGGTGTTGGCACATCCACGCGCCTCCTGTGGGCCACAGGCCTGAGGGGGCCTTGTCGATGGCTCCCGTGACGCGCCAGATGTCGGTGTTGTGGTGGAGCACCCATCCGTCGGCGCCGTACATGATGCGCGCGGTCTCATGACCCGTCTGGCTGACATCGCGGATAAGAGAGAAGAGGGGTGCGTTGAGGTCGGAGAGGTTGGTGACCTCCGCCGGCCAGTAGTTCATCTCACAGTTGATGTTGGTGGTGTATTTGGAGTCCCAGTTGGGGAACATCTTGTCGTTCCAGATGCCTTGCAGGGTGGGAGGCTGGCAACCTGGCTGCGAGGTGCAGATGAGAAGGTATCTGCCAAACTGGAAGTAGGTCTCCACGAGGTGGTTGTCCTGGTGGCTCTTGAACTCCTCCACCCGACGGTCGGTGGTGATGGAGGGGAAGAGGTCGGGGCCGAGGTCGAGGCCGACACGGTCGAAGTATTTCTTGTAGTGTGCCACGTGGCGCTCTCGCATCGTGCCGTAGTCTTGCTGGAGGGCCTCGCGCAGGATGTTCTCCGAGAGGATGGTGTCGTTGCCGCTGATGTCGGCGTAATTCTTGAAGTTGGTGGCGATGGCCACATAGACGACGGCCTCGTCGGCACCGGTGATGGTGAGCACACCGTCTCTGGAGGCGATGCGTCCACCCTTGACGGTGGCGGTGAGCCTTCCGGTGAAGGTCACCTTGCCCTTCAGTCCCTCGTGGTTGGAGGTGGTGCCGCTGAGGACCACCTCGTTGCCTTCGCTGCTGATGGCCACGTCGGCATGGGGCGAGGTGAGGTGGGCGTTGCAGGTGATGGCTCCTGGCTTGTCGGCGGTGAGCCTCACGGCGATGACGTTGCCTGAGAAGGAGGCGATATATTCGCGTCGGTAGGTGATGCCTCCGGCGGTGTAGCGTGTGGAGGCCACGGCGGAGTCGAGGGAGAGCGTGCGCTGGTAGTTGGTGTATCCTCCCTGTCCGGGGAAGTGGATATAGAGGTCGCCGAAGGGCTGGAAGGGCATGCCGTGGTTGGTGTTGCTCTGCACATGCTTGGTGGCCATGTCCTGCGCCTCTTTGTATTTGCCTTCCCACACGAGTTGCCTCACTTTGGACAGGTATTCCAGAGCCTCGGGATTGGCATTGTTGTTGGGCCGTCCGGCCCAGATGGTCTCTTCATTGAGTTGGAGCCGTTCGGCGGCCACATTGCCAAAGACCATCGCCCCCAACCGTCCGTTGCCGATAGGCAGCGCCTCGTTCCAGTTCTGTGCCGGCCGGTCATACCAGAGTCGGTGTGTGCCCGACGCGTGGACAGAACCGGCGTAGAGTGCCGCGAAGAGGATGAGAACGACCAATATCGTCTGGGCGATGGTGGGGCGCTCGGTGAAGAGGTTCGCACCGGCCATGTCGGTGGTAGGCTTATCGGTATGGCTGCTCATGGTTGAATGCTTTTCGGTTGAAATCTCAGTGTGTTCTCGTCTTCGATGGTCACCTTGTCCTCGTCGAGCATGCCGGCATTGAGTCTGAAGGTGCGGATGAAGAAGTCGTAGACGGCCTGCCGCTTGTTGGGGCCGAAGTCATGGCGTTCGTCGGGCAGGTGCACGTTGCTCACCTTGTCGGTGGCTCCGTAGAAGCCGTAGATGCGTTGCAGGTAGGGATATTCCAGTGTGGGGGTGGTCGACGTCCAGTCGCCGCCGTCGCTCACTACGAGCATGGGCTTGGGAGCGAACATCGCCGCCAGTTCGGCATTGCAGGTGCCGCCGCCGGCCAGTTGGATGGGCATGCCGCTCTCGCACGGACAGCCGCCGTCGAACCACGACGACATGCTCACCACAGGACAGAGGGCGGTGAAGCGGTCGTCGAGCACGGAGAGCAGCACGGCCTGCGTGCCGCCGCCCGACCCGCCGTTGACACCCACGCGTGTGAGGTCGATATCTCTCAGTCCTGCCATCATGTCGAGGACATATCGCCCGTTGGCGGCCTGCCGCTGGTGGGCCTCGCTGGTGCGGTGAGCCTCGGCTCCCACCTCGTCTTCGCTCTCACCCCATCCCCAGAGGTCGTAACTCACACAGACGGCTCCCATGCGGGCCAATGTGGCGTAGCGCTTCTGAAGGTCGGCATTGTATCGCCCTTGGTTGAAATGGCCGTTGGGACAGATGATGAGTGGCAGTTTGCCGTTTTTGCCCGTTTTGGCAGGTTTCCAAGAGAGCGGGGTGGGGGCATAGATACTGCCGCACAGGGTGTGCCCTTCGTCGTAGGTGATGCGGAAGTTCTGAACGATATAGCCGTTGTGCCGTCTGACACTGCCCAGTTGGCGCGACCATGGTGAGTCGAGCATCGGCCCCATCCTCTCTTCCACCTCTCTTCGCAAGGTGTCGCGTCGCGCCTCCCATTGTGCCTTGTCGTTGTAGAGGTTGCTCAGGTAGGCGATGAGTTTCTCGCCGTCGGCGGGTTGGCGGCGGGGATACTCGTAGTATTTCACTTTCCACACGTTTTTCTGCTGATAGACGGGTTTGAAGTCCAACGGCGCGAGGATGTTGGTCAATGTCTCTTCCACGCTGTAGGGCCGGATGCGGAAATCGGCATAGGGCACCTTGATGCCAGTGGTGTCCATGTCGTATTTCAGACGGATGCCGAAGTGGCGCTGCACGTCGCCCATGACGTCGCTCAGAGAGCGCGTGAAATGGTCTTCGTAGGTCTGGGCGGTGGCTGCCATGGAGAGCAGGAGCAGGGCTATGGTGAGTGGTCTTTTCATTTTTTTATAGGTTTTTCTAGTTTTTCTAGGAGATCTAGTTTTCCTAGTTTTCCTAGGAGATCTAGTTTTCCTAGTTTCCCTAGATTTTCTAGGATATCTAGATTTTCTTTTTTTAGGGCTTTAGGGGGTATATCAGTTTTCCGAGGTTGGGGCGGTGGGCTTTTTTCTCTCCGTCGACAAGTAAGGTGAGGCCGGTACCTTGGTGGTAGCGCTGGCCGTCCTTGTCCCAGATGATGGTGAGGGTGTGGCCCCGGTAGCAGATGCCGTCGAGGCAGAAATAGTCCCATGTGCCATCGGGCAGCAGCGGGTTGACCACGATGCTGCCGTCGGTCTGTGGCCGCAGTCCCACGATGCCGGTGATGACGAGGTCGTTGAATGTGCTGTGGTTGTAGTAGCGACTCCTGTCGCGGTCGCCCATGAGCCATGCCCCGGTCTTCTCGTCGAGATATTCACCGATATAGGGCCGCCCGCGGTGGTGCTGCGACTCCACATAGCGCATCATTTGCAGATAGAAAGTGGTGTCGGCGACGACGGACGAGGGCTCATCGTTGAGATAGTTGGCCAGGGCGGTGAGGGTCTGTGAGGTGGCGAAGGGCCAGACGGCACCGTCCCATTCGCATTTGCCTGTGCCATGGCTGCGGAATTCCGGATGCCGGCGCTCGGCGGTGGTGAGTCCGTAGGGGGCTGCAAAGCCCTGCTCATCCTCTATCTGCCGCCATGCCTCATCGTATTTTGAGTGAGTTTTGGGCAGGTGGAAATACCATGGGATGAAACCGATGGCCTCGCGCACGGCGGCAGAGGTGTCGCCTCTGAGCGTCTCAAAGAACAGGTGCTTGTCGTTCCACAGTTTTTGCTCGATGAGCATGCGCAGGGTGTCGGCCTTTTGTTCATAGTTCACCGCTTTCTCCTGCTCTCCGGCCATGGCGGCCATTTGTGCGAGCGCCTTGGCGTTGCCGTACATATAAGAGTTGATGGTGGGGCGGGCATATTGCTTCTTTCTCCCGCCGCTGATGCTCTCCTCCATGCCGTCCTGCACGTCGCCCTGCCAGTAGAGGCCGTTGCTCAGGCGGTTGGTCGACTCCCACCGGCTGTACTCTTCCTCCAGGCGGGGTTTGAGGGAGAACAGGAAGGTGGTGTCGCCTTGCACTTTCCACGCTTCGAGGATGGCAGCGGGATTCCACGAACTGAACTTGTTCATCTTTGTCATGGCCTGTCCGTCGTTGCCGTAATACCATGTGCGCAAAATCTGGTGCAGATAGGTGGTGTCGCGCAGCCATCGTGTCTCCATCACATGATGGCCGATGGCGCAGGCGATGAGGTTGTAGCGATCGGCATAGGAGCGGTCGACGAGGAACTCGGTCATGCCGTAGCCCACCGGCGTGCGCTTGATGTGCTTTCGCAGCGTCCACCATCGGTAGTAGTACATCTCGCGGAAATCCTCCTGCGGACAGTCGAAGAGGGGAATGTTGCGCTCCATCCATTGCGACGACTGCGAATTGGGGATGGTGGTGGTGAAGTGCTCGTCCTCCATACCGTTGAAGTATTTGGCATAATGGGCGAAGTCGCTGTAGCGCAGCACGGCGGCGTCGGAGTCGCCGTCGAGGGAGCGTGAGGTGACATTGGCGATTTGGTAGACGGCGGTGGCGTCGCGGTCGTCGGCTCGCGGCATGTCGAAATCTTGGTCGGCGGGAGTGTTGATGTCGGGAGTGCCGAAGGGCATGCCCGTGCGGAAGACGATGCGTGAGATGTGCTCGACAGGGGTGTCGAACTGCCTCTCGCAGGCTTTCTTGCCGTTCAGGTAGTAGGTGGCGCGGTGAAGTGAGGTGGAGAGCACGGCGCGGATGTGGTATGCTGTGCCTCCTTCATATTTCTTGAGGAGGGTGCCGTAGCGTGCGCCGCCTTTCACCTTGATGGTCTCCGTGGAGTCGACGACAATGCGTGAGCAGACGGTGCCGGCGTCATCCACAAACTCGATGTCGAGTTCGCCATTGCGGGTCTGTCCGGCGATGAGGTCAAACTCCACTTCCAGTTCCTTTGTGCTTGGAATGAGACGCTCCGCCTTGGCATAGTCATAGGGGTCGCTGTCGTGGAGCCCCATCCATCCGTCTTTCATCACGATAGGACAGCAGAGAGGCATATAGAGATTCCAGTCGGTGAGACTGTTCACTGTGGCGTCGTGGGCGAAAGGCGAGGCATGGGTGGTGGCGTTGAGGCGCACCGGCACTGGGACGCGGCTCACCCACATGTCTTCCTTGTTGTTGGAGTAGGTCACCCACAGGTCGCTGTCGCACGGGATGCCGTTGCCCTCCTGTATGCCCCGGGTGTACTGCGGACCATAACTCTTGTAGTTGCCGCCGTGGCGCAGCGGTGTCACCTCGCCGTTGACGAGCGAGAGCGTGGTGTATTCCAACCCGTCGCTGCTGAGAGAGATGGCGAGGGGCCACCGGTATTCTGCGGGGTTGTAGACGGTGGCATAGTTGCCGTCGGTGAGTCGCTGCCCCCAGATTTTGGCGTTGCTGTTGACGAAGCCGGGGGCACGGTCGCAGGGCTGTCGCCAGGTGTTTCCACCGTCGGCGGAGAGGCTGGTGACGGCATGCTTCCACAGGGCCACCTTGCGCCCGTCGGGGAGGGTGTAGCCGCTGAATGCCTTGAAGGGCTTGTTGAGTGGGATGAGCGGGTCGTCGCGGTCGGCCTCCTCCACCCACTGCATCCGCTGCATCGGGTCTGCCATCATGGCATCGACGGCCTTGACGAAACCTTTGTCTCTCGATTTTTTATAATAAGGATAGAGCGTGTTGCGCTCATTGAAATCGTGGTTGTAGTAGACGAAATGAATAGGGCCGAAAGAGCCGTCGCGGCGTATCTCCCGAACCACGCGCCCGATGCCGTTGCCGTCGTTGGGATCGTCCTTGGGGGTGAGGGCGATGCCGTAGTTGCCGATGGCGAGCAGCCTGCCGTTGGGGGCCACATAGAATCCCACGCGCTGGTGCATGATGGCTTTGAGGCCGCTGGCCACGATGCCTGGCAGCGATGCCTTGGTAAATCCGTCGGGCACGGGATATTCGGGGAAGAGTTCCACGGGCGTACTCCATGTATATCCGTCGTCGGAGGTCTGAAGCATGGTCTTGCCCGGAGGCTCATGCTCGTGGCGCGGGTCCGTGAGGAAGTGCATATAGAATTTCCCGTTCCAGTAGGCGAGCATCGGTTGGTGGTTGTAGGTCCAGGGGGGACAGCCGCGCATCGTCTGTATGCTGTGTATGCCCACGGCGGGTTTCAGTGCCCCGTCGTGCCGGTCGGGCCGTGCCACGGTCTTGCCGGTATAGTGCACCACGTCGCGGTTGTATTTGATAAGTTCCGCGACGAGTTCCTCGGGGGCCATGAACACCGTGCCGTGCTTGTGACCTACAGGGAAACTGACGGCTCCTGTCTGGTCTTGGAAATGGATGAAGTCTTTGGTGCGGTGAGCACCGTAGATGCCGTGGCGGTAGGAGTCATAGTAGATATACCACCAGTCGCCCACCTTGGCGGTGCTCGGACCTTCGGTGAACGATTCGGTGAAAGGTCCCGACGAGTCGCTCCAGGGACCATAGGGCGACTGTGCGAAAGCCACCTTAAGATTGCGCATGGGGCGCGAGTTGTCCTTCACCACCATCACATAGTCGGCCTTGCCTCGCTTCACGAGCGTGGCGTCGATGTCGCTATATCCGGGGTCATAGAAGAGTTTTGCCTTGGCGAAGGTCTTGAAGTCTCTGGTGGTGGTATAATAGAGGCGGTGGTTGTTGAGATGGTCTTCCTGATGGTCGGGAAACTTTCCCGGGACGCATGAGGCCCAAACGATGAGAAACTGCGCCCGTTCGTCGTCATAGTAGAGTTCGGGCGCCCACACGTTGACAGTGGTGGTGTCGTCCATCACCTCTATCAGCCGTTCCTCGCTCCAATGTATCAGGTCGCGCGAGGAGGCATAGCCGAACCCTCTGTCTCCCCTCCACGAAGAGGTCCACACCAGGTGGAAGGTGCCGTCGGGACCACGCACGATGGAGGGGTCGCGCATCACACGCTGCTTGCCCACCTGAGGGGTAAGGAACACTCCCTGGATGGTGTCCCAGCGCAGTCCGTCGCGACTGTAGATGAAACGCAGTCCCTCTGTGGCGGGCTCGTGAAACGAGGTGGAGACATAGATGTTCTTGGCATGTGTCATCAGGCCGCACCATGACAGGCAGAGCCATAACAGCAGTTTCTTTTTCATAAGTCAGCCTTTTCCTATTCGACGTTAAGCCGCTCTCTTTGTAATCATTTGCCGCTTGATGTATTGTGTCTTGTCCCTGATGGGATTTGTGAGGGAAATAGGTGGTTTTTCTCCGTTTTTTTAGATTTGTGGCGAGAAAAATGACGATTTTTTAGAATCGTTATGGATTTTTTTATAACTTTACCCCAAATATCCCAAAAGGTCAAATAAAACTAAACATCCCTCATCCCAAAGGTCCAAATAAAAAAACTAAAGAGGTCTTCGTGTGACCTCGCAGAGGTCATATGAAGACCATGTTGTACGGGCACCGTGTGTGAATCTATGGGGAT
>CADBLU010000114.1 GCA_902795605.1 uncultured Prevotellaceae bacterium | reverse complement strand
TCCTTATCGTGAGACCATCACGAAGGCCGCTCGAGCTGACTATCGTCATAAGAAGCAGTCGGGTGGTGCCGGACAGTTCGGTGAGGTGCACCTCATCGTGGAGCCCTACACCGAAGGTATGCCTGATCCCGTGGTCTATAAGTTCGGCGGCCAGGAATTCAAGATGAACATCAAGAGCCGTGAGGAAATCGACCTGGAGTGGGGCGGCAAACTCGTCTTCCTCAACTCTGTGGTTGGTGGTGCCATCGACACTCGCTTTATGCCGGCCATCCTCAAGGGTGTGATGGAGCGCATGGAGCAGGGACCGCTCACCGGCAGCTATGCCCGCGACGTACGCGTGGTCGTCTACGACGGTAAGATGCACCCGGTGGACTCCAACGAGCTCTCGTTCATGCTCGCAGCCCGCAACGCCTTCTCCAAGGCATTCAAGGATGCCGGTCCTAAGGTGCTCGAGCCTATCTATGACCTCGAGGTGCTTGTGCCTGCCGACTATATGGGTGATGTGATGGGCGACCTGCAGGGACGCCGTGCCATCATCATGGGTATGGACAGCGAGGCTGGCTATCAGAAGCTGAATGCCAAGATTCCTCTCAAGGAACTTGCCAACTACAGCATCGCCCTGAGTTCTCTCACTGGCGGCCGTGCTTCGTTCACCACCACTTTCTCCAGCTACGAACTGGTGCCCAACGACATCCAGCAGGCACTCATCAAGCAGCATGAGGAAGAACTGGCAGAGGAGGATTAATCCGAGCTATCCCAAGAATCAACAAGAAAGGCCTGCTCGCCATGCGAGCAGGCCTTTTTGTGGCTCTGGGAGATTCTAGATGCTCTAGATATTCTAGGTATACTAGAAACTCTAGATATTCTAGATTTTCTAGAGTTTCTAGATGCTCTAGATTTATTTCTTTGCCGGGATTTGCTTGAGAATTTCCACGAGGTGATCCCATACCATCTGGACGGTGGGGATATGGAGTCTCTCATCGGGAGTGTGCACACCTCTGAGGGTGGGACCGAAGGAGACCATGTCCATGTTGGGATAGCGCTCTGAGAAGAGACCGCATTCCAGGCCTGCATGGATGCCGAGCACGACAGGAGCCTTGCCAAACAGTTGTTTGTAGGTGTCTACCACGATTTTTGTCAGTTGGCTGTCGGGGTTCATCTTCCATGCGGGATAGCCGTCGCTCTGCTCCACTTCAGCACCTGCTAATTGGAATTGCGCTTTCACCGTATTGGCCATGTTGCGGAGGTTGCTCATCACGTTGGAGCGCTGGCTGGCCACCACTGTCAACTGGTTGTCTGCGGTCACGATGCTGGCCACATTGCTGCTCGTCTCCACAAGCCACTCGATCTCCTTATCCTGACACATGGCGAGGATGCCGTTGTCGAGTGCCTGTATGGCGCGGATAATGTTGGTCGAGACAGCTGCGGGCAGCACTTTCTCTGGGTCGGCGCTCTCCATGGCAAACTGCATCGTCGTGTCGGTGACATGGAATTCCTCCTCTGCCTCGCAGGCGAAGACATTCCAAGCGGCTTTCACTTCTTCCTTCTTGTCGGCAGGCACGGCAAACACGGCCACACCGTCGCGAGGGATGGCATTGTGCATCTTGCCGGAGTCCCAGCGTGCGAGGCGGATGCCATATTGCTCGTTCATGGAATAGAGGAAACGGCCAATCAGTTTGATGGCGTTGGCGCGCTTCTTGTTGATGTCGTCACCGGAGTGTCCGCCGTTGAGGCCTTTCAGGGATACCTTGAGGAAGAAGAGTCCCTCGGGTGCCTCCTCGCGCTCAAAGGCGAAGTGTGCGTGCGTGGTGATGCCGCCGGCACAAGACACGAAAATCTGTCCCTCGTCTTCAGAGTCGAGATTGATGAGCATGTCGCCCGACATGAAGCCTGCCTGCAGTCCGAAGGCACCGGTGAGGCCCGTCTCTTCGTCGACGGTGAACAGACACTCGATGGGACCGTGGGCGATGTCGTCGCTGGCGAGCAGGGCCAGTTCGATGGCCACGCCGATGCCGTCGTCGGCACCCAGTGTGGTGCCTTTGGCCTTCAGCCACTCACCGTCGATATACGTCTCTATCGGGTCGTTCATGAAATCAATCTCATGGTCTACGAGTTTGTCGCACACCATGTCCATGTGGCTTTGTAAAACCAGCGTGGAACGGTCTTCGTAACCAGGCGTCGCCGGCTTGCTGATAAGCACGTTGCCTGTCTTGTCTACTTTGGTGTCGAGTCCATGCTCCTTGCCGAAGGCTGTCAGGTAGGCGATCATTTTCTCTTCATGCTTGGAGGGGCGCGGGATGGTGTTGATTTTTGCGAATTGCTCAAACACGCGCTGTGGGGTTAGTACGGTGTTTCCCATTTTTACGTTTATTTGTTTGTCTTTTGGTGATATCACCTATTTATATATGTTAAAACTTTCTTCTTTTTTTTGCCATTTGCGCGAATTATATTAATTTTGTCGCCTACATCGGGTGCGAGGCGAATCGCGCATTCTGCTTTGTGTCCGCAAAGATAAGAAAAATGATTGAGATTTTTTTCATCAGCGTGTTAATAATTGCTATTGCGGTGATATTGCTTGGCGTGAAAGTGATCATCTGCAAAGGCGGCCGCTTTTCCTCCTTCCATATCCATGACAGCGAGGCCATGCGTGAGCGGGGAATTCACTGTGTCATCGACCAGGACCGTGAGGAGCGTATGAAAAAGTCTCTCTCAAGTAAGCAACAGAAAAAAGCATAGAACTATGGACAAGAATCAAATCGGCACCTACATTGTGACTGCATTGGTCATTATGTTTATCATCGTATTTGTCTATTTTGTCTTCTTGTAAACGACAGACGATTTGAAGCATTCCTGGCAAGTCGGGCATGAGTTGTGCCCATACGCCTGCAGATGCGAATAGCAACAATGTATATTTATCATTCTAAATCATAATGAACAGAAAAAATTTCTTCCGCACTTTGGCAATCAGTGTTTTTGCCGCAGTCGCGCTGAGCGGCTGCAATGACTCCAACAAGATGGACGATGCTCCCACAACGACTCAAAGCGTCGCTACTGGCGGCTTGAAAATCGGTTTCGTGGAGGTCGATTCTATCATGTCACAGTATAACTTCTGCAAGGACTATTCGAAGATCCTTGAGAAGAGAGGCAATAATATCCAGAGTGCCCTTGCTTCACAGGAGCGTAACCTTGAGGCTGCCATCAAGAATTTCCAGAACAAGGCACAGAACAACGGGTTCAGCAGCCAGAGTGAGTATGAGAGCCAGCAGGCCGCCATCCAGCGTCAGCAAGAGCAGTATGTGGCCGCCCGCGACCGTCTGGCAAGCGAGCTGCAGAGCGAGACGGAGAAGTTCAACGCCGCTCTTCATGACAGCATCCAGCATTTCATCACCAAATATAACAAGGACAAGAAGTTCTCGCTGATTTTCACCAAGCAGGGCGACAACATCCTCTTTGGCGACAAGTCGCTGGACATCACCGCCGAGGTCATCGCCGGTCTCAACAAGGCTTATAAAACGAAGCCCGTAGAGGAGACGAAGAAGTAATAAAGTTTTTGATTATCATCATAGGAGGAGACGTCACGTTGTGGCGTCTCCCCTTCATATCCATACGTCTGCTATGAACCGCCGTCAGCGCTATGAGTACATACTCGACTATTTCAGGACCCGACTCCCTGAGGTGACCTCTGAGTTGCGGTTCAAAACTCCTTTCCAACTCCTCGTGGCCACGGTCTTGAGTGCCCAATGCACCGACCGCCGTGTCAACGAGGTGACGCCGGCTCTCTTCGCCCGTTTCCCTAATGCGCGTGAGATGGCGCTGGCCGACGAGGCGCAGATCCACGAATATATACGCAGTGTGTCGTATCCCAATTCCAAGGCCCGTCATCTCAAGGCCATGTCGGAGATGCTGGTGGCAGACTTCTCCGGCGAGGTGCCTACGGATGCTGACGACTTGGTGAAACTGCCTGGCGTGGGACGGAAGACGGCCAACGTGGTGCAGGCGGTGGCCTTTGGCCGCGCGACGATGGCTGTGGACACGCATGTCTATCGGGTGAGTCACCGTCTGGGTCTTGTGAGCAAAAACGACAACACACCACTCAAAGTGGAGAAACAGTTGATGAAAAACATCCCTGTAGAGGATGTGCCCCGAGCCCATCACTGGCTATTGCTGCATGGCCGCTATGTGTGCACCAGCCGTGCGCCTCACTGCGACCGATGCGACCTCAAAGCGATTTGTCCCCAACTGATAGAGGGCTCCAGATTGCGATAGCAGAGATTTTAGACCTTTGAAACCCAAATAAATCATGCAGACACAATTGATATTAGACTTTTTGCGAGACGTGACGGCCAACAACAACCGTGAGTGGTTTGCCAACCATCGCGACGAATATGAGGCAGCACGTGAGGATTTCGAAAAAGGTGTGGCCATGGCCATTGAGCGCTTCGCCTCGTTTGATCCGTCGGTGGCTCATCTGACAGTGAAAGATACCACTTACCGCTTCTACCGCGATACGCGTTTCTCACCCGACAAGTCGCCCTATAAACGGCATCTTGGGGCTTATATCGCTGCCCACGGCAAGAAATCGCTGCATGGGGGCTATTACATCCATCTCGAACCGGGGGCTTGCATGCTCGCCTGTGGCACTTACTGGTTGCCCACCCAAATCCTCACCTCGTGCCGAAATGAAATCATGGCCAATCTCGATGAATGGCTCCGTTGTGTGGAGAGCAAGGCGTTCTTGAAATATTTTGGCCGTCCGGGTAAGCGCGCCTCCAACGGTTTCGGACTTGAGCATCTTAAGACCTGTCCCGCCGGATTCCCCCGTGACTTTGAGCATATCGAGTATCTCAGGATGAAAGACTACTGCTGCTGGATGAACGTTGACGACCGCTTTTTTGAAGGCGACGGATGGCTGGATGAGGCGGCAAAGGTGATGATGGCGGCCAAACCCATGATGGATTTCATCAATGCGGTGGTCGATGACTATGAGTGAGGAATCGCCTTCTGACCGGAGTAAATTTTAAGCGTTTTTTATAACACGTGATCGACTTTGTCGCTTTGCTTGTCAAAGAATTTTCACGAATTAATCAAAAATATCAAAAAGTGTGAGGTATATTTAATTACCCCCCCCAAGTTTTGCATGTATGCATGTTAAAATTTTTGAATAATTAGATGGTAATTATGTGTTTTGATGAAATCGCTGTACAGTTTCGGACCAGAAATCATTTGCGAAAAATGCTCAAATCGCTTTGGTGCTCATTATGAGACATTTACGTATTTTTGAGCATAAAGACAAATCTGCATATTTTTCGCAAACCTCTTTTTCTTGACATTTTCTTGCTTTGTTTTCGAAAAAATGCTATATTTGTGCCAGTAAAACCCCTGTTTTTCAGGGCTGTTTTTCGCAAGAGTGCGAGATTTCGAAATGCCATGCGACATTTGCGAAATTTTGAGTCGGATGAAGTGCTTGAAAATGAGTGTCTTACAAAAAACAACGCCTCAAAAGTCCATCATTTGACGATGATTTATTGATACATTTGCGAAAATTTTCGGCCTTTCGATGTGATTGCTTGCCTCGCAGGCTTTTACAGAGGAATATACATGGAGCCGGAAGTCGAGACTATAGAGCAGACCACAGATAGCCAAAGTGTTTCGAAAGTATTCCATTAAAACAAGGATTAAAACATAACATTTTTTTCATAATTTATATTTTTTAAGTTAGTTTCGAGAGCATTCCATTAAAACAAGGATTAAAACTCATGTCGATTCTGGAGAAGAAAAACAGACATCAAGTTTCGAGAGCATTCCATTAAAACAAGGATTAAAACTTCGGCCGATAATAGTGGTATGAACCAACAACCAGTTTCGAGAGCATTCCATTAAAACAAGGATTAAAACTCGAGAGCATCTACCGACTGGAAATCGACGACAGACGTTTCGAAAGTATTCCATTAAAACAAGGATTAAAACTAATCGTTTACCCACTCATTAGTGGACTTCCAGCAGTTTCGAAAGTATTCCATTAAAACAAGGATTAAAACTCCAGCTTGTTTTCAAAACCGTTTGCCATAACTGTTTCGAAAGTATTCCATTAAAACAAGGATTAAAACTCGCACGTATGGTGTGTTCTCCATTTTGCTTAGGGTGTTTTGAAAGTCTTCCATTAAAACAAGGATTATGACATCAGTTTATCTTCCTGTTCAACTGCCAGAGTGTAGGGTTTAGAACCTTCTGTTATTCCATTAAAACAAGAATCGGAATTGCACTTTGCCAAGGCCATTTTCGCAAATGCTTTTGATAGTACTTCTGATAAGTCGGTGCGATATTTGCCTGTGCAATGTTGTAGAGAACCATATATATCACGACTCTACGACATTGCACAGGGCATTTGTGACCATGATTTTCGAGGGCATTCATGGCCGCATGTGGTTGTTTTTAGGTGAGTATGATTTCTTTTGTGGAAAAAAACGGCGTCATTGAGTACAAGTTATTCCTTTTTTTCTTATATTTGCTACATCATTTGATGTATCACCCTTAAATGCTTTATACAATGAAAGTTGGAATACCAAAAGAAATCAAGAACAATGAGAACCGTGTGGGCATGACGCCTGCCGGTGTGGCCGAACTTGTGCATCATGGCCATGAGGTGTATGTGCAGCATACAGCAGGAGAGGGGAGTGGCTTCTCAGACGCAGAGTATGAGAAGGCCGGTGCCCGCATTCTGCCCACCATTGAGGAAACTTATGAAGTGGCCGACATGATAGTGAAGGTGAAAGAGCCCATAGAGCCGGAATACCCGCTTGTGAAAAAAGGGCAGATCGTCTTCACCTATTTCCATTTCGCCTGCGACAAGCCGCTGACAGATGCCATGATTGCCAGTGGGGGAGTGTGCATCGCCTATGAGACCGTGCAACTGCCCGACCGTTCACTCCCGTTGCTCATCCCCATGAGTGAGGTGGCAGGACGCATGGCTGTCATCAACGGAGCCTATTATCTGCAGAAGACCAAGGGCGGCAAAGGAAAACTGCTCTGCGGTGTGCCAGGCGTCAAGCCCGCCAAGGTGCTGGTGTTAGGCGGCGGTGTGGTAGGGCAGGCCGCTGCCCGTGTGGCTGCCGGCATGGGTGCCCAGGTGGTCATTGCCGATATCTCGTTGCCTCTGCTCCGTCGGCTTTCTGCCGAGATGCCTGCCAATGTGGTGCCACTCTTCTCCAGCCGTCACAACATCTTGCGCGAACTGCCCGATGTCGATATTATCGTCGGTTCGGTGCTGATTCCCGGCGACAAGGCCCCGCGTCTCATCACCCGCGACATGCTGCCGATGATGCAACCTGGCACCGTGCTTGTGGATGTGGCCATCGACCAGGGAGGATGCTTTGAGACCTCCCGACCCACGACACACTCCGAACCCGTGTATGAGATTGACGGCATCGTGCACTATGCCGTGGCCAATATCCCCGGCGCCGTGCCCAACACCTCGACCATCGCCCTCACCAACGCCACCCTCAAATATGCGTTGGCTTTGGCCGACAAAGGCTGGGTACAGGCTTGCAAGGACGACCCGTCGCTCTCCAAGGGTCTCAATATCGTGGATGGCAAGGTAGTCTTCAAGGCCGTGGCCGACGTGTTCGGACTGCCCTATGAGGAGATGGCGCTGTAGTCGCCAACTCCCCAAGTGTCAATACACTTTATACACAAACATACCCCTATGGAATTTATCCTTTTCCATAGGGGTATGATGTGTGAGCCTGAATGCGCTTTCGTTTGTCAGTGATTGGGGAACGCCTTCTTCAGTCTCTTGTACTCTTTTTTGGTGAGTCTCATGAACGAGCCGTGCTGGGGACCTGTCACCCCTTCGATATCGACAGGAGAGGAGAAGTTGCGCAGGAACCGGTCGGCCTTGCAGATGCGGTAGTGCTTCGGTTTCGACGAATACTCTATATAGGCCACTCGCCAGGTGTCGTCGCCCATCAGTTGGAATGCCGAGGAGCCCTCGCATTTCTTGTTGCCCTCGAAATTCACATAGTCGTTCTCCACAGGTTCGCCCCATGGACCCGTGAGATGATCAGCGACAGCCGTGTAGATGCCCGGTTTCCCACCTTCTTTCTTGATGAGCATGTGGTATTTGCCGTCGGAGGTCAGGTAGTTGATGTCGGCATCGATGGTGGCATAGCCCCAGTCGAAGAGCAACCTCGGTTTTGTCAGTCGGGTGAAACTCTTGTCGGCATATGAGTAATACATGCGGTCGTATTTCTCCTCGGCCCTGTTGAGTAGCGAGTAATAGATCATATAGCCGCCGCGCTTGCCGTCGCTCCACCGATAGTCGGGATCCCAGAAGATCTGTGGCGCCCACACACGGTTGATAGTGCTGTAGTCGCGATAGGGATCGGGCGACTCGGGGTCGCAGAAGATAGATGCGCCCTTGCGGAAGTCAAACGTCACCGACTCCCAGTGAATCATGTCTTTGCTCCGCAGCAGGTCGATACCGTAGTTGTCCCAGACCTTTGATTTGCGCACGCACATGTCGGTGGTTACCATCAGATAGCCCTTTCCGTCGTGGGTCCTCGTGATGAAGGCGTCGCGTGTGCCCCCTTCGATGCGTGCGTGCACCTCGGGGTCGAAGATGGCGTTGCCGTCGTTGAGGTCCTCGTAGTGGTAGCCGTCTCTGCTGAGGGCATAAGCAGTGTATTCGCCACGGTCGCTCATGTGGCAGTACAGGTAACCATAAGATCCTTTTTGCAGGTTTTGTGCCTGGCCAGCAGCAGCGAGGAAGAGGCACAGGGTCAGCAATGTGAATTTTTTCATATTCAGTCGCTTAGGTTTTAGCTTTTACATTCCGCAGAGGGCGAGGAAGGCTTTCACCCTCTGCTCATACTCTTTGGGATAGTCTCTGAAAGAGTGTGCATGGTCGGTGCCTTTTGTCACCCAGAGGGTCTTGTTGTCAGGTTTGGCCTCATAGAGCGTATGCACCATCCGTGTAGGCACGAAATCGTCGTTGTCGCCATGGATGAAGAGCATGGGTTTGCTGCATCGCTTCACCATCTCCACTGATGATGCCTCGCCGAACGACCAGCCATAAAGGAGTTTGCATAGCGCACTCGAAGAGTACATGATGGGAAACTCCGGCAGTCCGTATCTGCCCTTCAGCTCATGGCTGAATTCATCCCATACACTGGTATAGCCACAGTCTTCGATATAGCATTTGATTTCGTCCAGATGTTCCTTGCCCGAGATATTCATGGCCGTAGAGGCACCCATCGAAACCCCTTGGATGGCGATGCGTGCCTTCTTGCCGTCTCCGCAGCCAAACAGGTGATGGAGTGCGGGAATCCATGCGAGCATGTCGTCGGCGTCTTTCCAACCCATCCTCACCACATCGCCGTCGCTCTCTCCATGAGCGTGAAATTCGGGCAAGAACAAGTTGAGGCCGAGGCTGTCGCGAAACATCCTCGCAATCTTTAGGGAGGAATAGATGTTGCAGGTATATCCGTGGAGCACCATCATGGTCCTGTCGGTCTTCTCGGGGGCAAACAGATACCATGCATGGAGTCGCTGGCCGTCGTCGGTGGTCATGAACGTGTCGCACATGATGCCGCATGTCTTCAGGCTGTCGGCCCATTCGGCCACGTCGGGTGCCTCATTGGCAAGCATCTGACGCCTGATGGCAAGGTCCTTGCCGCTCAGGTCGCCCAAAGAGACGTCAAGCATATAGAAACTGCCGCCCACGATGGCAGCCGCCATGACGAGGACGATGGCTGCTGCCCATCTGAGCATCCGGCATCTCACGCCTGCACGCTTCATGCCTTACAGCTTCTTTCTCAGTTCAGCGAGTGATGCCTGGAGGGCAGCGATTTTCTCCATGGAGTCGCTGCGCTTCTTGCGCTCCAGCGCCACCACAGCCTCGGGAGCATTGGCCACGAACCGTTCGTTGGCCAGTTTCTTCTCCACTCCCATGAGGAAGCCTTGGAGATGTTTGAGCTGCTGCTCCTGCTTCTCTATCTCTGCTGCCACGTCGATGAGTTCACCGAGAGGTACTGCAAACTCGTCGGTAGCCACCATGAACTGGGCTGCGTCGGCGGGCTTGCCCTCGACGATGTCGAAACGGTTGAGGTTGCCCATTTTCACGATCACCTCAGTGTAGGGCTCGTAGAAATCAGTGGCCACCACCTGCAGGTCAAGTTTCTCCTTGGGAGCGATGTTCTTGGAGTTGCGCACCATACGCACACCTGTGACCACCTGCTTCACTTTCTCAATGTCGGCGATGATGCTGCCGTCGTTGTCACGGGGAGCCTCGACGATGAGTCTTTGCACCATGATGCTCTCGCCCTCTTTGCGCTCGGAGAGATGCTGCCAGAGTTCCTCAGTGATAAACGGCATGAAGGGATGGAGCATCTTGAGCAGCGTGTCGAAGTAGCCGAGCGTCTTCTCCATGGTGAGGCGGTCCATCGGCGAGCCGTAGGCAGGCTTCACCATCTCGAGATACCAGCTGGAGAACTCGTCCCAGAAGAGCCTGTAGACGGCCATCAGTGCTTCCGAGATGCGGTATTTGCTGAACAGGTCGTCGAGCTCGGCATTCGTCTGCCGCAGTTTGGCCTCAAACCATTGTGTGGCCACGAGGCATTCTTTGGGCTGTTCGATGTCGGCCACTTCAAGGCCTTTCACCAGTCGGAACGCATTCCAGATCTTGTTGTTGAAGTTACGGCCCTGCTCACACAAGGTGTCGTCGAAAAGGATGTCGTTGCCGGCGGGGGCGGAGAGCATCATGCCCATGCGCACGCCATCGGCTCCATATTTGTCGATCAACTCGATGGGGTCGGGTGAGTTGCCGAGGCTCTTCGACATCTTGCGACCCAGCTTGTCGCGCACGATACCTGTGAAATAGACGTTCTTGAACGGATATTTGCCCATATACTCCTCGCCGGACATGATCATGCGGGCGACCCAGAAGAAGATGATGTCGGGAGCCGTCACCAGGTCGCTGGTGGGGTAGTAGTACTTGATTTCCTCGTTGCCGGGATTGTTGATGCCGTCGAAGAGGGAGATGGGCCAGAGCCATGACGAGAACCATGTGTCGAGGGCATCGTCGTCCTGACGCAAGTCGCTGAGTTGCAAGTCGTTGTTCCCGCTCTTCTCACGGGCAAGCACGAGGGCTTTCTCCGCATTTTCGGCCACCACAAAGTCGTCGTTGTCATTGTAGTAGTAGGCCGGGATGCGGTGTCCCCACCAGAGTTGACGGCTGATGCACCAGTCCTGGATGTTCTCCAACCAGTTGCGATAGGT
>CADBLU010000113.1 GCA_902795605.1 uncultured Prevotellaceae bacterium | reverse complement strand
CGGAAGGCAGAGCGCGACTTGGGATGGCATCTGCTGCTCAATGAGAATGTCGTGCTGCGCCATGGAACCGACAGCATCGCACTGGCGGGGATGGAAGGAAACGACGGACAGGGAGAGGACCATGGCTGGGGCATCTATGAGAAGGCGCTCAGCGGCATCCCCGACGGGATGTTCACCATCCTGCTCCTGCACAATCCCTATTTCTGGCGCAAGTATATCGTGCCGTTCACCAAGGTGCCGCTGACCCTCAGCGGCCATACACATGGCGGACAGGTGCGTGTCTTGGGCTTCTCGCCCACCTCGCTGCTCTATACCGAGGACGACGGCCTCTATGAGGTCAACGGCCTGCAGCTGTTTGTCACCCACGGTCTGGGGGCGCTCATCCCTCTCCGCTTCGGCATCCCGGGCGAGGTGGTCCTGCTCACTCTCCATAAGAAACCCTCAACTCCATAAAGACTCTCAATTTCATAAGAAATCCTCGACTCCATAAGAAATCCTCAAATTTAACAAAACTCATGAAATATTTGTATCGGTTGTATCAATTGGTGGTGTGCTTGCCCATCGTGGTGGTGTGGTCTGTCATTATCTCATTGATGATTATCGTGGGATGTGCGCTCGGCGGCGGCCGTTTCTGGGGCTATTATCCCGGCCGCTGGTGGGGATGGCTCATCGTCAAGGTTTTCCTGCTGCCTGTCAAGGTGGAGGGGAAGAGCAATATCGAGCGCGACAAGTCGTATGTCTTCGTGGCCAACCATCAGGGTGCCTTCGACATCTTCCTCATCTATGGCTTCCTCGGCCGCAACATCCGTTGGATGATGAAGCATCAGATACAGAAGATTCCTTTCGTGGGTGCCGCCTGCCGCGCTTCCCATCAGGTGATGATCGACAAACGGGGACCCAAGCGCATCAAGGCCAGTTATGACCAGGCCCGTGAGATACTGAGCAAGGGTGTCTCGCTGATGGTCTTCCCGGAGGGAGCGCGCACGTTCACCGGGCACATGGGGCATTTCACCCGCGGCGCCTTCCTGCTGGCCGACGAGTTGCAGTTGCCTGTGGTCCCCATCACCATCAACGGCTCTTTCAATGTGATGCCGCGCATGCGCGATTGGCATTTCGTCAACTGGCATCCGTTGTCGCTCACCATCCATCAGCCCGTCTATCCCGTGGAGCAGGGCAGCACCAACGTGGCGACGACGATGGCCGACAGCTACAACGCTGTCATGGGGTCGCTTGTGCCCGAGTATCAGGGCTATGTGGAGAACCCCGACCAATAGAGACGGCATGGAATAAGAGGAATTATCGCTGAAAAAATTGGAGTTTTAAGAGAATATTACTATTTTTGCAGTCTTAATCCTAATCAGCACCAATAACTAACGCTCATGGAATCCGACAGCATTGTCATCATACCCACTTACAACGAGAAAGAGAATATCGAGAAAATCATCAGGGCCGTCTTCTCCTTGGAGAAAGCGTTTCATATCCTCGTTATCGATGACGGCAGTCCCGACGGGACGGCGGCCATCGTGCACGCACTGATGGACAGAGAGTTCGGCTCGCGCCTCTTCATCATAGAGCGTTCGGGCAAGTTGGGACTGGGCACCGCCTATATCGCCGGTTTCAAGTGGGCACTGGAGCATGGCTATGACTATGTCTTTGAGATGGACGCCGATTTTAGCCACGACCCCGCCGATCTGCCCCGCCTCTATGCGGCATGTCACGACGAGGGCTACGACGTGGCCATCGGCTCCCGCTATATCTGCGGCGTCAATGTGGTGAACTGGCCCATGAGCCGTGTGCTGATGAGCTATTTCGCCTCAATGTATGTGCGGCTCGTCACCGGCTTCCCCATTCACGACACCACCGCCGGTTTCAAGTGCTACAAGCGTCGCGTGCTTGAGACCATCGAGCTCGACAAGGTGCGTTTCAAGGGCTATGGTTTCCAGATAGAGATGAAGTTCACCGCCTATAAGATAGGTTTCCGCATCAAGGAGGTGCCTGTCATCTTCGTCAACCGTCGCGAGGGAGTGAGCAAGATGAGCGGCGGCATCTTCTCCGAGGCACTCTTCGGGGTGATGCGCCTGCGCTGGGACGGCTGGTTCCGCCATTATCCCTCTTTGCCGAAATGAGCCGGTGCCTTCATTCCCTCTTTTAGTAGTGGGTTCTATGACTATGAGCATTCAGGAGTTACAGCGTTTGTATGGGCACTTGTCCCAGTGTGGCGCATTGGCCAGCCAATGGCAGAAGGCTGCCGGTCCTGTCTACCTGCAGGGTCTCAACGCCTCGTCGGCCCCGCTTTTTTTCGCAGGCATGGCCACCCGCACCACCGCCAATATCCTCTTTGTCCTTCAAGACAACGACGAGGCCGGCTATTTCTATCACGACCTGACACAGATCATGGGGCAGGACGACGTGTTCTTTTTCCCCTCGTCCTACCGCAGGGCAGTGAAATACGGACAGTTGGACGCGGCCAACGAGATCTTGCGCACAGAGGTGCTCACGCGCCTCTCGGCTGTGGAAGAGGGCGCTGAGGCTGCCGGCCGTCCCACCTATGTCGTCACGTGCCCCGAGGCGCTGAGTGAGTTGGTGGTCTCGAAGAGGCGTCTCGACGAGCGCACCCTCTCGCTGAAAGTGGGGCAGGAGATCCAACTCTCCGACATCAGCCGTGTGCTGTCCGAATTCGGTTTCCAACTCCATGACTACGTCTATGAGCCCGGGCAGTATGCCATCCGCGGCAGCATCGTCGACGTCTACTCCTACAGTTGTGAGTATCCGTTCCGTATCGACTTCATGGACACGGAGATAGAGACCATCCGCACGTTTAACATCCAGAACCAGCTTTCTATCGAGCAGCGCACCCAGATAGAGATTGTCCCCTCCATGGCGGACACGAAGGAGAAGATGCCGCTGATGAACTTCCTGCCTTCCGACACCATCGTGGCCGTGAGAGACCTCGCCTACATTTCCGACAGGATAGGGCAGATCTATGCCGAGGGTTTCTCCACACAGGCGGTGCAGGAGCGCCTCGAGGGCACCACCGAGGTGGAGCGCGACGAAGTGCTGCGGCAGTTGCGCAGCGAGAGCATGCTCATCAAGGCATCGCAGTTCGACGAGGGCATCAGCCGTTTCCGCCGGGTGGAGTTCGGCGTGAAATCCAGCCGCAATCCCGCTGCCGTCATCCGTTTCGACATCTCTTCGCAGCCTATCTTCCACAAGAATTTCTCCCTGCTCCGCGAGACACTCAACGACTATCAGCAGAAGGGCTACAAGATCTATGTGCTCTCCGACAGTGCCAAGCAGGTGCAGCGCCTGCGCGACATCCTCTCCGCCGACAGCGAAGAGGAGGGTGAGACAGGTCTGCCGGCCATCTCTTTTGTGGGGGTAGACAAGACGCTGCATGCCGGTTTCGTCGACCATCTGCAGCGGATGTGTGTGTTCACCGACCATCAGATATTCGACCGTTTCCATAAGTACAGCCTCCGCTCCGACACAGCCCGTGCCGGCAAGATGGCGCTCACGATGAAGGAGTTGCAGGAGATGGAACTCGGCGATTTCATCGTGCATGTCGACTTCGGCATCGGCAAGTTCGCCGGACTGGTGCGCATCGCCACCGGCGGCAGCTATCAGGAGATGATACGCATCGTCTACCAGCGCGGCGACACCGTCGACGTGTCGATACACTCGCTCTATAAGATCTCAAAATACCGCAGCGCCGGCTCGGGCGAGCCTCCGCGGCTCAGCACGCTGGGCACAGGGGCGTGGGAGCGGATGAAGGAGCGCACGAAGAAGCGCATCAAGGACATCGCCCGCGACCTCATCCGCCTCTATGCCCGCCGCCGCCATGAGCGAGGCTTCGCTTTCAGTCCCGACAACTACATGCAGCACGAGCTGGAGGGCAGTTTCCTCTATGAGGACACCCCCGACCAGTTGAAAGCGACACAGGAGGTGAAGGCCGACATGGAGAGTGAGAGGCCGATGGACCGCCTGGTGTGTGGCGACGTGGGCTTCGGCAAGACGGAGGTGGCTGTCAGGGCTGCCTTCAAGGCTGCCTGCGACGGCAAGCAGGTGGCTGTGCTCGTGCCTACCACGGTGCTCGCCTTCCAGCACTACAAGACTTTCTCTGAGCGTCTGCAGGGCTTCCCCGTCAAGGTGGAGTATCTGTCGAGGGCGCGCACCGCAGGTCAGGTGAGGGAGATCCTCGCCCAACTCAAGGAGGGGAAGGTGGATATCCTCATCGGCACGCACAAGATACTCGGCAAGAACGTGGCATGGAAAGACCTCGGCCTGCTCATTATCGACGAGGAGCAGAAATTCGGTGTCTCCACCAAGGAGAAACTGCGCAAGTTGAAGACCAACATCGATACCCTCACGATGTCGGCCACACCCATCCCGCGCACGTTGCAGTTCTCGCTGATGGGCGCCCGCGACATGAGTATCATCCGCACGCCGCCGCCCAACCGCTATCCTATCTACACCGAACTGACCACCTACAACCATGAGGTGATCGCCGATGCGGTGAATTATGAGATGAGCCGCAACGGACAGGTGTATTTCGTCAGCAACCGCATCTCGAGCCTGCCCGAGATAGAGGCCCTGATACGCAAGCATGTGCCCGATGCGCGTGTGATTACCGCCCATGGTCAGATGAAGCCCGAGGAACTGGAGAAAATCATCCTCGGATTCATCAACTACGACTACGACGTGCTCGTCTCTACCACGATTGTGGAGAACGGCATCGATATTCCCACCGCCAATACCATCTTCATCAACAACGCCCACCGTTTCGGACTCTCCGACATCCATCAGATGCGAGGAAGGGTGGGGCGCTCCAACCGCAAGGCTTTCTGCTATCTCCTCGCACCTCCCAAGGCGCTCCTGCCTGCAGACGCGCGTCAGAGGCTGGAGGCGGTGGAGACCTTCTCTGAGTTGGGCAGCGGTTTCAACCTTGCCATGAAGGACCTCGACATCCGCGGCGCCGGCAATCTGTTAGGTGCGGAGCAGAGCGGTTTCATGGAAGACTTGGGCTATGAGACCTATCAGAAGATTCTCAATCAGGCCGTCACCGAACTCAAGAACGACGAGTTTTCCAGTCTTTATGGGGACGACCTCGCCGCGGGCAAAGAGTTGCGTGGCGATGATTTCGTGGACGACTGCTCTCTCGAGAGCGACCTTGAGATGTATTTCCCCGACAGTTATGTGCCCGGGAGCAGTGAGCGCATGCTGCTCTACCGTGAACTCGACAACATGAGCAGCGACTCGGAGTTGGAGGCCTATCGCCGGCGGCTGGAAGACCGTTTCGGCAAGGTGCCGCGCGAGGGTGAGGAACTGATGTTGGTGGTGCCGCTCCGGCAGTTGGGCAAACAGTTGGGTTGCGAGAAAATCATCCTTAAGCAGGGTTTCATGCAGATGCAGTTTGTGAGCAACCCCAAAAGTCCGTTCTTTCTCGGCGCGATCTTCTCCAAAGTGATCAATTACGCCGGAAAGCATTTCAGGCGCTGTGCGCTCAAGGAGAGCAAAGGCCGCAACGTGATGATGGTGACAAAGGTGTCGTCGGTCGGCGAGGCCGTGGCCATCTTGCGTGATATTCTCAATGAGGAGGTGCTGCACGATGCGTGACACACAATCGCTGAGCATCCTGCTGACGGTGGCAGGCTATTTCGTGCTGCTGCTCGTGGTGAGCCGTCTGACGGCGCGCCGGCACGACAACGACACGTTCTTCCGCGGCAACAGGCAGTCGCCGTGGTATATGGTGGCCTTCGGCATGGTGGGCGCCTCCATCTCTGGCGTCACCTTCGTCAGCGTGCCCGGCATGGTGCCGGTCATCGGCATGACTTATATGCAGACGTGCCTGGGGTTCATCCTGGGCTATATCGCCGTGGCCTTCATCCTGCTGCCGGCATACTACAGCCGCCGTCTCACCACCATCTATTCCATTCTCCATGAGCGCCTCGGCCTGCACTCCTATCGCACGGGTGCCTCGTTTTTCATCCTCTCGAAGATGACGGGTGCGGCAGCCCGGTTCTATGTGGTGTGCTTCATCCTCCAGCGTTTCGTGCTCGACAGTTTCGGTGTGCCTTTCCCCGTCACGGTGGTGCTCATGGTGCTCCTGATATGGCTGTATACACGCCAGGGGGGCATCCGCACGCTCGTCTGGACCGACACGCTCCAGACGTTCTGCATGTTTGCCGCCCTCATCCTCATCCTGCTGAGTGTGATCCGTCAGTTGGGCATGGAACCGGGTGAGGCCGTCCGGGCGGTGGCCACCGACAGCCGCAGCCGCATCTTTGTGTTCGACGACCCCATGTCGCGGCAGTATTTCTGGAAGCAGTTCCTCAGCGGTATCTTTATCGTCATCGTGATGACGGGCCTCGACCAGGACATGATGCAGAAGAACCTCACCTGCAAGTCGCTGCGGGAGGCACAGAAGGACATGTGCAGCTATGGCCTCGCCTTTGTGCCGGCCAACCTGCTCTTCCTCGCTCTCGGCGTGCTGCTCTGCATGCTCTCCGCGCAGCAGGGTAGGGCGCTGCCCGCCGCCGGCGACGACCTGCTGCCGATGTTCGCTGCCACGGGCAGTCTGGGGCAGGGGGTGGTGGTGCTTTTCACCCTCGGCATCGTGGCGGCGGCCTTCTCGAGTGCCGACTCAGCGCTCACGGCGCTCACCACGAGTTTCTGCATCGACCTGCTGCGGCGCCCCGACGACGAGCGTCTCCGCCGCCGTGTGCACGTGTCGATGGCGGTGGTCTTCGTGGGTTTCGTGCTGCTGTTCCGTGTGGTCAACTCGCCGAGTGTCATCGACGCCATCTATGTGATGTGCTCCTATACCTACGGTCCCCTTTTAGGTCTGTTTGCCTTCAGCCTGCTCACCCGCCGGCCCGTCAACGACCATGCCGCGCCTTACATCGCCGTGGCCTCACCGCTCATCTGCTTTGCCGCCGACCTGTGGACCAAGACCTATACCGACTATCATTTCGGCTATGAACTGCTGATGCTCAACGGCATCCTCACCTTCCTCGGGCTTTGGGTGATGCCGAAGAAGAAGCCAAAGAAGATTGATGAAGACGGTTCAAGGGAGCCCTAGAAAGTCCTAGGAATCCTAGGAAAACTAGTAATCCTAGGAAAACTAGAAGAACTAGAAAAACTAGAAATCCCTAGAAAAACCTAGAAAAATCCTAAAAAAGTTTCTTTATCCCAGCACCACGTCGAGCACCATCATCAATACAAATCCGATGGCGAACCCGATGGTGCTCAGGTTGCTGTGCTCGCCTTCGGAGGCTTCGGGGATGAGCTCCTCTACCACCACATAAAGCATGGCGCCGGCAGCAAAGGCCAGCGTGTAGGGCAGCACCGGCACCAGCAGCGAGGCAAGGAGCAGCACTGCCAGTGCACCGATAGGTTCTACCACTCCGCTCAGGCTGCCGATGATGAAGGAGCGCCACCGGCTGTGCCCCTCAGCGCGCATGGGCATGGAGATGATGGCTCCCTCGGGGATGTTCTGTATGGCGATGCCAATAGAGACGGCGATGGCGCTGGCCAGGGTGATGCCGGCACTCTCGTCGGCCGCACCTGCGAGCACCACGCCCACGGCCATGCCTTCGGGCAGGTTGTGGATGGTGACTGCCAACGAGAGCATGGCCGTGCGTGAGAGGTGCGAGCGCGGACCTTCGGGGGTGGATGTGCCTAAGTGGAGGTGAGGGGTGAAGTGGTCGATGGACAAGAGGAATGCCATACCTAAGAGCAAGCCTGCGGCAGCGGGCACGACGGCCCATTTGCCGTGGCTGGCTTCCATCTCGATGGCGGGTATGAGCAGCGACCACACCGATGCGGCTACCATCACTCCCGATGCGAATCCCAACAAGGTCTTCTGCAGCAGCACCGACATCTGTTCCCTCATGAGGAAGACAAAGGCGGCACCGAGCATAGTGCCTGCCAAGGGTATGAGCAGGCCTGTCAGGAGGATGGTGGTCATGGGCGGCGTCAGGTATTTCAGATACCTCTGAGGAATCTGTCGGCCTCGATGGCTGCCTTGCAACCGCTGGCGGCTGCCGTGATGGCCTGCCGGTAGTGCGGGTCGGCCACGTCGCCTGCCGCGAAGACGCCCGGCAGAGCGGTGCGTGGTGTGCCGTCGATGGTGATGATATATCCTGTCTCGTCGGTCTCGAGCCAGGGCTTGAACACGTCGGAGTTGGGCTTGTGGCCGATGGCGAGGAAGAACCCGTCGATGGGCAGGTCTTAGCGTTGCTCGTCGGCGTCACCCTTGCGTTTCACCAGATGTGCTCCCTCCACGCCGTTGTCGCCGTAGAGTCCCACGGTGTTGTGCTCGAAGAGGATCTCTATCTTCTCATTCTCCATCACCCGGCGTTGCATCACCTCGGAGGCGCGCAGGTAGGGCTTGCGCACAATCATATAGACTTTTTTCGCAAGAGAGGCAAGGTAGAGGGCCTCCTCACAGGCAGTGTCGCCACCGCCCACCACGGCCACGGTGCGCTTGCGGTAGAAGAAACCGTCGCAGGTGGCGCATGCCGACACTCCCTGCCCATTGTATTTCTGCTCGTCGGCCAGTCCCAGGTATTTGGCAGAGGCGCCTGTGGCGATGATGACCGTGTCGGCCTCAATCTCTGTCCCGCCGTCGGTGGTCAGCACATAGGGGCGCGCGCTGAAGTCGGCCTTCACTATCTCACCGTCGCGCAGGTCGGTGCCCAACCGCTCGGCTTGCGTGCGCAGGTCGAGCATCATCTGGTTGCCGTCCACTCCCTCGGGATAGCCGGGGAAGTTTTCCACGATGGTGGTCTGTGTGAGTTGACCGCCCGGCAGCAGTCCGCAATACTCCACGGGCTGCAAGTTGGCCCGGGCCGCATAGATGGCGGCGGTGTATCCTGCCGGTCCGCTGCCGATGATCAGGCATTTCACATGTTCTCTTGCAGGCATAGCGCTTATTTCAGAAGTTCTACAATCTGTTGCTCGATGACCTCAAATTTCTCTGTCGGCTCAAAGCGGGCCACCACCATACCTTTCTTGTTGATGAGGAATTTGGTGAAGTTCCATTTGATGTCGGGGCTGTTCTTATAGTCGGGGTTGGCTTCGCTGAGCATATTGTCGAGGATGCCGGCGATGGGGTGGTCCATATTGAATCCGGCGAATCCTTTCTGCTCCTTGAGGTATTTGAAGAGGGGGTCGGCGTCGTCGCCGTTGACCTTGACTTTCTTGAAACGTGGGAATTCAGTGCCATAAGTGAGTTTGCAGAAACTGTGTATCGACTCGTCGGTGCCGGGAGCCTGCTGGCCAAACTGGTTGCAGGGGAAGTCGAGAATGGTGAAACCGTCGGAATGGTGCTTCTCATAGAGTTTCTCGAGCTCCTCATACTGAGGGGTGAAACCGCATTTTGTAGCTGTGTTGACGATGAGGATGACCTCATTGGCGTATTCTCTCAGTGATACACTGCCTCCTTTTCTGTCCTTGACAGAGAAATCGTAAATTGTTTTCATTTGATTGTGAATTGGTAAAGTAAGTGTTGCAAAGATAGTGAAAATCGGGATGAAAACAAAGAATCCGTTATTTATTTTTCCCTTTTTTTTGAGAATTTGACAGATGTTTAGGCCGTGATGTTAACAATTCCTTTCTAAATAAAAGCGCCCCTCCCTACATTTCAGTGGGGAGGGGCGCTTTTAGTCAGGGATGATTAATTATCTGCTGTATCCCAGAGGGGGTTTATTATCGTGCCGTTCACTTCCTCTTCGTCGAAGGTGTTATTCTGGTTGGTATTAAAAGGATAGGGGTCCGACGGCTCAATAACGTCCATCACTTTACCTATGACAACCACGAATATTTCCGGTTCTATATATACTTTTTTCATTTAATTCTCAATTATTTGACGAATATTTTCTTTGTCTTACCGTCCTTGGTCCGGATAATATTGACACCCTTGACAGGTTCATCCACCTTCACACCGTCAATTGTGTAGAAGCCCTCTATCACATTGTCTTCAGTGATGGTATAAGTTGAAATCTGGTCAGTATCATTTTCATCAGCGAAAGCAAAACTTATGTTGCCGTAATTACTGTTTTCACCTCTTGCAGTCACTTTAAGTGCCCAAACGTATGAACGCAATTTGTTTTCTGCAGCTGCATTCGCTGCTATCTTGCCATTAGGTGTTAATGCATACCATTCTTTTGGTGCCACTGAACCGTAATCTCTATAGGTGCCATAGAAGTCATAGTTGAATTCTGCTGACTCCAAGTGCAGGCTGCTTTCGTTATTTTCGGGATACACTTGGTCGATATTCTCAGCCCTAAACACATGATTCTCCACGGCCTGTTTAGAGACAATCACGTATGGTCTGTTATGAGTGAGCGTTGTTCCTGCAGATACACTTGAAATATAAATGTAAACCTTAGTAACATCTTGCACCTCTCCACCTTGTTCATTTCCAGAAGCTGCAATCATGTGAATCTTGTAAAATTTGAATTTCTCCAAATCTGATTCGCTCACCGTATAATCGAAGGGTACGTACCAGGAACGGTAGCGTCCTTCTCCACTTTCTTGATTGGTGAACAACTAATAAAGTAATGCTCGTCGGGATTTGCAATCCCGACGCAGTGAATAGAAGGATTTTTAATCCGAAAATCGCATTAAAAATGCTCATACTCCATGCAGGTGGATTGCAAATCCACCTGAGCGTAAGATTCGTTGAACTGTTACTCGGTTGGCGAATCACCCTCGGTTGACGAATCACCCTCAGTTGACGAATCATCCTCATCATAAATATTTGAGATTTCTTCTTCCGTAAACTCTATTACTTCTTCCGCTGGAACATCATAAGTTCTTTCCTTGTTGATGGGTCGATTGGGGTCAGAGTAAGTACAGTGGGAGACAACAACGCATAGCAGAAACGCCAGGATGCAGATGCCAACAGCTTTTAAACCGCCATGGGGGCTCTCTGGGTTTTTCGCCTCCAAATAAATCCAAGGAATCACGCAACACAACATGATAATAAACAAGATGATTTGAATGAATGCTAAACCCACCAAACCTGTCCCGCATCCGCCTTGTGGAATGTTAGCGTCGGCACTCACTATCCTAATATAGTGCACGACGTTCAGCACAATTGTTATTCCAGCAAGTATTCTTGCTATAGCCAATCCTTTTGGTCTTTTGTCCTCTTCCATAATTCCTTATTTATTTATAATAAAACATATATAAATGACACGGTATCGAAGCGAGTGATGCTCTCTTTCTTATTGTTAATACCGAAAAAGACTGAAAAGTAATCAGCCT
>CADBLU010000112.1 GCA_902795605.1 uncultured Prevotellaceae bacterium | reverse complement strand
TAGCCCGCTATACTCCCTTTGCGACTTACACTCTGCTCTCGACTAAAAATCAAAAATCGTCTCGACATAATTAATAGAACCTACCTAAAATTGTAAGGTTAGTCTTTGTTGATGTCTTTGTAAAGCATGACCCGTTCATATCTGATCACACGGTCTTCAGCGGGGCCGTCGCCCTTCCTCAGGAAGAGGGGAGTGACAGACCTTGCCACGCGTCCATGAAGTTTTTCGTCGTCAGTGTCGACGAGTTTAGATTCTGCCTGCATGAACTCGGGGTTGAAAATTGTGCCTCCTGCCGACTCTACTATCTCCACGCCCATCTGTTTGAGCAGCCCCTCGAGCCCAAGGTGTTGTGTCTGGATGACCCGCTGCAGATGATTGTTGTCATCGGCAAACTGCGACAAGGCAATGCTCGATTGCGTCCGAAGCATGGAGTCAACATCGATGAGTTTCTCAAGAATGTCCTCATGATCGGGGTGTTGAGGGGGGGGCTGAAGTAGTGAGGCTATAGGTGCTATAGGTGCTATAGGTGCTGTTGGCGCTATTGGTGACTTCCGCTCCTGAAGTTTGAGGCGTCTTTCCTCCAATTTTAGTATTTTTCTTTGTTTGCGAATAGAATTCTTTGCCATTATGCTTGATGTGTTATCTGTTGAGGTTCTTCCTTAGTTTCAGTTCTATGCATGTAGTGCCTCCTTCGGGGCAAATGAGGATGTTGTCGTTGTCGCCTATGGGAAGAGAATCTGCTGAAAGTTGTTTCGTCTGACTGTTGACGCAGATGGCGGTAGAGCCATTGGCGAGCATGCAGGCAGAGAAGTTCACTTTCCGTCCATCTTCTCCACGTGCAGCGTCGATAGCGAAATGTCTCTGCTGCAAGATAACCCCCGGAAACATGAGTTGCTGGAAATGCTCACCCTCGGCAGCCTGGCCGCCAGGAGCACCAAAGACATTCCGTCCCTCATAGAGGCTATAGACCACCAGCCGTTGGGTGATGAGAAATCCCAGGGGTGTCTTTCCTTCTTCGGCTTTTTGCCGCGACTCCTGGAGGGCTTGCCATCTGGCACAGGCATCAGCGAGGCGTTTCTCCTCTGCTTCCTGAAGCCATCCTTTCGGCGGTGTGACCATGAGATGGTATTCGAAGCCACATTGAGGGCATAGTTCGCGGACGTCGTGGTCGCATCCGCAGACGGGGCATTTGATTTGTATAGTCTCCATCATTTATCACTTTTATCTGTTTTTATTCATTTAGAGAAGTCGTTGCTGAAATGGCTGCCCCTCAGTTGGTTGTCGCCAAACCGGCGCACACCTTCCTGCACGTCATTCAAAGTGCATTGGGTCAGTTCCTCTCTTGTGGAGAGATTCTCTCTAATTTCACGGTCCTGATGTGCAGAGACAATCCAGTCGGCCAGATTGCGTGCCCAACGCCCGTTGCCAGCTTGCGGGGCCAGCGGGCAGCAACTGTTGATGTATTCTTCTAATGCGGTAAGTGCCGCATCATCGGGTTGCAGGTCGTTCTCCGCCAGAAATCCCATGACAATCTGCATGAGTTCGCCTGCATTGTAGTCATCGAAATGGATATACTTGTTGAAACGTGATTCCAAGCCCGGATTGTTGCTGAAAAAGCCTTTCATTTTACTTGCATAGCCTGCAAAGACCACCACGATGTCGTCGCGCTCGTTTTCTATACGGGTGATGAGTGTGCTCAGCGCCTCATGACCGAAGGTGTCTTGAGAATTCAGGATAAGTGAGTAGATCTCGTCGATGAAGAGCACTCCGCCTTTGGCGCTGTCAAACACTTCGTTGACACGTTTTGCTGTTTGTCCCTCATAGCCTTGTATAAGGAATCCCCTGTTTTCTATTTCCACAACGTGCCCTCTGCTGAGTAATCCCAAGTCATAGTAGATGCCTCCCAGAAGCCGTGCGACAGTGGTTTTTCCTGTGCCGGGATTGCCTGAGAACACCATGTGTCTTGAGGGGCCTTGGCTCTTTTTAGGCTTGAGTCCCGCCTCACGGTGCCTGCGTTCAGACTCGACGCTACCCACGAGCGTGCGCATCTCTTTCTTCACTCCTTCGAGGCCAATCATAGCCTGTAGTTTCTCCATGTTGGAAGGTTCCGTCTCCGTCTGAGTTTCCTTGTCGGGTGAAAAACCGATAAGTTCCTTCATGTCGCTGATCTCAAAGTCAGAGCTTTGGAGCACAGAGATGTCGGAGGTCTTCCGTCGTGCCGCCACACGGTATTCCACTTTCTCGAGGAGGTTGCGCACCCATCTGGCATTTCCGAATTTGTAGTCCGTGTCATTGGTGCGCGACTTGTAGCCCATGGCATATTTGATGGCAGCTTCCAGCACCCTTTCCACCTCGGGGGGAACGGTGTATTTCTTGCGTGCCATCATCAGGAAGATTTGCTTCAGTTCCTCCTCGTTGTAATCGTGGAAGTTGAGATAGGTGTTGATGCGGCTTGGGATGCCGTCGTTGAGCTTGTAGAGACGTTCCATGTCTTTCTCATATCCTGCGAAGATGACCACGAGGCGGTCTCTGTCGTTTTCCATGCGAGCCAGGATGGTGTCGACGGCTTCCTTGCCGAAATCATTCTCTCCGCCGTCGGCAAGCCTATAGGCTTCGTCGATGAAGAGTACACCGTCCATAGCGGAGTCGAGCACATTGGAGGTTTTGATGGCTGATTGTCCTACATATCCTGCCACCAGATGCTCTCGCGAGACTTCCACGAGATGTCCTTTTCTGACGAGTCCCAGGTCGCGGAAAATGCCGGCCATAATTCGTGCTACCACCGTCTTTCCTGTTCCGGGATTGCCGTAGAAGACGAGATGTTTGTTGAGCGAAGAGATATCCTCCCCCCGTTCGATGGCCATCTCCATCCTGTTTCTAAAGGCGGCAATCTGTTCTTTCACTTCTGCAAGTCCGATAAGTTCGTCGAGTGATCTGATACTGTCGCCCCGTTTTTTGATGTTGTCGTTCTTGAAAGCATCATAGGTATATTCGTTCTTCTCACTCATCAGATGATAGAGTTGATTGAAAGTCATTCCGTCCATCAAGGCAAACTGCTCACAGATATCGTTGAGGGCAGCCCAGTCAACGTTTTTCGTGATTCCGCTGTCGTTTCGGGCTTTGAGCAGGGTGTTGATCACATCTTGGGTGGTCGGTTGTGGCAGAGGGAACGAATGTGTGAAGTCGAGGATGTAGTGGTCGAGCTTCTCTGGTATGCGAATGAAATACTGGTAGAATGCACGCAGCAGCGAACTGGGGTGCTGTGGTGGCAGGGGGGCACCTTGGAAGAGTTCCATCACCTTCGAGCGGCATGCCTGCGCATTGACAAGAAGAATCAGACGGTTGTCGTTGATGTCTGATTTGTCAAGTTGTGAAGAGTCAAAAATCTGCTTGATGGTTGTCACCAATGTGTCCATGATGCTCATGTCGAATTCGGCCGAAGTGTCGGAGACATCGGCCAGGATGGCCACGTGCCTCCTTTTGGTCATATTGTAGATAATCTCATCCATGTTGGCGACGCGGTTTCCCACCACTTTGACACACCACATCTGGTTACCTTCATCGAAATAGAGGTTATGCTCTGGACGGTTCACAGGCACGCCGTCATCGGGTATGTCTCTGCGTCCCGGTGTGTTTCTTCTTGTGCGTTTGCCGAGCACAGAGCCTCTGAGCCTGCCCCTTTGCTCGGGTTGGACGACGATGTCGCCACTGCCACTGTCGGGGGGCTGCACAGGCGAGAGGAATGTCTCAAGCATATCCTTCTCAAACGAATAGAAACCATTTGAGGTGTTGTAGTAGACAATGACTTTATATCCATGCTCTCTGAGATAAAGATGCATGGCTTGTTTGAACGTGTATCGGCGTAGCCCCTTGTCGATGAAGTTGTCGCTGTAGGTGTAAATAGCCGTCAGCGCTGTTCTTTTTTGGGAATCGATATTGAGTGCGTTGAACCTTTCCATAGAGTAGTCGGGTTGAGAGAATGGTATGGGGAAACTATCTTTGAGACATTAGATGGATGACGGACGTTGTCGGCGCTGTATGCCATGACGTCTGCGGGCAACGTCGGACACCGTCACTGGTTGTCCGGGGATAAAGTTCTGCATCGGCTCTGGAGAGCAGTTTTTGAATAGTTCCATTTTTACGCCTGCTTCTCTGAAACTTTCTGCGATGGCGCCGTTGATGGTGTCCATCACTCTTTGGTCCTGGTATGTGGTGGCATCCAAACGGAAATAGACTTCATATTCTCCGGGCTTTTTCCCTTGATTGACGATGACCTCGATGAGGGCCCCGTCGGTGTGGCGCTTCATCCTCACGATATATGCCTCGCGAGGGTCGTTCATGTCGAAGCCGGCTCCTACTTGCGTGAAGTGGTGGTCTTCATGGAGGATGTTCATACATTCGAGACCTTGAGCCTCTCTGTTGAGAGAGTGCCTGCTCGCCTCGATGCCTTCGGCCACCAATTGCTTGCCTAATTTATGGAGTTCCTCCAGCCGGGCAAGATCCTTTTTCAAATCGTCAAAAGAATAGGATGGGTCTTCGTAACTGCTTTCGAGACGCTGCTGGATGGCGGCAACCTCCTCCTTTACGAGAGCATAGCGTCCGTCGGTCCAGAAACTGATGTCAAGAGGCTTGCCGTCATCATCTTTGGCATCGGATTCCACGTTTTTGCATTGTGCCAGAATGGTGCCTGCCAACCGTGTGGCCTTGAGGTAATCGGCATCGAAGAGTGCGCGTTGCTGTGCCACATAGATATCCATCACGTGGATGTCGTTCATGATGCTGACAGCCAACATCTGCAAAGCGTTGCTGCCAGCTTGCTGCGCATCTGCTTGCTTGATCAGTGCCTCGATGGCTGCTTGGTCGGCCGATGCGAATCGCTGATAGGCGACATCAAGACGGGTAGCAGCGAACTGGTTTTTCATTTCCTGATAGAGTTGCGCGGCAGTGGCGAAGGCTTGCTTTGTCGCTTCGTTCAGTTGGTCTACCTGCGCTTGGGCGTTTCTGGCGGCTGCATTGAGTTGTGTGAGTTGGCGTTGTGCTGCCGCAGCGTCGCTTTGGGCATCGGCAGCGGCATTCCTGACTCCCTGCATCGCTTGTGTGATTTGGCTGATGTTCGCTCTGCGCTGTTGGTTCAGCTTGTTCAAGGTGGCTTGGCCGCTTCTCTGCATCTGCTGGAGTTGCGAACTCACTTTCTGTTCCACTTTCTTTAATTCCTGGCCGTTCCCTTCCTGCAACTTTAGGATTTCCGTCTCAAGGGCAAGATAGGTCTCTGCCGACATATATGTGTGATTTGCGCTCATGGTGATTGTAGTTTATATGTTGATAAATTATTCTGAAGTCGCGCGCAACAGGTTCAGTTCCGCGGGTAGATGTATCGTGTTGCCAGGCTTTGTGAATTCGAGCGACTCCACGATAGAACGAGATGCCGACGCTCCCTGCTGCCGGACAGTGATGCCATTCAGACCGAACTCGTTGAACAGCGAATTCAACAGTTGTTGGATTCTTGCTTCGTCATGATGCTGGCCTACACAGAATTGATATAGGCAGATGCTGTTGGTCTTGTCGACAGGTGTAAAAATGAGCTGTATCTTGTTTTCGCAGGTATGGTTAAGCATCTGAACGACAAAGGAGTCGCGCTCGTCATTGTCGTTATATCCCCAGAAAATGAGACGGAAGAAATACTCTTCGGCAAGGATGATGGCAGCGATATGGCCCAATACTTCCATCATCTCTGACTGATGACTCATGCACAGCACATCCTCAACGACTTCTTCTCCTTCTTTCCTCAGTTGTACGATTGTCGTCATGTCCTCCTTGAGCTGTTCAGGCATGTAGCCTATGGTCTGCGGCGCTGTCTCCAGCCGGTGACAGAGCTCTCTCACCTGCTGCATGAGTTCGTCGAAGTAGCCTCTCGACCAGAAGCCCATGTCGACGTGCTTACTGGGATACTCCTCTTCATTATCGAAGTACATGTCGTCGCGCCATTTCTCAAACTGTTCCAACAGTTCTTTGGCTTGCTGTGTAACGACGGCATGGAGCATGGCAAACTCGGCTTTCTTTCTCTCTACATCTTGTCGGGTGGCATGAATTTTGCCAAGGCATTCCACGGCGAGGCCCTGCAAGGCCTGGTCGCCGAGAGGCAAGCGGTCCATGTTGTTTAGCAGGGATTCAATCTCAACGAGTTGGGCGGAGGCGTATTTCTTGAAATAGATGTCGTCTACAATCCCGTTGAAAGCCTCTACGGCCTTGTTTCTGTATTCGACGGCTAACTCCTGATCCTTGCGGCGCTCTTTTTTTATCTCGTCAATTTCTCTCTGTATCTCGTTCTGCTTTTTAATGGCCTGGTCGATTTCTCTCTCCAACTGGTCGATGACTTGTCTGAGACTGTTGATCTCCTTTTCGTCTTGTTCGATGACAGAGACAGCTTCTTTGTAATGCTGTATCATCTCTTTCATCACATCTTGGAATTTTCCTCTCTCGTCCTTCCAGGCTGCCATGATTCTGCCCAAGAGTCTGAGCACCTCTTCGGGATTGGCGTTTTTGGGGTGAGCCCTCAGATACTCGAGGTCTTTCATCAGTTGTTGATATACATGATTCTCCAACCACACACCACTGCTGGTCTCTGGGTTCCAGCGGCCGTATATATGTCTTCGGTAATAATCGCGGTCGTGTTTTCTCGGTCTTCTAACCATAAATCAATGTTTTGTGAGTGGACGTTTTATTTTATGCCGTTTGATGTACGCCGAGGCGCAATACCTATAGTGATTGTCTCGTGTTGTCCCATCATGTGGATTTCGCGACGCCTTGCGCCATGGAGCAGTTGCTCTCTCCAGGGGATGAGCCTGTCTGTAAGGAAGTGTAGCCGTTGGTTGGATGACCCTCTGAGTCCTTTGTCGTCGTTTAAGTCATCCTCATACTCACCGTCAATCAGCAGGTCGACCCCTCTGAGGAGTCTTTGGGCCTCGTCCGATTTCAGGTCTTCCAAGAGATATCCGGTGAAGAGGATGACATTGAGGGCGGGTCTTTTTTCCCGCACCGTCTCTATCAGGTCGGTCACAGCAGTACACTGCAGCAGTGGCTCTCCTCCAGAGATGGTCAGGCCTTCTGTGGCAGGGTCGGCGCACACGAGGTTGGCCATTTCTGCTACCGACATACTTTGCCCTTTGTCCAGCGGCATCAGTTCGGGGCTGGCGCAGCGGAAACAGCGTCGCCTGCATCCCTGCATCCAGAGAACGAAGCGGTGTCCTGGCCCCAGGGCGGTGGTGTCGGGCCAATAATATCCGTAGCGCAAAGAGCTCATGGCTGTAGGTTCAATGCCCCTTTTCTTTGTTGGCCGCCAGGCGTATGATTTCAGCAAAGCTGTCTTTTTGCCTGGTGTTCACGATTTCCTGAATGAGTCCTTCCATCTCGTCCATCTTCAGCTTGATGGCCTCTTTCTGTTGTTTGATGGCCTCGGTGTCGCCTTTCTCTCCCAACCCCTCGAGGATGTCGTCGATGCATTTGCCCCGTTGGTGCAGCTCCTGCCTGATGTTTTCCACCTCATCGACGAGCTTGTTGTACTGTTTTTGCACTTCGTCGGCCCTTTCAGCCAAGATCTGGTTGAGTCTGCCTTTCTCCTTCTCCACTTCGTCCAGCAGATGTTGGATAAAACCTTTCTTGTCGAGTTTCTCGATGGCATCCATAGAGGTTTTGGCAAGCTGGTACAACAGGAAGAAGGCTCTCAGCCTGTTGTCCGACTTCAGGTCTTTGTCGATAGTGGCCGCCAGTGTCTGCTGAAGTTGCTCCAGTTCTTCTTCACTGACAAGGTATTGCGATAAGTATTCGTTCATGGATTTATTTTGCTTCTTTTATTTTCAATAAATGGATGGAACTGGTGTCGCACAATTGACTGTTGAGAGTAGGGAAGCGGCGTCGGCTGTCGTCGGCATAGACAGCGGTGAGCCACTGGTTTCCTGCCATATCTGTGTCGGCCCTGACTTTCAGACAGACAGCGTCATGGCCTTGGAACTGCAAGTCTGGGGTATCTGGATGCTGCAGCATCAGATCGTGTATGGTGTAATCGTTGAAGATCTTTGTGTCCACGTCCTCCGTATCAGAGAATGGCAATACGACACGATAGTCCACACCATAGACGGCTGGCAGGCTGAGGGTGGCTGAAGGGTTGTCTTTGATGCCGACGAAAAAGAGTTTCAACGGACTGTTTTCCTGTTTGTTATAAGAGCGCTGCCAATTGTCTGCCTCACCCGTCTCGTCATTGGCAAAAAAGGTTGCCACTCCGAGTGATTTTCTCATGAGGTCGTGGAGTAGGGGACACTTGCCGATGGCACCCACCAGAATGACGGTGTCGCCTTGATTGTATTTGCAACTTTGTGTTAGCATTTCACAGACGTGCTTGCGCAAATCCCCCATAGAGAGAGGGGCGGAAGTGTCGGTGGAAACGGGCAATGAGTCGTAGGAGGAGTCATAGTGGACGGCACCTTGAGCATCGGTATAGTGACAGAGGTCTACCCATTCCGCAACGTCTTTGTTTTTAAAATAGGTAGCCAGGGCCGGGTCATCCAATATAAAATTAGGACGGGTGGATAATTCAGTGATGCATAGTGTGTCATCCTTCCTCTGTATCTTGCACTCCTCCAGACCATCGGGCGTGGTCCAAAGGATATACGCGGAAGACAGGTCTCTATTAGCGGCCACCCTTGAAGCAATCAGTTCACCTTTGTAAACAAAAGTGCTACAGTCCTCTTGGTCCGACATCATTGCCTTATAATTGTGGTATGCATCTATTATTCGACAGGTGTTCATAGAATAAAGTTCTCCAAGCTTAGATTATTAAGAAAAACTTCCAGTTCGGATACGTATGTTGCCACGCACCCCATCTCAGTAGTTGCAAAGTTATGAATAATTCTCAAAACGCCCAAGTTTTTTTTATTGTTTTTGTTTCCTATATTTAATAGAGGTACTTTTGTGGTTCTTCTATCATTTGGGACAGATTATTTCCAAATAGATGTTAATGATTTCAGTTACCTTATTCTTATAAATGAGAAGTATGAATGGTGGATTTCTTTGGGGGCAGGGATGAGTCTAATTCTTTCATAACCCTGTAAACGGGCCGAATTTATTAAAAGCCAGCCAATCCATTCAGATTTGGCAATTTTCTTTTTTCTGATTGTTTATTTTTTTATACTTTTGCATTGTTTTAGCTCTCGTTTGTTCCTTTATTTGGAAAAATTAAAGTTAAGATATAACTATTTAGATGAAGACTAAACTCTTGACGATATGAACTTGAGACTTCTTTTCGGATGTGCTTTGATGTGCTCTGCTGCTCTTGCAGGGGCGCAGAATGTGGCCAAGAACTACAAGACCTCGTCCTATGGCAATCCCATTAGTCCTTGTGTGTTCTGTGCCGACCCTACTGCTTTGGAGTATGATGGGCGAGTATATGTCTATGGCACCAACGACCACCAGCAGTTTATCGCCAATGGAAAGAAGGACAGCAACGGCTACGGCTCCATCAAGTCGCTGGTTGTCTTTTCTTCCGATGATATGGCCAACTGGACGTTTCACGGTACCATCGACGTAGGCAAACTGTGCAGTTCGTGGGGAGGGCGTTTTGCTGCTTCCTGGGCTCCCTCTGTCACCTGGCGCGAGGGTATGGGCAACAAGGACGAGTTCTTCCTCTATTTTGCCAACAGTGGAGGCAGTGTGGGTATGCTCAAGTCCAACTCTCCCGTTGGCCCGTGGTGGTCGCCTCTGTCCAAGCCGCTCATCGACAGCAGCACACCAGGTGTGAGTCCGTGCAACTGGATTTTTGACCCTGGTGTGGTCATCGACGACGAGGGGATTGGATGGATAGCCTTCGGTGGCGGCGACCCTAACAGTCAGGGCAACAAACTGATGCCCGGCAACTCTCGCATTGCCAAGCTCAAGAGAAGCATGACTGAGCTTGACGGGAAGGCCGTCAACCTGCCGGCGCCCTATCTTTTCGAAGCCAGTGAGCTCAATATGATGGACGGGCGGTGGGTCTACACCTACAACACCTCATGGTCTGACCGTAACGACTGGAACAGTTACAGCAAGCGCGGCACTGCCCCTGCGCCCTCATCGTGCAGCATGTGCTACATGGTGACCGACAATCCTCTCGACCCCGACGCATGGGAGTATCGCGGCGAATATGTGGCCAATCCCGGTTCTTTTGGTTTCGGGTGGGGCAACAACCACACGCACCTGCAGAAGTTTGGCGACAACTACTATCTCTTCTACCATTCGATGGTGCTTGAGCAGAATATGAAGACGGGTGCTTCGGGATTCCGCTCCATCGGTGTGGAAAAGGTGAACGTCAATGAGAGCAAGCAGCAGATAGGCAAGGTGACCATGACCAATGCCGGACCGAAGGCACTGCACAACCTGAACCCCTATGTTGAGCAGCAGGGCGAGACGATGTCTACCTCGGGCGGTATCAGCTATGAGAGTTTCACCAATATCGTCAGGGTGCCGTCGGTCAGCAATCTGGGTAACGACGCCTCAAAGAACCTGCAGGTGAGCATGAAGGCCGGTGACTGGACGATGGTGCGTGGAGCCGATTTCGGCAGTGAGGGTGCCCAGTCGTTCACTCTCAAGGCCAGCGGCCGGGGAAAGTTGGAGATCCGTCTTCAGAATATCGGTGCGGCACCCGCCGCCACTCTGGAGTTCTACTCGCCGAGTATCGAGGAACACACCATCACCGTCGATCCGACTGTTTTCAAGGGTGTCAAGAACGTGTATTTTGTCTTCACAGAGTCGTCGAGCGTCAAGTTTGATGCTTGGCAATTCGCAGAGACTCTTCCCGACGGCATACAGTCTGTTGTCACATCCTCGAATGGTGCCTCTGCCGTCTACGACCTCTCCGGCCGGAAGTCAGGCAGTTCTCCTCGCGGCATCTATATTAAAGACGGGAAAAAGTATGTGGAGAGGAGATGAGGGGCATTTTATCAGCGTTTGCCGATGATGGTGATGAGCGAGACAATGGGGCAGGAGTGGTTGAAGACGCATGCCCTGCTGTTTATTCTCGTGTCGCTGGGCGTCACTTGCTTGATAGCCTATTTGTATAAGTATTGGCAGATAAAAGCGGCCTAAAGAATACCCTATCTTCTGAAATTGATGGATTTTCCCTCGTTGCAGACGAGGATTTGTCCGTTGAGCACGTTGGAGGCCTCGGAGAGGAGGAAACACGCCGTCTCTGCCACCTCTTCAGGCAAGTAGACCCGCTCGGTGGCCTGGGAGGCACGGAAGAGATCGCCGTCGGCTTTCACGCGTGTCATGTCGGAGGTAGTCACTCCCGGTGCCACGGCATTGACACGGATGTTCTTGCCGACGAGCGTCACGGCCAGCGCCTGCACGAGACTGTTGACGGCGGCCTTGGTGAGGCCGTAGGGCAGGTCGTCGGCCATCATTCCTCGCTCTGAAGAGATGAAGAGGATATGCCCGTTTTTTTCGGCAGTCGGCACATAACGGGCGAGGAATTTCTGCGTGAGGAAATAGGCGCCGCGCAGGTTGGTGTTGATCTGGGTGTCGAAGTCCTCGACGGTGACACGGCTGATATCGCCCTCATGGTGCGAGACGCCGGCATTGTTCACGAGGCAGTCGGCACCGCCCAGCATGTCAAAGGCCTGCTGCATGAAAGCATCGAATGTCTCCACTTGCCGCACGTCGAGTTTCAGGTAGAGGCAGCCTATGGCTTGGGCGCTCTCTTTGAGCGTCGCCTCATTGCGGCCGGCGATGAGCACCTTTGCCCCTTCGGCCACAAACCTCTTTGCCATGGCCAGTCCCAATCCACGTCCCCCGCCAGTGATGATAATGCGCTTGCCCGCCAACTGTTCGGAAGGTTGGGTGCAGGTGACTTTGGCCGTGATGTGCTTGACAGGCACACCGTGGATGATGAATTCCGCTGTGCGGCGCAGGTAGTCTTTCAATGCCATGATGCTTATTCTTTAACTTTCACTCCGACGGACTTCAGTGCCCCTTTGATGGCCGATTTCATCGTTTGGATGGTCTGCGTGCGCAGGCCAGGTTTGATGATGTGATTGATGGCGAAGAGCGCGTCACTTTCATCTTTGCTGTCAGTGAACACCTCGAAGAGGATGGGCTTGGAGATGACAGGGTCAACAAACTGTGCACGCTTCGAGAGAAACTCTTCCTTGTTGCTGGCAAAAAGGTAGGTGAATCCTGCGTCCTCTGCATAATGCCGCATCAAGACAGTCGATTTATTGCCGTAATGTCCTGCCGCGGCCACATAGGTGTCGGCAGCATCGCCGATCTTATGGGCAAGGTGAGAATAGTTGCGGAACTCAGTCCCTTTGCCGTTGTTCACCAGCAGGATGCGCAGGTTGCGGCCCACATGGCGGTTGAGCAGCACGTTCATGTCATAGAACAGGGCGAGGTCGCCGAAGATGCCGAAATAAAGTTTCTCGGGGTGGGTGAGCGAGGCTCCTATCAGTGTGGAGACGCATCCGTCGATGCCGAAGCCACCTACATTGCATGAGGTAGTGACCGAGGCGGGCAACTCGAAGAAGTTCCAGCTGCGCAGTGTGTTGAGGATGCCCAGGTGCAGTGTGGCGCCATCGGGAATATGGCTTGCCATCTGGCTGGCAATCCATATATTCGAGAAAGGAAGGTCGTCGGGAACGGAAGCCGTGACAGAGGTGGCGAGCGCCTTGCAGCGTTCCAGATATGTAGTCTTCGTCGCACTGTTCCCTGTGAGATAGTGCTTGAAGAAATCCGTCTCACGCATGGAGAAAACGGCAGAGAGATGGTTGCCGAGGTCTCTCATCTCCCCGTCTTCACTCACACGCCACACCTGCTTGGCTTTCCGCAGCAGTTTAAGGCAGGGGTAGTCGCCCGACACTTCTCCGAGATGGATGGCGAGAGAGGTCTCAAAAAGACTGCCGTCATCATCAGACTGCGCGCCGACCAGAGCGCCGAGAAACCGGTATTTCCCGTGATAGCCACTCGTATGGTCGCAGAAAATGACAGCGTCGTTCTCTGCACAGAACTGGTCAATCGCATTGATGGCTTCCTGTCCCCAAGGGCGATGTGCTCCTACGAAAACGGCTATCCTGCCTTGGGGTAGCGGCGGAAGGCTATCGTGCTCATGGTATGTCCGTATGACCCTTGCGGAAGGGAGTTGTGTGACATCAAACTCAGAACTGGGAGAAGTCTCGATGTTGATGTGCGCGGGACCTCCGCCGTTGGTGAAAAGTGCATTGATGGCTTTGTTGACCGCCAGTTCCACGTTGCGCTCATCTTGGGCGTTGCAGATAGGACGTAGATGAATGCTGAGCCGGGCCACGTCGTGCGGTATCTGTGTACGGTCGATGCATTGTGGCAAGAGATTGCCAGCCCTTGGGATGCTGCTCGTGGCGGTGATGGCGAGGACAGGCAACTTCCGGTAGTAAGCTTCTGTCAGTCCCGGACTATAGTTGCGTGAGGCTGTGGCCCCGGTGCATGTGATCACTACCGCCTCGCCTGTCTCCCCGGCCATGCCAACCGCCATATAGGCGGCTGACCGCTCGTCGGCGGCAGAATACATCTCAAAGAACGGATCCTGCTGCATACTCGCCACCAGACACACGTTTGTGGTGCCGGGCGAAGCGATGACCTTTCGTATGCTGTATTGCTTGAGCAGATAGATGATAATCTGTGCGTGGCGCTCTGATGTATAGTGGAAATCCATTCGGGCGGGTTGTTTTTATTACTATTCTTCAGTGAATACCCAAAGAGCTTAAGGCATTTATAAAGTATGAGATCTGTTTTCCTCATCGCTTTTCCCGCAGTGGCACTTTTCCGCAAATGGAGAGCCGGGCTGTGGCGATGCTTCCGCTGGTGAGGGTGGGGCTCAGGCTCTCATCAGTTCGCGCATGAACTCATCGAGACGGAGCAGGCCGTAGCTGCCGTTCACACAGCTTACCTCATCGTAGAGGGCTACGCTGTCGGGCTCGATGTCGCGGTGCCAGATGATGAACGGTACCGGCTCGTTGATATGGGTGCGCAGTTCTACGGGCGTGGGATGGTCGGGCAGGATGGCGATACACACCGGCTCATCCCATTGCTTTACCTCATTATATATAGGTTCCACGATGCGGTGGTCGAGGTATTCGATGGTGCGTATCTTCAGTTCGAGGTTGCCGTCGTGACCGGCTTCGTCGCTGGCTTCCAGGTGGAGGAAGACGAAGTCGTCGTGGCGCAATGCCTCGATGGCCGCAGCCGCCTTGCCTTCGTAGTTGGTGTCGTAGAGTCCGGTGGCGCCTTCCACTTCGATGATACGCAGTCCGGCATAGTGTCCGATGCCTTTGATGAGGTCGACGGCAGAGATGACGCTGCCCGACGTCACCTGCGGATAGAGTTGTGCGATGGTCTGCATCGATGGCCTGTAGCCTGGGCTCCACGGCCAGATGGAGTTGGCCTCGTCGAGGCCCTGCTCGTGGCGCTCAGTATTGATGGGATGGTCGGAGAGCAGCGACTGTGAGCGCAGGATGAGGTCGTTGATGATGTCGGCGGTCTCCTCGGGAGAGAGCCTTCCGGGTTGCGGGCAGTCGTCGACGCCCGGTTTGACGAGCAGGGGTTGCCATGGCTCGTCGGGGTGGTCGTGAGGCGGTGAGCAGATGATGTGCTTGTTGCCGCCCTTGATGACCAGCAGGTGCCGGTATTGGATGCCCGTGATGAACCTCACGCGCTCGTCGCCCAGGTGCATGTCGAGGTAGTGGATGAGCTCGTCGGCGTCGGCAGTGGTGAGATGTCCGCCGTGATGGTTCTTGATGCGTCCGTCGGCCAGGCAGATGATGTTACACCTGATGGCCATGTCATCGGGTTCCATCTCATAGCCGATAGAGGCCGCCTCGAGTGGCCCGCGGCCCTCGTAGACCTTGTTGAGGTCGTAGCCCATGATGGCGGTGTTGGCCACCTCCGATCCCGGCGGGAATCCTTCGGGCACAGTGACAAGTCTTCCTGTGCGTCCTTTGCGCGCAAGCATGTCCATATATGGAGTGTCGGCATGCTGGAGAGGAGTCATCCCTCCCAGGCGGGCGACGGGATGGTCGGCCATGCCGTCGCCGAGTATGATGATATGTTTCATGTGCTTCAGATATTGGCGATGCTCATGATATTGGCGAAGACACCTGCTGCTGTGACGCTGGCGCCTGCTCCATAGCCTTGGATGAGCATGGGGAACTCGCGGTAGCGCTCAGTGGTGAGCATGACAATGTTGTTGCTGCCTTGCAGGTTGTAGAAGGGGTGTCCTTGGGGCACTTCCTGCAGTGCTACGCTTGTGTGGCCGTGGTCCATAGTGGCCACAAACCTCCATCTCTTGCCCTCGGCGTCGAGTCGTTGGCGTCTCTTTTCAAAATCCTCATCGAGTTCGGGCAGTCTTCTCCAGAACTCTTCCGCGCTGCCTTCGAAGAACTCCTCGGGCACGAAGAGCCGTTTCTCCACGTCGGTCTGCTCTACCTGATAGCCAGCCTCACGGGTGAGGATGACCAGTTTGCGCACCACGTCGGTGCCGCTGAGGTCGATGCGCGGGTCTGGTTCGCTGTATCCCATTTCCTTGGCCCGTCTCACTGTCTCAGAGAAAGGTACATTGGCAGAGATTTCGTTGAAGATGAAATTGAGCGTGCCGCTGAGCACGGCCTCTATCTTGAGGATTTTGTCGCCGGAGTTGCAGAGGTCGTTGATAGTGCCGATGATAGGGAGTCCGGCACCCACGTTGGTCTCATAGCGGAACTTGACGCCCCTTTGCAGGGCGGTGAGTTTCAGTTGTCTGTAGGTGTCGTAGTCCGATGAGGCGGCTATCTTGTTGGCGGCGATGATGCTGATGTTATGCTCCAGGAACGACTGGTAGAGGCTTGCCACCTCGCGGCTGGCGGTGCAGTCGACGAAGACACTGTTGAAGATGTTCATTCCGATGACTTCGTCATGCAGTCGCTTATTGTCGCTTGGCGCCGACTCCTTGAGCAGTTGCTTGTAGTTGTCGAGGTCGATGCCGTCGCGGGTGAAGATGGCGTTTCTCGAACTGGCGATGCCCACCACGTTGAGCTTGAGCCGGCTCCGCTCCTTGAGTTGTTCGTATTGTGCCTTGATCTGCTCGATGAGTTTGCTGCCCACGGTGCCAATGCCGCAGATGAAGAGGTTGAGCACTTTGTATTCGGAGAGGAAGAAAGAGTCGTGGAGCACGTTGAGCGACTTTCTCAGGAAGCGGCCGTCGACGACGAATGAGATGTTGGTCTCAGAGGCGCCCTGCGCACAGGCGATGACACTGATACCGCTGCGTCCGAGCGTGCCGAAAAGTTTGCCTGCGATGCCCGGTGTATGCTTCATGTTCTCGCCCACGATGGCGATGGTGGCCAGGCCGCTTTCGGCATGCATGGGGAACATGGCGCCTGTCTCAATTTCCTTGGCGAACTCGGCGTTGAGCACGTCCACGGCCGAGGCTGCGTCTTCGTCGCGCACACCGATGGAGGTGGAGTTCTCAGATGAGGCCTGCGACACCATGAAGACAGAGATGCCGTTGGCGGCGAGGGCGGAGAAGATGCGGCGGTTGACACCGATGACGCCCACCATGGAGAGGCCGGTGACGGTGATGAGCGTGGTGCCGCTGATGCTTGAGATACCCTTGATGGGTTTGCGGTCGTTGGTCACCTGCTCCATGATGATGGTGCCCGGACTGGTGGGGTTGAACGTGTTCTTCACCCTTATGGGGATGTTCTTCACGCATACGGGGTAAATGGTGGGAGGGTAGATGACTTTGGCACCGAAGTTGCAGAGCTCCATGGCCTCCACATAACTGAGTTCGTTGATGGTATAAGCCGTCTTGATCACCTTGGGATCGGCTGTCATGAAGCCGTCGACATCGGTCCATATCTCGAGTATCTCGGCGTCGAGCGCGGCGGCGATGATGGCAGCGGTATAGTCGCTGCCTCCGCGTCCCAGGTTGGTCACCTCGCGTGTGTCGCGGTCGCGGCTGATGAAGCCGGGGACCAGCGCCACTTGAGGCAGCCGGGCGAAGGTCTCGCACACCAGCCGGTGGGTGAGTTCGCTGTCGAGCGTGTGCTTGCCGCCTTTGCGCATGGTCTTGATGAAGTCGCGGGCGTCGTACCACTCAGCCCCGTCGATGAGGGTGGCCACGATGTTGCTGCTGAGTCGCTCTCCGTAGCTCACGATGGCATCGAGAGTCTTCTCGCTGAGGTCGTGGATGAGGTAGACACCGAAATAGATGCTCTTGAGCTGTTCGAAAAGTGAGTCGATGGTCCGGGTGAGCCGCTCCCGCTTGTCAGTGTCGGTGATGATGGCACTGATCATCTGGTGGTGTCGGTCGACCATGGCATCAAACTCTTCGCGGTAGCGCTCGTCGCCTTTAAGGGCGAGTTGCGAGGTGGCGATGAGTTTGTCGGTGATACCTCCCAAGGCACTCACCACCACGACCACGGGTTGTGTGGCGGCCTCTGCCTCAACGATGCGTTTCAGACTGAGAATGCTTTCTACGGAACCTACGGACGTTCCGCCAAATTTTAAAACTTTCATCTTGCTATGGTTACGATGGCATCCCCCGCAGGGGACAAATGCAAAAGACGGCGCGAGTGAGTGTTGTGCTCCCGCCATAATCGGGCGCAAAATTACGAATATTCGGCGAAAGCACCAAATCTTTGCGGGCGAAATCGCACAGAGGCTCGGAAGGGATGATAATGTCTGGCAAAGTGGGAGACAACGTCAGGGTTGTATGGTTGTGACATTGTGGACGATGGGTGAAAACTTCTCATCTGTCCAAATTTTCCTGATGAAGATTTTGCAGAGAAGATGCTTTTTTGTAAATTTGCAGTCGAAAATCGGCTTGATGGTGCCCTCTCGCGCAGAAGAGGTTGCCGGCCACCACACAACTTTTGCTCAACCCATGAAAATCATTGACGCACACAGCCACTTATGGCTCAGACAAGACACCACCTGGAACGGTCAGAAAATCACCCCATTACCCAACGGCAGAGCCATGTTTCTCGGTGAGGAGCGGCAGATGCTGCCACCTTTCCTCATTGACGGGCGCAACACGGCAGAGGTGTTTATCTCCAACATGAACTATGCCCAGGTGTCGGCAGCAGTCGTCGTGCAAGAGTTCATCGACGGTCAGCAGAACGACTATCTTGAGGTCGTGCGCCGTCAGTATCACGACCGCTTTTTCTGCTGCGGCATGGCCGACTATTTGCATCCCGGTTTCTATGCCGAGGCTGCCGACCTCATCGACAGCGGATTCCCTGGCATCGCCATCCCCGCCCACCGCATCATCACCGACAAGAAGCGCGTGATGCTCAATAGCGATGAGATGATGCGCATGTTCAAACTCATGGAGCAGCGCGGAGTCATCCTCTCTGTCACCCTGGCCGACGGCGACACCCAGGTGGGCGAGATGCGCGAGGTGATAGAGGAATGCCCAGCCCTCAAGGTGGCCATCGGCCATTTCGGCATGCCTACTGCCGAGGGGTGGCATGAGCAGTTGCGCCTGGCCCTCTACGACAACGTGATGGTGGAGTCGGGTGGCATCACCTGGCTCTACAATTCTGAGTTCTATCCCTTCCCGTCGGCAGTGAGAGTCATCCGTGAGGCCATCGACATGGTCGGAGTGGAGAAACTTATGTGGGGCAGCGACTATCCGCGCACCATCACCGCCATCACCTATCGCATGTCCTACGACTTCATTGTGAAGACCCCGGAACTGACGGCAGAGGAGAAGACTCTTTTCCTCGGCGAGAATGCGCGGAAGTTCTATGGCTTCGGCACCCTCGTCGACCTGCCCTATGTGAAGAACATGTCGGAATGAGAACTATCGCTAAAACAATCAAAATATTTTGACAAATGAAAACAAACTACCCAAAAATCGGAATCAGGCCGACGATCGACGGTCGGCAAGGAGGCGTCAGAGAGAGCCTTGAAGAGAAAACCATGAACCTGGCCAAGGCTGTGGCACAGCTCATCAGTAGCCATCTGAGAAACGGCGACGGCTCGCCCGTGGAATGTGTCATCAGTGACGAGACCATCGGCCGGGTGGCAGAGAGCGCACGCTGCGCCGAGAAATTCGAGCGCGAGGGAGTGGGGGCCACCATCACGGTCACTTCGTGCTGGTGCTATGGTTCCGAGACGATGGACATGAATCCCTATTATCCCAAGGCCGTGTGGGGATTCAACGGCACTGAGCGGCCGGGAGCCGTCTATCTGGCTGCCGTGCTCGCCGCCCATGCGCAGAAAGGGCTGCCTGCCTTCGGCATCTACGGCCACGACGTGCAAGACGTCAACGACAACACCATCCCTGCCGACGTGGCAGAGAAAATCCTGCGTTTCGCCCGTGCCGCACAGGCCGTGGCCACGATGCGTGGCAAGAGCTATCTCTCGCTCGGCAACACTTGCATGGGCATCGCCGGGTCGATTGTCGATGCCGACTTCCTGCAGAAATATCTTGGCATGCGCACAGAATACGTGTCTCTGGTTGAGATCCTGCGGCGTGTTGACTTTGGCATCTACGACAAAGAAGAATTCAGCAGGGCGATGGCTTGGGTGGAGCAATATTGCAAGCCCAATGAGGGCCACGACTACAACGAAGACCGTCCCCTCTTCCCCGGTACGCCGATGACCTCTTTCAACGGAAAGGGCAAGGGAAAGAACCGTCAGGAAAAAGACGAGGACTGGGAGTTCACCGTGAAGACGATGATGATTATACGCGACCTTATGCAAGGTTCGGAACGTTTGCTCGAACTGGGCTACAAGGAAGAGGCCATCGGCCACAATGCCATCGCCGCCGGTGTGCAGGGCCAGCGCCAATGGACCGACTACAAGCCCAATTTCGACTTCCCTGAGTCGCTGATGTGCACTTCGTTTGACTGGAATGGCCGTCGCGAGGCATATATCTTGGCCACAGAGAACGACTTCCTCAACGGCATGTCGATGCTTTTCGGACATCTGCTCACCAACAAGGGCGTGATGTTCTCAGATATCCGCACCTACTGGAGTCCGGAGGCTGTGGAGCGAGTGACAGGCCAACGCCCGCAGGGTGGTGCGGCCGGCGGCTTCATCCATCTCATCAACTCAGGAGCCACCACGCTGGATGCCACTGGCGCGATGACCGACGAGGAAGGGCGGCCGACGATGAAGACGCCCTGGGAGATGACCGATGCCGACGTGGAGGCATGCCTGAAAGCTACCAGTTGGATGCCTGCCGACCGCGACTATTTCCGTGGCGGCGGCTATTCCTCGCATTTCCTCTCCAAGGGAGGCATGCCGATGACTATGCTCCGCCTCAACCTGGTGCAGGGGCTCGGTCCGGTGCTCCAGTTGGCAGAGGGATGGACCGTGGACCTCGCCCCCGAGGTGAACGACATCCTCGACAAGCGCACCGACCCGACATGGCCCACCACCTGGTTCGCCCCTCGTCTCGACCCGGCAAAAGACGCCTTCAAAGATGTCTATTCGGTGATGAACAACTGGGGCGCCAACCATGGAGCCATCGCCTATGGACATATCGGAGCCGACATCATCACGCTCTGCAGCATCCTGCGTATCCCCGTCTGCATGCACAACGTGCAGGACAAGGATATCTTCAGACCCGCCGCATGGAATGCCTTCGGCATGGACAAGGAAGGGGCTGACTACAGAGCCTGTGCCAATTTCGGCCCTGTCTACAAATAATTCGACTTCTGCCTCACTGGCAGCTCTATTCAAGAAAGATGAGCGAAAGTATCATTTGAAAAAATCATAAATTATGGCAAAACCAAAACTGGTAGAGAAGAAATACCTTCTCACATTCATTCTTGTGACGTCACTTTTTGCCCTATGGGGCTTTGCCAACGACATCACCAACCCGATGGTGTCGGCTTTCAAGACCCTGATGGAGTTATCGGCAGCAAAGGCGTCGATGGTGCAGTTCGCTTTTTATGGGGGCTATGCCACCATGGCTGTGCCGGCCGCGTTGTTCATCCGCAAGTACAGTTACAAGCATGGTGTGATGCTTGGTTTGGCCCTTTATGCCATTGGAGCTTTCCTCTTCATTCCGGCAGCTGCCCGTGAGAGCTTCACTTTCTTCTGTTTTTCTCTCTACATCCTCACTTTCGGACTGGCTTTTTTGGAGACGACAGCCAACCCGTTCATCCTCTCCTTGGGCGACAAGGCCACTTCTACGCAGCGACTCAACCTCGCGCAGGCATTCAACCCGATGGGGTCGCTCTGTGGTATGGCCGTGGCTTCTCTCATCGTCCTTCCTCAACTCATCTCCGACAAGCGTGACGCTGCCGGCGAGGTCATTTTCAACACTCTCTCGGAAACGGAGAAGGCAGGCATCCGCGTACACGACCTTGCCGTCATCCGCAATCCTTACGTGGCTATCGGTTGCGTGGTGTTGCTGATGTTCTTTATCTTCGCCATTTCCAAGATGCCCAAGACCGAGGGTGAGGAGATGAAGGCGAAAGGAGAGGTTCACACAGCCAGAGAGACTCTGTCGAACCTATGGCACAACGTAGTGTACCGTGAGGGCGTCCTTGCCCAAATGTTTTATGTGGCGGCCCAAATCATGGTTTGGACGTTCATCATCTTTTATGCCGACAACCTGGGCATCAACAAGGCCACGGCTCAGAATTACAACATCGTCGCCATGTCGTTGTTCTTGTGCAGCAGGTTCATCGCCACTTTCTTGATGAAATATGTCAACACCCGCATCTTGCTGGCCATCTTCGCTGCGGGTGCCTCGTTGTGCACCATCGGCACCATCGTCATAGTGGGTATGCCCGGTCTCTATTGTCTGGTGGGCATCAGTTTCTTCATGTCGCTCATGTTCCCCACCATCTACGGCATTGCTTTGGAGGATGTGGACAGCCGCGACACCTCTCTTGGAGCGGCCTTCCTTGTGATGGCCATCGTGGGTGGAGCCATCATGCCTCCCTTGCAGGGAATGATTATCGACAAGAAAGTGATTTTAGGGCATCCCGCCGTGAACGTCTCGTTCGTCCTGCCGCTGGCTTGTTTCATTATTATCATTCTGTACGGTTTAAGGTCTTATTGGTTCAAGAAAAGTAAAATAGCAGAAGTATGACGGAAGGATATCGGGTGAAAGACTATGGGCAACCCGTGAAACGCTATGTGCAGACAATGGAGCTGAAAGACGACCCGCAACTCATCGCCCTCTATCGCAAGGCGCACAGCCGTGACGAGGCATGGCAGGAAATCCTCGACGGCATCCGCCAGGTGGGCATTCTTGAGATGGATATCTATATCCTGGGCCAACGTCTGGTGATGATTGTGGAGACCCCGCTCGACTTCGACTGGGACGAGGCCATGGCCCGTCTGGCCACCTTGCCACGTCAGGCTGAGTGGGAGGCTTATGTGGCCCGTTTCCAGCAATGTGCCTCTGGCGCCACAAGCGATGAGAAGTGGCAGATGATGGAGCGCATGTTCTATCTTTATGATTGAGAGTAGGAACACATCAGCCCTACAGATACTCATTTTGGCAGGAGGATGGAAAACCATTCTCCTGTTTCTTTTTACACACCAATTCTTGTTTTTTCAAGATGACGGAGATAATGGTCAGATTTCCTTGTCCACCCTCTGCTTGGTAATATTGGTATACTTTAGCGTGCATAATAAAAAGTAAGATGATAAGTATGATACAAATGTAAGCATACCTAAGAATAATACGCAGAAAAGCGTTATCTTTGCATCTGCAAGTAAGATAACTCGGAATTTATGGAAATCAATAATAGACCCAACCCCAATGAGGCTTTTCCGAATCCGAAGATTCCAAGCCTCTGCTTCATCAAGAACGT
>CADBLU010000111.1 GCA_902795605.1 uncultured Prevotellaceae bacterium | reverse complement strand
TAGAGACCAGCATACTTGCGGAACTCGGAGAATGTGGGACCGTCCATCATCGGATACTTGTGGAAGACTTTCTTGAAGCTGACATATCCGTTGTAGGACACCTTGGCGGGAGCACCCTGGTAACCCTTGGCTGTGGTGATGATGATCACACCGTTGGCACCACGGGAACCGTAGATAGCGGTGGCGGAGGCGTCTTTCAGGATATCCATCGACTTGATGTCAGTGGGGTTGATATCCGAGAGCTGACCCATGAAGGGGATTCCGTCGAGCACAATCAGCGGGTCGTTGCTGGCACTCAGTGAGCGCTGGCCACGGATACGGATCTGCATCTCCTCGCCTGGCTTGGAAGAGGTCTGTGTCATGAGCACACCGGCGACACGTCCCTGCAGAGCCTGGGCAGCGTTGGTGGCTGCAATCTGGTTGAGTTTCTCGCCATTGACGTTGGCCACCGAACCGGTGACGGCCTCACGGCGCTGTGTACCGTAGCCGATGACCACCACCTCGTTGAGGTTGCCGCCCTCCGACTGCAGTTCAATGCTCACGAAAGACTGGTTGCCCACTTTCACCTCTTGTGTCTCATATCCCACATAGGAGATGACGAGTGTGGCACCAGGCTTCACATCGATAGAGAAGTGGCCGTCGAAATCGGTGACGCAGCCATTGGAGGTTCCTTTCTCCATGACGGTCGCACCGATGAGCGCACCTTCACTGTCAATGACCTGTCCTGTCACTTTCCTGGATTGCTGCACCTCATCGGCCGAAGCGACCTCGGCAGGCGCGGCAAGAGCCTGTGGTGTGCTCAGCACCCCGAAAAGGGAACAGAGCCCCACCAAGCAGATGGTTTTTCTCATGTTTACATGCATAACATTCTGGTTTTGTTAGTTAGATATTATAAAAAGATGAATAGTATTGTCAGAAACGAAATGAAAGGTTGGGTTTTATATGATGTTGATTATAGTTGATAGGCTATGTAACTTAAAATGCTGCTGCAAAGATATATGAATAATCAAATATCGCTATTCATATTCGTTTCAAGGTTATTAAAATTTGTTTCATCACAAAAAATATGTCAAAACCTATCAAAAACAATATCTTCCAAGCTTTATTTTCGTGATGAATGTAAAAAAACGGCAAATAAACGAAGAATGAGAAAGCGGTGCTCTCTCATTCTTCGGTTGGGTCCTCTGCATACTCGGTGGGAGTGCGCCCAAAATGTTTCTTGAAGACCGTAGAGAAATAGGTCTGGTTGTTGAAGCCCACGGAATAGGCCACCTGCGCGATATTGACTTTCCCTTCACGGATAAGGCGGGCTGCCTGCTGCAGACGCAGGTTGCGGATGAACTCGCCGGTGGAGATGCCCGTGATCTCCTTCATCTTCCGGTGGAGCTGGGTGCGGCTGAGCCCTACTTCCTCGCTCAGGCGGTCGACGTTGAAGTCGGGATCCTGCAGATGCTCATTGACGGTGCGCATGATCCGTTCCATGAGGGCATCGTTGTTGCCCTTCACTTCCACGTTCTCCACCTTGTCTTCTTGAGCCTGCGCGCCGCTGAACTTTCCTCTGAGCCTTCGCACGTTGTCGACGAGGTTGTCGACGAGGATATGCAACTCCTCCATGTTGAAAGGTTTGGCCAGATAGGCGTCAGCCCCTTTGCGGAGTCCCTCCATCCGGTCGCTCACCTCGGCCTTCGACGTGAGGAGGATGACGGGGATATCGCTGATGTTGGGATTGCTCTTGAGTTGGCGCAACATGGTGATGCCGTCCATCTCGGGCATCATCACGTCGCTGATAACCAAGTCGTAGCCACTGCCGTCGGTGAGAAGCCGCTTGAGGGCCTCGCGCCCGTTGGCTGAGATATCAATGCGATACCACTGCCGCAATTCGTTCTTGATATACTGAGCCACTTCCAGGTCGTCGTCGACCACCAAGAGGCGGAAATTACGCGACCCTTGCCGCGGGGCTGGCGTATCCACCGACTCGTCAACAATCTCCTCGGGTTTTAAGTGGGCCTTGCCTAAGGGCAACCTTACATCAAGGCAGGCACCTCGCTGTCCGTCGTCGCGGTTGGCGGCTTTGATCGTGCCCCCATGCAGCGACACGATGGCACGGCTGAGGTTCAGTCCGATGCCAGTGCCCTCGATATGCAGGTCGCTGGAGGCCTTGCCTTGGTAGAACCGTTCGAAGAGCCGCTCGGTGTTGTCGTCCTTGAAGCCGATGCCGTTGTCGACAACCCTCAGGCGTACATTCTGCCCGTCCTGTGAGAGCACCACCCGGATTTCGCCTCCGTCGAAAGTGTATTTGAAGGCATTTGAGAGCAGGTTGCTCACGACCTTGTCAAACTGTATGCGGTCTATCCATGCCATGAGGCGGTCGTCATCATGCTGGAAGGCAAACGAGATGCCCCTTTGCTGCGCATTGAACTGGTAGAGAGAGCAGATGCCGGCGATATAAGGCACGAGATCGGTCTCACTGCAGTGCAGGTGCATCTGATTCTTGTCTATCTTCCGCTCATCGAGAATCTGGTTGACCAGCAACAGCAATCGCTGCGCATTTCGGTCGATGGTATGGATGTCCTGGAGGCTTTCCTTGTCGGTGATCCGCTCCTTGAGTTTGTTGAGCGGTCCCATAATGAGTGTCAGCGGCGAACGGATATCATGTGTGGCATTGATGAGGAAGCGCATCTTTTGCTCGTCGAGTTCAGCCCGGCGGCGACGCTCCACATAGTAGGTCAGCAGGGCGATGGCGCCAAGTGCCAACAGTGCGTAGACAAGATAGGCCCAAATGGAGGCATACCACGGCGACCGTACCACAATGTCCACTGTTCGCGTACCTTTAAAATAAGAGCCGTTGGTCATCGCCCTCACCTCTATCTTATAATGCCCGGGTTTCATGCGGTTGAATGCCACGCTGTTCGACCCATCCATGAAAGGCATCCAATTGCCTCCGTTGATTCGGTACTCATAGGCCACATTCTCTGCATTGCGGAAGTCGAGCAGCGAGAACTCCATGGAAAACGTATTCTGGTCGTAGGGGATGACAAACCTGCTGGCAGTACAGCCCACGCTCTTGCCGTCGATGAGGAAATTGGTGAGATACACGGTCTGGTCGGTATTGACCTTGTCGCCGGCCACCTCTGAGGGATAGAAAGACACCACCCCCTCAATACTGCCGAAGCAGATGCGGTCGTCGGCCATGCGCACGAGTGCCCCCACCACATACTCACGGGTGTCGAGCCCGTCGCCCACCACATGTCCGATGACGCGGCGGTGCAGATGGTCATACTGCCAGATGCCGTTGGCTGAACTCATCCAGATATCTCCCCCACGTGAGCAGGCAATGGCATAGAGCGGTTTGTTGGCCACCTCCTCAGTGCCCTCGGGATGGAAGATTTTTTTGGTGAAGGGGTCGAAGCAATAGAGACCGCTCTCCGTTCCAATCAAGATGCTGCCGTCGCCCTGCTCACAAAGAGAGAAGCATTGGATGCCCTGCAGCTGCAGGTCCCATCCGTAGACACGGAAATGGCGGTCGACGGGATTCATCACGCAGAGACCACTTGAGGTGGCTATCCAGAGCAGGCCACGGCTGTCGACAAGAAGAGCTTTGATCCAGTCGTTGCACAGTCCGCCCAGACGTGCATCTTTCTGATACATGGAGATTTGCTGCGACTGACCTGTCTCGGTGTCGTAGATGCAGAGTCCTTTGCCGTAATTGCAGATATAGAGATGTCCCTCACCATCGTCGGTCATGCAGTTGATGCCCCATCCGTCGACATGAAGGCAGGATTTGCTCACACCAGTCTGGGGATTGTATGCATAGAGGGTGTTCTCGGTGCCCACCCAATATTTGCCGCGTCGGTCGCGGTAGATGCAGTTGGCACCCAAGGGAGAGGCCACAGCGGGGGTGATGCGTCCGTCGGCCCCAAAATGATAGATTCCGCTCTTCTGCACCGTGCACCACAGCGAGCCGTCGTCGCCCTCGGCGATACTCGAGAGGCTGCTGCCTAAGTTGATGTTCTGTGTGGCAAATTTCCAGGTGTGGAACCCTTCCTTACTCTGGTTGAAGAGATAAAGCCCTTTCTTATAGCAGCTCACCCACATATTCTGGTCCTTGTCCTCAAAGATGCAGTTGACATTCGCCGAAGCCAAGTCATACTTGCCATTGCCGTTCTCCACTTGCTGCAGGGTCCTGCCTCCTTTGCGCACGATGAAGAGGCCGCGCCCCGACGTGCCGATATAGATATTGCCGGCATGGTCTACCATGGCTGCTCTCACCGAGATGGTGCTGCCTATGGGCGAGAGATCGATGCCCGCATCGGTCATCTCTCCTGTCGCATAATCGTAGCGCAGGATGCCATACATGCAAACGGCAAGGAAACTGCGGGTATCGACACGCAGGAAAGCGACGACGGGTCCGTAGGGCGAGACGAAGTCGCGCGAGGGGGATTTCTGGCCTTTGCCTGCCAGGCGGGTGATGGTATTGGTCTGATAGCCCCGCCACAGACGGTGCTCATCGTCCTCGAAGACAACGGTGAGAAAATCGTTCTCGGCGGATTTTGACAGTTGCGGCTCCCGGCAGATGGTGTCGGTGCCCGCCCTGACCGAGAACATTCCACGGCCGGAGGTGCCGATAAGGATATTGCCGGCGGCATCCTCGTAGATACACTCCACACGTGGCCGTTGCTCCAAAGGGAAGCGGTATCTCACAAAGTGGTCGTTGGCGTAGTCATACCGGCACAAGCCTTTTGCGCCACCTATCCACAGGCGGTTTTTACTGTCTGCCAGCAACCGTGTGACGTCGTTGCTTGGAATCGTCGTCGAGTCGGCCTTGTCGGTGAAATATTGGGTGAACCGGTAGCCGTCAAACTTATTAAGACCATACTGGGTGCATATCCACACATAGCCATAATGATCTTGCACCACGAAGGCTGTGGTGCTGCTCGACAGTCTCTCAGCTGTGAAAAGCCTCCCACTGTCGGCACTGGCGGGTGACACCGCCAGCAGCACGAGTGAGAGCAGCAGAAGGATTCTACGGTTCATAGGGCTATGTCATGACAGACTATTTAAGGGTGCGCGGCGACTCCTGGCCAAAGAGATACGTACGGCTCCAACCGCCACAGTCGACGACGATTTTCTCAAACACGATGCCCGGATCGAGCGGAGTGATACACAGGGTGTGGCTGCCGGCATCTGCCTGCAGGTCGACGGTGCTCTCCACCACCCTTTTGGCCACTGTGGGGTAATAGATGCTGTAGATATTTTCTGGCTGTTCGTTGAGTTTGGCGTTGAAATTGACCGTCTGGGCAGCGCCGCCGTCCAGCGACACACCATAGCGGAGGCCGCCCTGATTGAGGAAGTCGAGGGTGGACTTCACCACCACATGAACAGCCTTCACCGGGGAGGTAGTGGTAAACTGATAGGTCAGCATCCCGCCTTCGGCCGGCACCGTCGTAGGACGGAGGGTAATGCCGCTGAGCGTACGTCCCATGCCGGGGATGACCGTCCACCGGGCCTCTGCAGCATCGGTACGGCCATAGGTGTGCTCTGCCTCGATGACCACCAGTCCGTCGCGCTCGGCAAACACATTGGTCGTTGAGGCGGCGTCCACGCGCTGCACTCTCGGCATCACGTCCTTGGGTCCGAAATCATCGTTCCAACTTCTATATCCGATGTGCTTCTGGGTCATCATGCCGTTCCACTTGCCACCTGCGAAATCATGGTTGTAGGCGGCACAGAGCAGAGAGTCGCGCCTGAAAGCCTGCTCCACACGGTCGGCCCAAAGGTTGGCATCGGGATTGCCCTCACGATACAACTGCTGGTTCATCGCCTGGGCATAGTACATCTCATAGATGTTGGCCATGGCCTGAATGGGGAACAGGATAATTTGCTGATAGGCATCACGATAGGCGGGGTCGAGAGACACATACTGACGCAAGGCCTCTTTCTCCAGACGGTTGTAGTCGGCCTCCACGCGCTCCCATTCGCCTGTAGCCAGACTATAGGTGCGACTGTCGAGCATCTCGGCGGTGATACGGCCATTGTATTTGCAGCACAGGTCGAGCAGACGGGCAGCCTCGGCGGCCTGAGCGGCGCCAAACTGCTCTTGGCAGAATCTGAGAGTGTGGTCGGGAATCTCTGCGCCCCCCTTCCATGCCATGTCAAGAAACAGTTGGATGGGATATTCCATTGGCTTGAGGTCGCCCACATTGAGTATCCACATCTTGTCGATACCGTTCTCATAGGCCAGGGAGAGCTGCTCCCAGATATGCTGTATGGGCGAGGCGTTGATCCATTTGGAGTTGCGCGGCGCTCCCACATAGTCCACATGGTAGTAGAGGCCCCATCCGCCGGGGTGACGGCGCTCACGGGCATTGGGCACACGGCGGACATTGCCCCAGTTGTCGTCGCAGAGGAGCATGATGACATCGTCGGGCACACGCATGCCACTGTCGTAATAGTCGAGCACCTCCTTATATAAAGCCCACACCTGGGGTGTCTTCTTGGCAGGACGCTTGGTGACATCGCTGATGATGCGGCGCTGGTTGGCCACGATGTCGAGAAGCAGGCGGGTGTCGGCCTCATTGCTCATCGCTTCGTCGCCGTCGCCACGCATGCCGATGGTCACCACATCCTCAGTGCCTTTCATGCGCTCGATGCCTTCGCGGAAGAAACGGTCGAGCACCTCACGGTTGGTGCGGTAGTTCCAAGCCCCATACTCTCTGCGGTGCCTGGCCCACTCCTGGTGGTTGCGTGCCATCGGTTCGTGGTGCGAGGTGCCGATGATGATACCCATCTCGTCAGCAGTAGCCGAGTTGAGGGGGTCATCGGCATAAAAAGCCCATCCCCACATGGCAGGCCAGAGGAAATTGCCTTTCAGGCGGAGAAGGAGTTCGAACACCTTGGCATAAAACTCATGGCCGCCATACCCAGTGCCGAATGTGTTCTTCACCCACGAGGTGAGGCAAGGAGCCTCATCATTGAGGAAGATGCCACGGTAGCGCACGGCAGGCTCTCCATCGGTATATGTGCCAGGGGTGAGCCATAGTTGCGGATGACGCTCCACAGGCACGTCGGCCCACCAATACCAAGGTGAGACTCCTGCCTGCCGCGACACCTCATAGATACCATAGATGGCACCACGCTTGTCGCTGCCGGTGATGGTCATCTTATCACTGTCTATCTGGATGACATACTTTTCAGTGGCATTCATTTTCGGGTCTACATACACGAGTATGTCGGCGTCTCCGGCCTTGTCGACCAACGCACAACGGGCATCGCACACCTTGCTGAGGTCTGAACAAAGGTCACGGGCGGCACGCTCCACGCCCTTGTCGGCGCTGCCATCCAGATACAAAGTGACGGTACCACCTTCGTTGAGCAACTTTCCCTCTCCCGAGAAATTGATGAAGGTGTCGGCAGCCGACAACCACTGAGGCACAAATAATGCCAATAAAATGCAGACTGAAAAACGAACTGTATTCTTCATGTTGACGCTTTTTGTTTGCAAAAATAGTATATTTTTCAACTTACAAGCAAAAAAATCTTCGTAAAAAACTCCACATGAAACAAAATGAAAAGCAAATGACGGAATAATCATAGCATCGTGATTCCCTCAATCATATTTTTGGCGTCGAAAAGACTGACGACAAAACTATAGAAAAGTATCACAAGGAGAACAACGCAACTGCATCCCCCACAAAGACACCAAATAAAAAAAGCAACATAAAAGCTAAAAAACACTGTTATAAGGGAAAATAAAGAGAAAAATAATTTGCCATATCGGATAAATTTCGTAATTTTGCACCCGCATTTCGATGCAGTGAATTAAAATTTTACAATTTAACCAAAACAAGATGTATTTAGACAAGGCAAAAAAAGCAGAGATCTTTGGAAAATACGGAAAGTCTAACTCTGATACCGGCTCACCTGAGAGCCAGATAGCATTGTTCTCATACCGTATATCCCATTTGACGGAACACTTGAAAAAGAACCGTAAAGATTATACTACCGCAAGGTCGCTGACCCAATTGGTAGGAAAACGCCGTGCCCTGCTCAACTACCTCTACGACCGTGACGTGGAGCGCTACCGCGCCATCATCAAGGCTCTCGGCCTCCGTAGATAATTGCGTCGGGCAAAAGATCTTGGACTCCACTGACACCATGTGTCATGTGGAGTTTTTTTTGCCACATACAGCCCAATATGTAAAACCTGCCTCTCTTGTATTGTCTGAGGCCATACACCTTATTTATTTATAATACCATTTTATATATAATACCACCCAACAATCCCCACACCTTATGAACAGACAAATAGTGGAATGCGTGCCCAACTTCAGCGAAGGGAGAAGCAAAGAGAATATACGGCTCATCGCGGAGGAAATAGAAAAGACAGAGAACGTGAGCCTGCTTAACATTGACCCCGGAGAGGCTACCAACCGCACCGTCATCACCTTTGCCGGCGAGCCGGAGGCAGTGGCAGAGGCGGCATTCAGGGCTGTGCGCAAAGCGGCACAAGTGATTGACATGCGCCAACACCATGGCACTCATCCACGCATCGGAGCTACCGACGTGTTGCCCATCGTGCCGGTGAGCGGTATCACGCTCCAGGAATGTGCACAACTGGCACGCACACTTGCCAAGCGTATCGCCGACGAACTGCTCATCCCCTGCTACTGCTATGAGGCGTCAGCCTTTCATGAGGAGCGCCGCAACCTGGCCGTATGCCGCTCCGGAGAATATGAGGGCATTGCCAAAAGACTCACCACTCCAGGACAGGAGCCCGACTTTGGCGCACGCCCCATGGACGATGTCATCGCACGGGCCGGCTGCACCGTGATAGGTGCCCGCGACTTCCTCATTGCCGTCAATTTCAACCTCAACACGACATCCGCTGCCATCGCGAGCGACATCGCCTGTGATGTGCGAGAAAAAGGAAGGGCACAACGCGACTCTCTCGGCCACGTGAAGAAAGACGCCGACGGGCACACCATCATGATTCCCGGCACACTGAAGAAAACGAAAGCCATAGGATGGTTTATCGATGAATATGGCATCGCGCAAGTGTCGATGAACCTCACCGATATTCACACCACCCCACTCCACCGCGCTTACGAAGAGGTTTGCCGTTGCGCAGAGGCAAGGGGTGTCAAAGTCACCGGTACAGAAATCATCGGTCTGGTGCCCAGGCAAACGCTCATCGACGCGGGACTGCACTTCCTCAGACAACAACAGCAGCCTACTGACATTTCAGAGGAAGAGATTGTAGACACCGCCATCCGGTCGATGGGGCTCGACGACCTTCGACCTTTCCATCCAAGGGAGAAAGTCATCGAATATCTGCTCGAGGACAAATGAGACCAACAAGGTTGCACTCCCCGATAGGGTATACAAAGCCACTCATGAATCACCATGACACGCAAAAGCGCTGCCCGTATGCCTGATGCAGCGGGAATAGTGGGGAAAGAAAAGAAAAAAGGGATTCAGAAGCCAAACCAGCGGCGCTTCTTCTTGACAGGAGTCACTGCCTCTCGCTGAGCCTGGCGCTTAGCTTCACGGATAATGTCGTAATAAGTGAGGTTGTCGTGAATCATGTGATAGACGGTATCCCAGTCGAAACGGCCACCGATGTTGCAGTCGTCGATATAGATATCGGCATCTATCTTGCGAGTGTTGTGAGTATGCTCATTGGTATCAGCGCGAAGTGTCTCGTTGATTGCGGAAAACTCCACGCCCCTCTCCCGGCACCATTCCACAGCCTCGTCGAGCAGCCGACCCTCTCGCACAGTCCAAAGCACAAGTTTGTGCCCGTCGGCCATCAGTTTGCGGAGCGTCTCGGTCGCCTTGGGAATCTCCTCCCCTATCTTCGGATATCTGTGCTCCACCACAGTACCGTCAAAATCGATTGAAATCACCATGATTGTATTGTTTTGGGTGGGGTTTTTATAATTCAATTGCAAAGGTAGTGCAAACCGAGCGGAATGCAAAGCAAAAAACGAAGTTTTTGCTTTCATTCCCGAGGTGAAGCCTACTTTCGGGCGAAGCCCAAAGGTAGTGAAAGCCGAGCGAAAAGCCAAATTTTATTTGAGCTTTTCCGAGGCGCTGATCAATATCAAATGGTTTGCGCTTTTCACAAACTGCTCAATATAAGCGACCTCCTTCACTCTGTCAGTGAAGAATTCCTCCTCTACTATAGTGCCGAATTTAAAAGGGTTTTCCATATTACGTTTTTTTCGTTACGACTTTTTTCGTAGTCACTGCATAGATACTGTTTTTATTTGTTTCAGCCAAATTGTTTTGTACAATTTTGGGATGGCATATCTTTTCCTGCAAACCGAGCGGAAAGCCATATTTATTCGAGTTTTTCCGATGCGCATCCTGTTTTCGTCCTTTACCTATTTATATAAGAACCGGAAAGGATAAATCTGTATGAAGAAAATTTTCCAAATAATTATTTGGAAATAAGAAGGAAAGTATTTACTTTTGCAGCCATACACCGAAGATAACCCAATAAAACAACCAGCATAGCGAGAGAGATGCGCATTACCCTACTACAGACAGACATCACATGGGCCAGCCCGCATCTCAATATCGGCCAAGCGGAGGAGATGATAGGTGCGGCACCACCCTCAGACCTGTATGTGCTGCCAGAGATGTGGAGTACAGGATTTGCCACTTCGCCAGAGGGCATCGCAGAGACTGACGGTCTGTCGCTCAAATGGATGAAAACCACGGCCCAAAGATGCCATGCCGCTATCAGTGGAAGCATCGCCACGGCACTGCCGCATCACGGCGGATATTCATATCTCAACCGCCACTATTTCGTAAGACCTGACGGAAGTCACGAGCAATACGACAAACGGCACCTCTTCTCCTATGGAGGAGAACATCTGTGCTACACACGGGGTGAGAATCGGTGCGTGGCCACTTATGGAGGATGGCGATGGCTACTGCTTGTCTGCTATGACCTCCGCTTCCCTGTGTGGAGCCGCTATCGTGGCGACTACGACGGCATCATCATCGTGGCCAACTGGCCCGAGACACGGCAGGCCGTATGGGACACACTGCTCAAGGCACGCGCCATAGAGAACCAATGCTATGTAGTGGCCGTCAACCGCACTGGCAGCGACAGCCACAACATCTATGCCGGCGGCAGCCGGGTGATAGACGCCAAAGGCAAGGTCGTCGCGGAATGCGCCCTCCATGAGGCCTGCACAGCCACTGCGGATATCGACATCGGCGACCTGCTCAGGTTCCGCGAAAAATTCAGGGTGCTCGACGACCGTGACACCTTTGATATACCACAATAATGAAAGGAAAACCATCGAATAATCATAGAAACAAGTAATATGAGAGAAAAAGAAAAGAAAGCACTGACTTTGAAAACCATCAACAAGAGCAACGTCTGGGACTTGCAAGAAAATGACATTTTCCGGCTCTGGGAGTCGGCAGAAAAAGACGCCGACATCAAAGACAACATCCGTCATTTTCTCGACATCATCAGAAGCGCGTTCGACGTGGAGGAAATCATCATAGACAAACCTGAGGTCATCAAGAAATACGAGGCACGCGGATACAAAGTGGGGACATTGCGAATGGACGACTCCACAAAAAACAAATGGGCCATCAAGAAGCGCCCCATCCTCAGAGTGACCGACCTCACCTACGAGAACATCCGACACATCACCACCGCCAAACTGCTGGAGGTCATCGACCGTAATTTCGGCGGTGGATGGGACAGTCTCTCACAGAGCATTCAGGACATCATTGAGAGCGGCTTCGACATCAGCACCACTACCCTGCCCAAGGAGCGGCTCCGCAAGCCCGGTGGCATGTATGAGAAGAAAGTGGCCGACGGTTTTGAAGTGCTGGAGATTCCGAAAGGCATGTGGATTGAGGCCATCTTCGCCAAGGCCAAGCCACAGATAGAGCGTCCGCACATAAAGACCGATCTCGACGACCTCGACGACAGCGATACCGATGAAGAGGATGACGACATGGATATGCCCGAGATTCCTGATGACTACAATTCTGACGATGATGACGACGATGTTTTCGACGAGGACAAGATGACGGAGGAAAGTTACCGCACCACCTTCGAGACCGATCCTGAAGACCTCAATTTTGAGGCAGAAGGCATCTCCGACGATTACGACGAGTAATAAAGATTAAAGATAACAAGGCAGCCATTCATCCATCTGATGAATGGCTGTTTCAAAAAAAGAACCTGTCTCACGACAGGTTCTCTCATAATAACTTACTAAAACTAAATTAACCACTAAAAAAACTAATCTTTGTTCTATTTCTTTTCTTGATCATTGCAAAAATATAAAAAATGATTTTTATTCGCAAATTCTGCGACAAGAATCATCTTAAGAAGTAGATAAATTCCTACTTTTAGGATATTTTCTCCGCCTTTTTTACATTATGAAACCTTTCTATGTCCCAAATTATCAACCCTATATCCGAGCATCATCAACTGTATATGCGGACATAAGCGACCATAGTCTGCCATAACGAATCGAGGGCATGCCAAAAGCATTGGCACGCCCTCGAATTCTTGACTATTTTTTAGACCATCTCACACACCCATAAGAGAGCCGGATGGCTATACACTCAGAACGTATATCCTACGGTGAAGAGCAGCTGGTGGCGCTTGTTGTTGACCTCTACAGCATCTGCCTTATTGTCGTAGTCATAATAATCGTTGTCTTCGTAGCTCATGAAAGGATAGAAATCACCCTTCGAGGCACTGTACTGATAGGCTGCGTCCAGATTGACCTTCCCCACACGGTAACCGATACCCAATGTCAGGCGGTTGGTCGACTGCCAGTTGGTGAAGTCGGTGGTCGAGGCGTAATAGACTCCCGGCGACTGAAGCGTACCATCCTTGAAGCCATCCTTCTCATACATCGACGACACGTAATTGTAGCCGGCACGCAGTGCCAGTTCGGGAACCGGTTTCACCTCCACGCCCAGTTTCAGGGTGCTCACACCCTTGAGAGTCTGTTTGGTGTGCTGGTTCATATCACTATCGGCCACACTGTCGTCATAGGGGTCATAGGCATCGAAGCCATCATATTCGATGCGGCTGTTGATATGTCCGAAGTCCGCAAACTCATAAGAGGCGCCCAAGGCCAAGAAATTGCCCACCGTATATCCCATGCTCAGTCCAAACTTCCATGGAGTATAAATCTGGTAGTCGTAGGAGGAAGTGTTATATGCCGTATTGTAGGAATCCGACAACTCGGTATAGTTACGCGAGGTGAGGCTGTAATACGTAGGCGTGCTGATGCTTGCTCCGAGGAGCAGCGGCTGGTACTCAACGGGCCTGAAGATAACACCGAACTTCGCGTCCACTCCCACACCGGTGATCTTGCGCTCATCATACACATTGAGTGTATTGATGTTGTCTCTGTTGGGCACCATAAGTTCCGTATAGTCGGAGATATGCTTGTAGTGCACGTCATGGAGTCCCAGCGTCATGCCCAGATAGACACGGTCGTTGATATTGCCGCTCACGTTGAAATCATACTCTCCGATGTATCCGGTGTGCGCACGGTCGAAGTCATAGCTCTGGGCATCGAGGAACGACACCTCATAGTCATTGTTGAAGAGCAGGTTGCGGGAATACAAGTCATCCAACTGGTTGCACGAATAGTAGGCAGAGCCGTAGTCGGGCTTTCCATCAGGGTCGGAGTCGCGGAAGAGCAGACCATTATAGTCTTTCATCCAAGTCAGTTTGTTCTGTGAGGCACCCACAGTGGCACCTTCAGCTGTCTTGTGCGAAAGCGCATCATCGGCAGAGAGGATGAGGTTGAAATTGCGGCTCTTATGATAGTTGAAAGCGAAATTGAGGAAAGAGCTCTCATTGCTTCTCGTTGACCACACGAAGCCCACCTGGTCGAAACTGGCATTCGTGGCATCGCCATGGGGATAGTCGGCAGCGTCCGACTGTGAGACCATACCTGCGGAGATGTCCATCTTGCTGTGACGGAACAGGCCGATGCCGGCAGGATTGGTGCCTATCGTGGAGATGTCGGCTCCGAGCGCATCGAGCGCGCCGCCCATACCCACGTAGCGGGCTGTACCATTCAGGTCCTCAGTTGCTATTTTCGCATCTTCATACGTTTCCTGCGCAGCGACCGATACGACGCTCAACATCGCCGCAGCCAAAAACAAAAACCTTACTTTCATAATGCTATCTGTATCTAAAAGATTGATTTTCAATGTTCACACTCACTTTTATTATCTGCGGCCTCTGCCACCGCCGCCGAACGAACCGCCTGAACGGCCACCGCCTCCGCCGAACGAACCGCCTGAGCGGCTGCTGCTACCACCGCCGAACGAACTGCTTGAACGGCTTGAGCTGGAAGAAGAGGAAGGCGTGTAGGATCGTGTCGGTGTAGAGGTGCTGCGGCTGACAGTACCGCTGTTGGTGCGGCTCGAACCGCCACTGTAGACACGGCTGCCGGCGCTGGAGGGATTGCGCCTCAGACCTAAAGAGCGCTGCGCGGAAGTGCTGGTAGTGCGGCTGTTGCCGAACGTGCCGGAAGCCACGCTCCGTCCACCGAAGGTGCCACGTGAGGCCGTGGTATGTGTGGCTTGACGCGCGCCACGTCCCAGACTGGTGTTACGCAATGCTATAGGACGGCTTGAGGAGTAGCTCCTGTGGGTATAATAGCCGGCATAGCCGCCCCACCACAGGGGATAGCCCCATCCGTAATAGCTGTAATAAGGATAACCCCATCCGTAATAGCCATAAGGATAGCCCCATCCGTAATAGCCGTAAGGATAGCCCCATCCGTAGGCCCAGTCGTAGAACCAGGGGTCATAGAATGTGTGGTAATAGCCCCACGGACCATAAAAGCGGTAGTCGTAGAACCAGGGGTGATACCAGCCATAGAAGTCGTCGAAACGACCCATCCTCGACGTATAACGGAAGTCTTCGTCGTCCTGATAGACAAACACGGTGTCTACCCTCTGACCGTTACCTTCGGCAGAGTCAAACTCAATGATGTCATTGCCGAGAGAGTCCTTGCCGAGAATCTGATAGGAGCTCTTGAGGTTCATCCTGTTGTACTCGTCCAAGGGCACATCCAGGCCCCTATAATACACCTGCCTGTTCTCTTGCATGACAGGCGCGGCCGGTTTTTCCACTTTGTCCTTCTTCTTGGGAACGAAATACACGTCGTCCTGTGCCCAGAAGGCCAAGGGCAACATTGCCACGACAAGTGATAATAAAATCTGCTTTTTCATACCCGTATATAGTTTATATGAGATTTCTAATGCAAAAATATGACATTATTTTGGGATAATTAAGGGAAAACCCCTAATTCGATATAGGTTTTTCCCTATTTTTCTTAATTTTGCACTTTATAAGGAAAATATATAGCCAAATATGCACCGCACGACGGTCTGTCACGGGAAATGCTTGGCATCAAAAAACAACACCATGAAATATCTGGAGGCAACATTTATCATCGAAGGTGAGGCGCTCGAACCCGAATTGAGAGACACCGCAGCCGACATCATCACTGCCCTGGCCGCAGAGGCCGGCTTCGAATCATTCACACAAGAGGACGGCCAGCTCACCGGCTATGTGCAAGAGGAACTCATCGACAGAGAGATGCTCGACGCGTCGCTCTCCTCATTTCCCATACCCGGCGTCAAGGTGACCTATTCGCTGAAGCCAGTGGAAGACAAAGACTGGAACGAGACATGGGAAGACAACGGTTTCGAGCCTGTCTTCATCGGAGATAAATGCGTCATACACGACATGAAGCACCTGCCCGCCACAAGCGAGGGCATGCTCGACATCGTGGTCGACGCACGCATGGCTTTCGGCACCGGCACACACGAGACCACGCAGATGATGATAGACCAGATACTCAAGTCAGACATGCGAGGGAAACGCGTACTCGACTGCGGGTGCGGCACCGGCATCCTCTCTGTGGCAGCCGCCAAGACAGGCGCCAGAGAAGTAGTGGCCTACGACATCGACGAGTGGAGCGTGGAAAACACCCGTCACAATGCACGTCTCAACAGCGTGGACAACATCACCGTACTGACAGGCAATGCCGAAGTGCTCTCACATGTGAGTGGTGTGTTCGACTTTGTTCTTGCCAACATCAACAGAAACATCCTGCTGGCCGACATGAAGGCGATGAGAGAGGTGATGGGCTTTGGCAGCAAACTGATTATCAGCGGATTCTACCAAAGCGACGCCGATGCTTTGTGTCAGGAGGCCCAGCGCCTGGGAATGACCTTTCAGTCGAGTTCGGTATCGGGCGACTGGATGCTGCTGTCGTTCTCCTCGTAGCCTAAGCTGTCGACACCGACAGGTGCAGGCACTTCCAGGTCCTCTGCCTTGATGGTGAGTTGCTCAAGGTCGTAGTTGCTCCCGTTGTAGATATTAAGGTCCACATAGCCCTTGATGCCCGGCAGACGGCCGACATCGGTGTGCTGCCAGAATTTCCATTTCCCCTTATATTGCACCTCAGGAACATAGTAGTGGGCTATCCAATAAGGATAGTCCTCAAAACGGGCGTCGCTAAGATAGCTCTCCTTGAACTTATAATAAGTATAGATGATGGGCCTTACATGGTAGCGGTCTTCCACGATATGAAGCCAAGCGAGAATCTCCATTTGGAAATCCTCGTCAGACACATTTTCGGGTTTTGTCTCCACATCGAGCACTGGCGGCAGGTCGCCAGGTTCCAGATGCACCTTGTCGAGAAAGAAATAAGCCTGCTCACGGGCCGTGGAAAGGATGCTCCAGTAGTGGTAAGCTCCGCGGATGAATCCGTTCTCACGCGCACGGCGGAAGTTCTCCTCAAAGCGCTCGTCAATATAATCCGACCCCTCAGTGGCCTTCACCATGACAAACCGCAGATAAGTGCGGTCGATCATGGCATTGCCCAATTTCGTCCAGTCGATGACACCTTGATGATGGCTGATGTCTATGCCGTGGATCTCATAGCCCTTGGGATAAGTAGGGTCGCCGTAGAGAGCCCTCCAACGGAACCCGAAAGGCTCTACAAAAAACGAGTAGATGAAATAACAATAGACGGCCGACAACACAATACCACCAATCCACCATGTCCGAGGCGATACACGCCGCAGCCAACTCCGCAGAAACGGCCTACGGGCAGCAGTCTCCTGAGACTTTACCTGTGGCTGAGGCGTCATTTTTCTCTTCGACATGACAGATGGCGGATTGCGGAGTACTGAGGAGCGGCCGTGACTCCTAAGAAGTCACAGCCGCTGACAGCCTTTACTCATGCTCCAAGGCCAGCGTGATGGTGGTCTTGTCGCACACTTCGGAGGGTCCCCAATACTGGATAGGACCGGGATAGACATAGCAAGTCTCGATGGCCCATTTCTCACGCATGGAGGCGAAGGTCTTGAAGGGGTTGCCGTCCAGTTCGACGAGAGCCTTGCGGATCACAGGCTTCATCTTGCCGTTGCGACGCTCTATATTCATCATCATGGTGATAGGCACACCACCGGCCTTCCACTCCGAGGTGGGAGCGGTCGTGTTCTGTACAATGGCCATGTAACCAGTCTTGCCATTGGCAATCAACTGGGCAGCGCTTGCGCCGAGAGCATAGCAATAGTCGGCATCGTAATTGGACGGAGCAGCACAACGGCCCTCGTAGCCGAAGAAATGGTGAAGAGTGGCAAAACTGCCGACAAACTTATTCTCCTTTGCCCATTTGGCCAACTTGGCCTCGCACATATCCGACAGCAGTTTCTCGGTCTCGATGAGCGACACCTGCACATTGCCGTGGGGGTCGCGGTCGAGCGAGAGCTGATGGGCCACATCCTCAGGCAGAGTCTCAAAGGTTTCAGCATTTTCCTTGCTCAGGTGCGAGAGGATATACTTACGCTGGGCGTCTGGCTCCAGGTCTTTATAGTCTGAACCGTGCGCGGCAAGCAGGTCGTTGAGTTCGGAGATGAGACGGCCGATAGCAGGGATAAACTCAATGAGTCCCTCCGGCACGAGCACCACACCGAAGTTGTCGCCCTTGGCGGCACGGGCAGCCACGGCATTGCAAATCTGCTCCACGATGTCGTTGAGCGTCTGGTCCTTGGCCTGCACCTCCTCAGAGATGATACAGATATTGGGCTGGCACTGCAGGGCACACTCCAGGGCGATATGGCTGGCCGAGCGTCCCATGAGTTTGATGAAATGCCAATACTTACGGGCAGAGTTACAGTCACGCTCGATATTGCCTACAAGCTCCGAATAGGTCTTCGTGGCTGTATCAAAACCGAAGCTGGTCTCTATCTGGGCATTCTTGAGGTCGCCGTCGATGGTCTTAGGACAACCGATGACCTGCACGCCATAATTCTTGGATGCATAGTACTCTGCCAGCACACAGGCGTTGGTATTGGAGTCGTCGCCGCCGATGATGACAATGGCCTGGATGTCGAGCTCGCGGATAATCTCAAGACCCTTCTCAAACTGCTCTTCCTGCTCAAGTTTCGTACGTCCGCTGCCAATCATGTCGAAGCCGCCAGTGTTGCGGTATCCGTCCACGTAGTCGGCAGTAATCTCAATGTATTTGTGGTCCACGAGACCGCCAGGACCCATCAGGAAGCCATAAAGCTTGTTCTCCGGATTGAGTTTCTTCACGGTGTCGAAAAGTCCGCAGATGACGTTGTGACCGCCAGGAGCCTGACCGCCACTGAGAATGATACCCACGTTCATCCGCTTGTTGTTGGCCACGTCGCCAGGCACAAACTCTACGAGCGGCATGCCATAGGTGTTAGGGAACAGCTGCTTGATTTCATCCTGATTGTCAACACTCTGTGTGGGGGCGCCTTCCTTCACCTTGACTGCCCCTTGAAGAGCTACAGGCAACTTGGGCTGATAGGCGGCCCTGGCCTGCTGCAATACACTTTTTTCCATAAATTGATAAATACTGTTTATTAAATAACCTTTTACTTGGATTCTGTCTGAAAAGTACTGCAAAGTTACACATAATTATTGTAACAAACGAATGATTTCGCAAGTTTATCTGCATTTTGAGAGGTATAGGAGACGTATTATCGGTAGTTTTACGGCAAACACTTGTCCAAGCTCTCGCGTGAAAAGTGAAATAACGCAAAAAATACGAAAACTTATCAACTTTTTCTCTTTTTGTGACTTGGGGTTTAAAATTTTTGCTTATCTTTGCTTTCAAGGACAACAAAACCATCAGACCATGCCCAACAGAAAAGACCTCAAAAGCACCATCAATAACATTTGCAGCGCTGTTTTTGCTGAGTGTGTGGCCATGTCGCTCTACCACGGCAAGACCCATGAAGAGAATGTCGACGCGCTGCTGGAGTCGATCTTGGCGATTCGCAACGACTACATCAGCCGTATTTCCCACCCCGAGCCGGGGATGAAGAAAAAAGAGTATTTCGACCATCTGGCACATTCCTTCACCGAGCAGATTACAGAAATCATCGACCAGATTTCCAATCTGAGTGAATAGTTGCTTCAAGCCCTATGATTTGGAGAAAATTCTGCCGATGGCTTCTCTATCGCCAAAAAGGATGGCAGAAGAACGTCACCGTAGACCATCCTGAGAAATACATCATCTGCCTGGCACCCCACACGAGCAACTGGGATTTCGTTCTCGGACAACTATATGCCGGCGCTGAAGGCTGGAAAATCAACTTCATGATGAAGAAAGAATGGTTTTTCTGGCCTCTCGGACCTTTGTTCCGTCGCTTAGGCGGAATCCCCGTCTATCGCAGCAAACACACAAGCATGACCGACAGTCTGGCCGCAGAGGCGAGAAGTGCCGAGGCCTTCCGTTTGTGCATCACCCCTGAAGGCACACGCTCAGCCAACCCTGAATGGAAGCGCGGATTTCTCGTCATTGCCCAGAAAGCCGGAATCCCCGTCCTCCTCTACGGTGCCGACTATGAGCGCAAACTGATAGAATGCACCGAAGTGTTTATTCCCACAGGCGACATCGAAGCCGACATGGCGCACATCAAAGACTATTACAAAAAATACAAAGGCAAGCACCCGGAGAAGTTTGCCTACTGACAAAAATACATACACCGGCCGGCAGGAGAGCCTTCGGCCACATCTCCCATGGAGAGAACCTTAGAATATTGATTGAATTGGAAAAATGAGACCACAACGCATCTTTTATACTTTTATTATTTTTCTCTTCGCCGCTGTCACTGTCCACGCACAGTCATCGGACCGCTCGGCCATGGAGCAGGCCCTCAGGACCTACTTCCAAAACTACGGCAACGGCTACTCAGGCTTCCCGGTCAGCGCAAGCCTGAGTTCACTCACCATCGACCCGCAGGAAAAGGTCATCAAAGTGACGGCCAGCGAGCGCTTCAGCGAACAGGAATTCACCCCGGAGATTGTCAAAGGCATTTATGCCAAGATGCGCACTATTATCCCCCACTCCTACCGCAACTACGATCTGCAGGTCTATACCCACGGCCGGCTGATAGAAGACCTGGTGCCCAACCGGTTGCGCGACCACCACGACCGCACGCGCCAGTGGGGAAACATCGACTACAGAGGCAAGCAATGGGTGACACGCACCTCACGCCCCAATGAGATCACCCGCGGACTTGAGGGCCGCCATCTTACCATCGCTGCCAGCCACGGCAAATACTACGACCAGAAAGTGGGGAGATGGAAATGGCAGCGGCCCAACCTCTTCTGCACCACCGAAGACCTCTTCACGCAGACAGTGGTCATCCCCTACCTCATGCCTATGCTTGAGAACGCAGGGGCTGTGGTGTGGTCGCCACGTGAGCGCGACTGGCAGAAGAATGAAGTCATCATAGACAATGACGCTCCCAGAAGTGCTGGTATCTACGGCGAGAGCAACGGCGACCACCCCTGGAGCACCACCCAGGCAAGAGGCTACGCACTGCACTCTGGCACCTACTCCGGTAAAGACAACCCCTTCACCGCCGGCACCGCCCGCATGGCCGCCACCACCTCCGGCCGTCGCGTGAGCCAGGCCGTCTATCAGCCCGCCATCCCCGAGGACGGGCGGTATGCCGTCTACGTGAGTTACCAGACCTTGCCACAGTCTGCCGACGACGTGCTCTATACCGTGTGGCACAAAGGGCGCAGCACCACCTTCAAAGTCAACCAGCGCATGGGCGGCGGCACATGGGTATATCTGGGCACTTTTGAGTTTGAGAGAGGACAAAGTCAGCGCAATATGGTGACCGTGAGCAACTACAGCAAGGAGCGCGGTGTGGTCACCACCGACGCCGTCAGATTCGGCGGTGGAATGGGCAACATCGTCAGAGGAGGCAGGGTGAGCGGCGTGCCGCGATGCCTCGAGGGCACCCGCTATTTCGCACAGTGGGCCGGTGCCCCGGACTCCGTCTACAACCGGTTTGACGACACCAACGACTACAACGACGACCTCAATGCCCGTTCACGCTTCAGCAACTGGCTGGCCGGCGGCTCTGCCTTCGTGCCCAATCGCGCGGGGCTCGGCGTGCCCATCGAACTGATTCTCTCCGTGCACAGCGACGCCGGCTATGACAAGACAGGCGGCAACGAGCTGGTGGGAACCCTCGGCATCTGCACAACCGACTTCTACAACGGCAAACTCGATGCAGGCATCTCGCGAATGGCGTCTCACGACCTGGCAGACGCACTGCTCTACAATGCCTGGGACGACATCCAATCGAAATACGGCAGTTGGCGGCGACGCGTACTCTACGACCGCAACTACAACGAAACCCGGGAGCCGGCCGTGCCGTCGGCCATCCTCGAAATCCTGTCGCACCAGAACTTCGGCGACATGCGCTTCGGACTCGACCCCAACTTCCGATTCACGCTGGCACGCTCCATCTATAAGACCCTCCTGCGGTATGTCAACGAGATGCATGGCACCAAATTTACCGTGCAACCGCTCGCACCCCGCAATTTCCGCATGGAGTTCAATTCTAAGAACAGGGTGAAACTCAGTTGGAATCCAGTGAAAGACCCTAAGGAGCCCACGGCCACACCCTCCGAATATATCGTCTACACAGCCGTCGGCGACCTCGATTTCGACAATGGCGTGGTGGTGAAAAGCACCTCCTGCAACGTCAATCTGCAGCCCGGCGTCCTCTACCACTTCAAGGTGACGGCAGCCAACAACGGCGGAGAGAGTTTCCCCACCGAAGTGCTCTCGGTAGAGTATCTGCCCGATGCCACAAAGACAGTGATGATTGTCAACGGATTCCACCGTCTCTCCTCGCCGGCCGTCATCGATACGGGCAGCAGCAAAGGCTTTGACCTCGACACCGACCCGGGCGTCACCTACGGACGCATGGCAGGATGGAGCGGCAGACAGACCATCTTCGACAACAGCAAGAGAGGACGCGAGGGTGAAGGGGCCCTCGGCTACTGCACCGAGGAGCTCGTGGGCACTTTCGTCGCCGGCAACGACTTCAACTATGTGCGTGAGCATGCCGAGGCCATCCACAGCGCAAGGAAATATAACATCTTGAGCTGTTCGAGCGAAGCCTTCGAGAGTGGCAAGGTGAAGACCGGCAACATCGACTGTGTCGACCTTCTGCTCGGCCTCGAGCGCGACGACGGCCACTCACTGCTCATGTACAAGACGTTCTCACATGAGATGTGCCAGAAGTTGGCCGCTCTCGCTCGCTCACACGTCAGCCTGCTGGTCAGCGGCTCCTATGTGGGCACCGATATGAGCATGCCTGCCGAGAGGGAGTTCCTGGCCAACATCCTGAAAGTGAGGCATGAAGGGTCGGACCGCAACAGCAGCAACGGCAACGTGCAAGGTCTGGGTCTTACATTCGACACCTACCGCACGCTCAACGAGACGCACTATGCAGCCACCGCTCCCGACATCCTCAGTCCTATGCCCACCTCCTACTGTGTGATGCGCTACGCCGACGGCCGCAATGCCGCCGTGGCCTACAACGGGCGCGACTACAGATGCTTCACCATAGGCTTCCCGCTCGAGTGCATCAAGGATGTGAAGACCCGCAACTCCATCATGAAAGGCATTCTCAACTATCTATTGAAATAACCGTCAAAACCAACAGAAAATATCATGTATAACATCGTGACCAATACGTCGGGCACACGGTCTGTCACCGTGACCGACAACCATCTGGCAACCATCGCCAAATACCATCTGCTCGACAACCTCGTCGACAGCAATGGCATCGTAGACGAAGGAGTGCTCGACAAACTCAAACTCAATGTCCGCAGCCTCCTCGCCGACGGCTCCGACATCGACCTGCTCAACCTCTGTTTCGACGTCATCTACCACAGCAACATGAAGGCACCGGGGCTGACCAACCTCATCAGCCTCTATCGCCAGTGGGCTGCCGAACAAGCCAAGGCCGCCACCGGCGCACCTGAGGAGGAAGACACCGCCGAAGAAGCATAGCGCAGATGGCAGAGCACCGGTTGAGCGAATGGCTGCCCACCACGAAAAAAGAGGTGGAGCTGCGGGGATGGGATGAACTCGACGTCATCCTTTTCTCCGGTGATGCCTATATAGACCATCCCTCCTTCGGCGCCGCCGTCATCGGACGGGCCATAGAAGCCGGAGGATGGAGGGTGGCCATCGTGCCTCAGCCCGACTGGCATGGCGATTTGCGCGACTTCAAGAAATTGGGACGGCCACGTCTGTTTTTCGGCATCGCGCCTGGATGCATGGACTCCATGGTCAACAAATACACCGCCAACCGCCGTTTGCGCTCCGAAGACGCCTACAGTCCCGACGGGAGACACGACTGCCGGCCCGAATACCCGACCATCGTCTACACGCAAATTCTCAAACAGCTTTTCCCCGACGTCCCCGTAGTGCTGGGCGGCATCGAGGCCTCCATGCGCCGCCTCACCCACTATGACTATTGGCAAGACCGGTTGCGCCCATGCATCCTCTACGACTCACATGCCGACCTTATCATCTACGGCATGGGCGAGAAAGGCATCGTCAGCCTGTGCCGCCTGCTGTCGGAAGGAGGCAGCATCACCGATGCTCACCGACTACCGCAGGTGGTTTTCACCGTGCCCCGCGACGAGATACCCGGCGGCATCACCGACAGCGACATCGTGCTCCACCCTCACGAGGAATGCCTTGAGAGCAAGCGGGCGGAGGCGGAGAACTACCGGCATATAGAGGAGGAATCCAACAAAATGCACGCCTGCCGCCTGCTGCAGCAGACAGGGCAACGGGTCACTGTGGTCAATCCTCCCTACCCGCCCATGACCACCGAAGAGGTGGACGCCTCGTTTGCCTATCCCTATACGAGACTGCCACACCCCAAATACAAGGGCAAGCGCATCCCCGCCTTCGACATGATCAAGCACTCTGTCAACATCCACCGCGGATGCTTCGGCGGATGCGCCTTCTGCACCATCAGTGCCCATCAGGGCAAGTTCATCGCCTCACGCAGCAAGGAGAGCATCCTGCGCGAAGTGCGCGAAGTGATGCGCCAAGACGACTTCAAAGGCTACCTCTCCGACCTGGGCGGCCCGTCGGCCAACATGTATGGAATGGGCGGGAAAGACCTCTCCAAATGCGAGAGGTGCAAGCGGCCCTCCTGCATCCATCCTAAAGTCTGTCCCAACCTCAACACCGACCCCCGGCCTCTGCTCGACATCTATCATGCCGTAGACAGCCTGCCGGGAATAAAGAAGAGTTTCATCGGCAGCGGCGTGCGCTACGACCTGCTCCTCCACAAGACAGGAGACGCCGATATCGACCATGCCATCGAAGACTACACCCGCGAGCTCATCTGCCGCCACGTGAGCGGCAGACTGAAGGTGGCGCCTGAGCACACCAGCGACGAAGTGCTACGGCTTATGCGCAAACCGTCCTTCGAGCAGTTTGAGCAGTTCAAGCGTCTCTTCGACGACATCAACCGTCAGGAGCATCTCCGCCAGCAAATCATCCCCTATTTCATCAGCAGTCATCCCGGTTGCCAGGAGTCGGACATGGCACGCCTCGCCATCATCACCAAGCGGCTCGACTTCCAGCTTGAGCAGATACAGGATTTCACCCCCACCCCGATGACCATCAGCACAGAGATGTGGTATACCGGCCTCGACCCCTACACCCTTCAGCCTGTCTTCAGCGCAAAGAGCCAGAGGGAGAAACTCGCCCAGCGTATGTTCTTCTTCTGGTACAAGCCCGAAGAAAGGAGACACATCGAGCAGGAATTGAAACGCTTAGGGATGGCGGCACTCATCCCCCAATTGTTGGGGAAATCTCCCCGCCAGCGCTTCACGGCAGAAGAGCACCATCCCGCACATGCTGAACGCCAACAACGCGGTCAAGAGACAAGGAAAACAGAAAATGAGGAGAAGCCATGGAGGAAACAGGGAAAACGGCGCCGCAAAGGCTGACACCGCTGTCCGTGGAAAGCCGGATTATTCATCGTAGATGACGAAGGTCTTCCACCAGTCGGCCAAGATACCGCCATACTGGTTTTGCGAATCGGCCAGCAGCACCACTACCCTGCCCCCGTCGGCCAACCGAGGACCGATGCACATCCCTTCATAATTGGCTATGGAGAAATCGAGCAGACCGATGGACGTCATCCATTCGGCCACAAGGCTCTTCTCAAGCGGTTTTACGCCACCAATGGCAGCACCTGCGGGCAATGCCTTCCCCTTGGAAGGCCACACCCGGTAGATTTTGCAAGACGCGAACGATCCGATTTTCGACGAGAGGACAGCAAACTCCCGCTCCAGCACCAACAGGCTGCCATCGCCGACGGCAGCCAAAGCGCTCACACCAAGAGAATGGCGCTCAGGTTGCGATTCAGCCATCGCCTCATCCATCTCATAGACATACTGCTGCCGCGGCATGAGTTGATCATCAAACGACTGCAGACGGAGTTTGTTGCGCACACCGTTGATGGCATCAGCCTTCTTGCCGTCGCCAGTGAGGGTGCTTTCACTCGTTGTCCAGAAGCGGTGAGCCACAGCATCATAGGTCAGGGCTTCAAGTCCATAGGACGATGTGGCACGGGCGAATTCTGCCGGCAGACGCAAGCGCCGCCCTGTGGCGCTGCCGTCCATGCGCAGTTCATGCACCTGGTTGGCTTTCTCGCCACTCACGAACAGAGTGCCTTTCACCGGCCACCATGCCACGCCTTCGCTGTCGCCTCCTGGAGCACTGTTGCCATAAAAGCCCAGATTGCGCGCCGAGCGGATGACTCCAAGGGAGTCAAGTGAAAGAGAAAAGATGAAGAAACCGTCTTTCGAAGTATTGTCCGACACCACTGCATAGCGGTCGTCGCCCAACCAAGCCACACCGCTGTAGCCTCCGGCCGGTATCTCTTCCGGAAACGACACCTGCTCATGTTCCACCACCCGCTGTGCCTGGGCCTGTGATGAGACGGCCATGAAGACCACCGCAAACAACCATTCTTTCATCTCTTTTCACTCTTTATGATTCACATTTCCACACGTGTGTTGCAAGACCCGTGTGACGACGGCTGCAAATGTAGGCATTTTTTCCGAAACATCCATTCCGGCAAGCAGAAAAATCGGCAAAAGACGCAGAGGTCATGAATACCTACTTAAGAAAGAAGCATCCCGCCAGCACGTTGGTGCCAACAGGATGCCTCATAAAGAAATGCCGTTGACGGCAGGTTGTGTGTTTCTATTTCAGACTGTCAGGTAAGGTAGGCATAGCACCGTTTTGTGTACATACATAAGCACTCACCTCCACGGCGCGGCGATGAGCCTCAGAGATAGACTTGCCGCTGAGGATGGCAGCGCAGAAGGACCCAGTGAACGAGTCGCCGGCACCCACCGTGTCGGCCACCTCCACCTTAGGAGTCTCCTTGAACGATTTCTGTCCAGGGCTGAACACATAACTGCCGTTGGTGCCGCAAGTGAGCACAATCATATCGAGATTGTACTTGCCCAGGATGAGCCAGCACTTGTTCTCGATGTCGAGGCCGGGATAGCCGAACATACGTCCGATAATCACCAATTCCTCATCGTTGATCTTCAAGATATTGCATCGCTGCAGCGACTCCCTGATGATGTCCTTGTTATAGAACTGCTGACGAAGGTTGATATCGAAAATCTTCACACAGTCGGCAGGAGTCAGGTCAAGGAAACGGTGAATGGTCTCACGGCTGACCACGTTGCGCTGGGCCAAAGAGCCAAAGCACACGGCGCGGCAGTTGCGGGCAATCTCCTGAATGTCCTCATCGAACGGGATATTGTCCCAAGCGACATTCTCCTTGATATCGTAGGTGGGAATACCCTGCTCGTCGAGCTGCACCTGCACTGTTCCTGTGGGATAGGGCACACGGGGCAGCAGGTCATTCAATCCGTGCTCACGTAGCGCCGCGATGGTCTCCTCGGCCAATTTGTCCTCACCGAGCGCACTGATGGCAATGGTGTTGTCGCTACCCAGGAACTGACCGGCATGATAGGCGAAGTTGGCTGGAGCGCCACCCAGTTTTTTTCCGTCGGGAAGCACATCCCAGAGGACCTCTCCGAGTCCTACTACATAACGTTTCTGTTGCATATTAACTATGGATTAATGTTTGACTTTGGGTATATAGGTAAAGAGATAAAGCACGCCTACGGCCATCACAGCCACTGCGCCGGCCTGGCCCACGGCATCGCTGGCAAATCCCATGAGCAAGGGGAAGATGGTGCCGCCGAAGAGGCCCATGATCATCAGTCCCGACACCTCATTCTGCTTCTCAGGCACCGACAGGAGAGCCTCGCTGAAGGCCATCGAGAAGATGTTGGAGTTGCCATAGCCCACCAGTGCGATAGCCACGTAGAGCATGGTCTTCGTCTGTCCGCCGAACATCAAGGCCATGCTGGCAGCCATGAGCAGCACACTGATGATGAAAAACCACCGTGTCTTCATCACCCTGAGGAAGAAGGAGCCCGTGAGAGCGCCTATCGTACGGAAGATGAAATAGAGCGACGTGGCGAAAGCAGCCTCGTTGAGGGTCATGCCCACCCGCTCCATCAGCAGTTTCGGAGCCGTGGTGTTGGTGCCCACATCGATGCCCACATGGCACATAATGGCCAGGAACGACAGCAGCACGACAGGCTTGCCCAGAAGGCGGAGGCAGTCGACAAACGTGGAAGACTTCTCTTTAGAAATCTCTTCCTGGATAGGTGTCGACCAAAGCAGCAGCGTTGCCAGCACACCGATGACGAAATAGATGAGGAAGAGCACCCGCCAGTCATAGCCCAGAGAGGGAATGACATGGGTGGCTCCCCACATGGCCAGGTAGGGTGCGAGGAAAGAGGCGATGGCCTTGACAAACTGTCCGAAGGTGAGTGTGGAGGCCAGGTTCTTGTCGCCGATGATGAGCATGGCCAGCGGGTTGATACTGGTCTGCATGAGCGCGTTGCCGATGCCAAGCAGCGAGAAGGCCACGAGCATCATGCCGAAACTACTTCCGAAGAGGGGAATCAGCAGCGACACCACCGTCACGATCAGCGAGAGCATCACCGTCTTTTTGCGCCCGATCTTGTTCATGAGCATTCCCGTGGGAACGCTGAAGATCAGGAACCAGAAGAACACGAGCGACGGGAACACATTGGCCACGGAGTCACTCAGTCCGAGATCTTCTTTCACATAGTTGGACGCGATGCCCACAAGGTCGACAAATCCCATGACGAAGAAACACAACATCACTGGGATGAGGTAGATGGTTTTGTTTTGCTTACTCATAGTACTTATTTTTTATTTGATTTCGTAGATGGTGACCTTGCCGCCCTTTACCTTGATTTTGTCATAGGGCTGGCTGGGGAAGACAAGATTGGTCATGGCCATCTTGCCCTCAGCGTCGAAGGCTTCGATAGAGCTGTGGTCGACGAAAATTCTGAGTTGTTTGATGTTGCCATGGACAGGAGCCACGGTCTCTGCAGCGAAAGACTCGCTGAAGTCCGACAGTCCGCTATTCTTGCGGTCCATGGTGAAGGTCTTGCCCGGAGCATCATAGCGCATGACCACCTGCTCGCCCTTGCTGTTAGACAGGACGATGTCGGCAGAAGACTTCACGTCGACCACAATCTCGCATGCAGGAGTGGGTTTCTTCACCTTTGCGCCGCGCAGGGCAAGCAGTTCCTTCGAGGGAGTGACACCGCAGTAGATTTCGCCATCAGCCTCGAAGAGGTCGAGGTCGCGTGCCACGGAGTTGGCACTCCTGAACTGAGTGGTGGGCACCTGGTTGGCATATTGCCAGTTCGACATCCATGCCAATGCGATATGACGTCCGTCGGGTGCATTGTCGAAGGTCACGGTGGCGTAGTGGTCCTTGCCGTAGTCCATCCAGCGGGTGTCGGTCTGCTGGCAGGTGAAAGTCTTTCCGTCGAAGTCGCCGATGAAATACTGGGTGGCCGAGCCGCCGAAGATGCCGCCGGGGTTGATGTTGCAGATGAGCATCCATTTCTGCTTGTCGGTGCCGCGCACCTGCAGTTTCATCAGGTCGGGACACTCCCACACACCATCATGGCAACCGTAACCCTTGCCGAACGATGACTCATAGGTCCAGTCCTTCAGGTTGGGTGATGAGTAGATGCGCATCTCCTGACCCACGGCCAAGATGAGGTTCCACTTCCTGATCTCAGGGTTCCAGAATGCTTTCGGGTCGCGGAAGTCAGGATCATTGCTGGTGAGGATGGGGTTGTCGGCCACCTTCTTGAAGGTCATGCCGTTGTCGGTGCTATATGCCATCGACTGCACCTGATTGTGTCCTGCCGAGGTGTAGAAAGCCACCACGGTGCCGGCTCCATAGCCGGAGGTGTTGTTCTTGTCGACGACACACGAACCGCTGAAGATGGTGCCGATGGCATCAGGCTCGATGGCGGTGCCGTGGTTCTCCCAGTGCACGAGGTCGCGCGAGGAGGAGTGTCCCCAGGTCATATTCTCCCACTGCGACCCGTAGGGGTTCCATTGGAAGTAGAGGTGATACATGCCATCCTTGTAGAACATGCCGTTGGGGTCGTTCATCCAGCCATACAGCGGTGTGTGATGGTAGAGAGGTCTGTAGACTTCCCTGTTCTGTGTGTCGTAGTTGTCGGTCTGCTGCAGTTCTTTCCAGCACACGAAGTCTTTGACGGCTCCTGTGGCTCTGCGGTCGCCGTGGAACGTAATATCGAGCAACAAGGATTTCGCTCCCCAGCGCTTGATATCAAGGGGCATGTAATAGTCTACCTTGTCCACTGCCAGTCTCACATTGAGCGCTTGCCGCATCTGATTATCGACCACAACGTCAATATGTGCGTATTCTTCTTTCTCTTGCACGGGCAGCAACAGATACTTTCCTTGCACGCCCACACGCAGCATGGCGTGATTGTCGTCAAGGATCTGTGGTGCCTGTGCGTGGGCAGCCAATGTCATCAGCAGTGCTGCCACAAGGGTGGTGAATTTCCTTTTTGTGCTCATAATAGTTATATGTTCTTAGTTATTGATCTCTTTTCAAAATGTTATCCTGAGCACAATCTCTCACCTAAAAACCACTATTTATGCATGTTCAATACTGACTTGCTTATTTTCGATGGGCAAAGATACAGTTTTATGTGGTTACACGACGATAAAAGATGTTTCAATTACTATCATAAATCGTTCATGTAACATTTTCCCCTTTATCGCCAAATGCTTTTCAGCGGTCTGATCTGTGCCTCGTAGGTAGCGCCGGTGACATTAAAGCTGTCGTAGATGCTTTGCGGGAACACCAGGTTGGTCATCGACATGCTGCCGTTTTCAGTGAGCAGTTCCACCGACGACTGGTCGACATAGAAGTCGAGCACCACCGAGGGACCCACGGTACTTAGCGGTGCCTGCATCGTCGGCACAGAGAACGTGCCGGCAAAGCCTGTCTGTCCGGTCTGCGCATTGCGGTGTGCGATAACCGAGCGTGTGGAGGCATTGACGTCGACGACAAACTTCTCTCCTTGACTGTTGCTCAAGGTGATGGTGCTGTTGCGGTCGAGATGGAGGTTGATACGCAACTGATAGGCATCCTTCGCGTCGAACGTGCCGGTTGCGGGTTGCCAGGCACCTGCGATTTTGTCAATCTCGCTCACGACAGCCGATGTGAGCAGCGGCTTGCTGCCATATTCCACCAACTTCAGTTCACGGGGCAGGGTCATGGCAGAGCGCCACGGCGAGCAGGGCACGGCACCGGCATACTGCCAGTTGTTCATCCACCCGATCAGCACACGGCGGTTGCCAGTGTTGCTCCAAGTCACGCCGGCATAGTTGTCCATGCCATAGTCGAGCCACAGAGGATACTCGAGGTCGTCGGCAGTGAATGTCTTACCGTCAAACTGTCCCACGAAATACATGGTGCCGGAACCGAGGATGGGGCCTCCGGGGTTGACGCTCACGATAAGCACCCATTTCTTCTGTCCGTTGAGCTCGAAGGGGATGAGGTCGGGGCACTCCCACTGCAGACTGGGACGTCCCTTCAGGGCGATGAAGAAATGGCTTTGGAAGGCCCAGTTCTTCAAGTCGGGGGAGGTGTAGAAATCGACACCCATCTTCCATCCGTTGGCAAGGGCCATCACCCACTGCTTCGTCTCTTCGTGCCAGAACACCTTGGGATCGCGCAAGTTGTCGTCGTCGTTGCGTATCACGGGATTGTTGGTGTATCGTGTGAACGATTTGCCGCCGTCCGTGCTATAGGCCACCGACTGCTGCTGTGCGCCGCTGGCCGAGGTGTAGAGCGCCACCATGGCGTTGGCGCCAAACCCGGCGGTGTTGTCCTTGTCGATGACGGCAGAGCCCGAGAAGATGTCGCCCAGCTCATCGCGTGTCAAGGCCACGGCCTGCTCCGTCCAGTATATCATGTCGGTCGAGGTGGCATGTCCCCACGACATATTGCCCCAGTCGTTACCCTGCGGGTTATACTGATAGAACAGATGGTATGTGCCGTCGGCATAGACCATTCCATTAGGATCGTTCATCCAATTCTTGGCTGGTGTGAAGTGGATCTGGGGGCGGTATTTCTCTGTGCGGTCTGCCTGTGTGGGTTGCTGCGGACCTGTATTGGGCTGCTCCTCTTTAGGGTCGTCGATCAGCGGGTTGTAGTCCGGCTTGTGGTCGTCGTCCTTTGAGCATCCTGCAATGATAGCCGTCATTATGACGGCTATCATCAGAGGAGAAATGAAAAATCCTTTTTTCACGATTCTAATTGTTTATTCTTACTATCTGGTCTTCAGATATTCCAATGAATTCTTGGCAAGAGTAAGCACATTGTCCTGGTAGATATTGTTCTTAGGATGAGCGCTCTTGTCGGGGGAGCCGTCGGGGTTCTTCATCGAGAACTCGCAGCCGCCGTTGCCGATGCAGAGCACGGTGCCCTTATAGTCGGTGTTGCCTTGCTGAGCCTCAAAGACATTCAACTGGCTCACCCAGTCAATCTGAGAGTCCCAAGTGCCGAGAGGATAGATGCCGTAGGTCTGGGTGATCTGGGCATAGCAGGCCTCCTCCTGGTTGCCGATGCCTGTGTAGAGACTGGGCAGGTTGAAGAACAGACAATTGTGGTCTTCGGTCCAACCCGGACCCTTGAAGGCAATCAGCTTCGTGCGGTCGTTCGACTCCACTTCCAGTCCCTTGTAGATGGGATGAGAGGAATGGTCTTTGGAGAACCGGCTTCCGGGATTCAGCTGCACAGCCATCTTCCACACATCATTGTTGATGCCGCCCTCTCCCGTGCCGATGGCATGGTCGTTGGCCTTCATATCTTCGAGGTTGATACGTCCGAGATGGCCGATGTAGGTAGTGGCATGACTCCAGAGCAGAAGGCTTCCACCGTCCTTGTACCATTGTGTGATGACCGGTGTGGCGGCTGCCACTACTTCGGGCACGCTCCATACGGCATCCTCACCCACTCCCTCGAGGTCGCGCAACCAGAAGAGCACGCGGAAGGGCTCCACGTCGCTGGCCTGTTTCACATCGCCGAAGTAGACATACTGTGCGGTGGGATAGGTGTCGTGCAGCCACAGCCATGCCGAGGCCTCATCGTCGTCACCTTCCTCAATCAACTGCTCAGGAGTGGCATAGACGCTCAGGAAACCGATGGCTGTCTTGCCGATGCGGAGCGACGTGCGGGTGGAGAGCGAAGTACCTTTGTCGTTGACTGCGGTGACAGAGACATCCCAGATGTCACCTGTCTGCACATCGCTGATGATGTAGCTGGTGGCGCTGCCGGAAAGCGTCTCGCTGATGGTGCGCTTGCCGTTGGTGGCGGTGAACAAGATGCTCGATGCGTCGGCAGCCCTGTTCCATTCCACCAGTGCGTCGTAGCCGCCGGCCCTGTCGAGCTGGCTCATCTGCAAGCCGCTGACACTGGTGGCGCCCTCGCGCATGTAGCTCTTCACCACACCCTTAGAGAAATTGGAACCGTCGGTCAGTTTGAACACATAATCGAAAGGCACGTTGGTGGGCACGTTGGTCTGTGTGTAGCTCGTTCCCGAGACGACCTCGCTGGCAAACAATGTGCCGTTGCGGTAGGTGGTCACCTGCATCTGCCCGTTCTGTGCGGGCCAAGTCCATGTATAGTTATCGCCGTTGAGCGCGCCAGTGATCTGGCTGACATCAGGTGCGCTGAGCACCATGCTCTCGCGATCGTAATCCTTGTCCTGGCATGATGTCATCATGATGCCCGTCATGCACAGACTGACGATCAATGTAAGACTTATCAGTGATTGTCTTTTGAACTTCGTAGTCATAATTTTCGATGATTAAAGGGTGAATCAATAGCCTTTGTTCTGTGTATAGAGTCCGGGCACATAGAAGAGCTGGATATAGGGGATGGGGAAATACTCGTTCTTTCCCGCTGTGTAGTGAGCATCTTTGTAATACTGTGCATAAGCCTGTCCGTCGTAGACGCTGTTCTGCTCTGTCTCGAAGAACTTGTTGAGGGTCTGCGAGGCGATACCCCAGCGGCGAAGGTCGAAATAGCGGCCGTTTTCCATAGCCAGCTCAAGACGGCGCTCCCACTGCAGGCACTGGCGTGCGCTCTCCTTGCTCTGGAAATAGGAGCTGGGATAGAGGGCGATGTCGCACTGGTCGGCGGCATAGGCGATATGCTTGGCCACGGAGTTCTTGGCACGCTGGCGGATGTCGTTGATGATGGTGCGGGCTTCCTCGAGCGCACCGGTCTCGATGAGTGCCTCAGCACGCATGAGCATCACGTCGGTATAGCGGAGCACATAGTCGTTCATGGCGAATGCCTGCCAGGGGTTGTCGAAGGTCTCTCCCTTTGAGCGCTGCGGCACTTCCTTGAGCGATGCGTAGTAGCCGTAGGTGTTGGGCGTACGCGAGTTGTCTTTCGTCATGGTGTACTCTGTCTCATACTTGTAGGGGAAAGAAGGCATACCCACGGTGTGGAAGAGGCGCGGATCCCATTTCTGTGCGGTGGGCACACCGTTCACGGGATAGGCAATCACGTTGTTATAGTCGTTGAACATGGGCAGTCCGTCCTTGGTCTTGAAGGCATTGACGAGGTCCTGCGAGGGTTTGTGGAAATCCCATCCGCACGACCACATGCCCCAGCATCCGTTGAGCATGTTGCTCCAGTTGCCGCGTCCGTAGAGGGTGTTGTCGTCCTGATAGTCGGAGTGCTGCACAGCGAAGATGCTCTCCTTGGAGTTTTTGTATTCGGGCAGGAAGATATCGCCGAAGTCCTCCAGATAGCCATACTGT
>CADBLU010000110.1 GCA_902795605.1 uncultured Prevotellaceae bacterium | reverse complement strand
GCAGACAAGACTCAGACGGAATCACTCATATCCACCTGAGGCGTTTCCTGACTGAAGGATTGGGGTAATATGGCGAAAAATCGTTCAAACTTATTGAGTAAGTCTTTACTTCAACCTCGTATTGCGCCTCTGAACGACCATGTTGTGGATGGAATAGGCCAGTGCCTTGGTGGTGCCGACGATGATGCAGATTCTCTTTGCCCTGGTGATACCTGTATAGACAAGGTTTCTCTGAAGCATCACGAAATGGGTCATCAGTATAGGGATAACCACCATGGGATATTCCGAGCCTTGTGACTTTTGGATTGTGCTCAACGAACGGTCCTTCCTTGCATTCGAAAAGAATACTTGGCTCCAGACACTCCACTCCGTGCCAAGTATTCTTTGGGATGTCGACACGATTGATATTCTTTGGTTTCAATACAATGAATTAAATTCTCCACGATAGCACCAACCCAGGTGGCACACTTACAAGTCAAATTCTTCGATATGATGGAACCTGAGATATGATTTTGTTATTCTTCCGTATTTCCGCTTCCCATAAAACTATAACTTGGAAAGAATTCTGAACGCCAATCATGATATGTAGCTAAGCCGAGATTACTTGCCACATAAATCTCCTCAATATTGGGACAGGAAGACAACACTTCTTCTCCCAACCCTTTGAGTGTCTTTGGGATGACCACTTTTCTCAAATTGGGACATTCAACAAACATCTGTGCATCAATGCAATGAACATGAGGAAAAATCACTTCTTCTATTCTGTCATTCAGATAAAAAGGTATGTGGTTTCCCGAACAGTCTCCATCATCTAATAAGTATAAGTTGGAAATGTCCATCTTTGTCATCCCCCCATGTCAAGTATTCTCAGACTGCCATTCTCTGACATCTTTGACAAAAGTAACATGTCATCACCATCTATAAAGCCATTCAGATGGATTTCACTAATCTCGAGAAGTTCTTCATCACTCAACTGCATTCGCAGAGGCAAATCTTTTGTACAGGTAAAAGATTTTTCCATTTCTTTTTTCAATTAATTATCATATGAGTCCACTTTTAAAAGTCCAGGCTCTGGAACCATTAGTTAAAAAACACGTGTCTGTATAATAATACCTTTTTAAATTCAAAAGTAATCAACTATACATGTTCTTTATTTGACAACATTGTAAAAAATCCGGCTTGCGAGGCTTCGGGGTATGGCTGCCACCTTCTGCCTCGTAGCCGATGCTCAGGGCACCTATGCCCATCAAGTGGATAAGATTGTCTGTTTGCGATTTTTGTCTTACTTATATTCAAACCAATCTATATCCACATACCCATTGATTCTCTCTTTGTGGCATTGAGCGAAAACACCGAGCATGACGCCGGTAAAGCCACCGATGGTCTCGGTACTTAGGAAACGGTATTCCATTTTGGCCAATTGGGTGAAGTTGACTCCATCGGAGGAGGCCATCATATAGTAGAAGTCCTTGTCGGAAGTGATGCGCAGATAGGCATGGTCGCCGGTCAGGGGGATTTCCTTTTCCACGTGACTGGTCTGTCCCAGTCTCACATTCGATTTGATGAAAACCTTCCCGTCTCTTCTCTCGGCCACCACATCATAGTGGTTGAGCGGTGCGGCATAGGCTGTGATGCCTGCTTGCATCCCTTCGCTGAGGTGAGCGAGGTCGAACAGTGCTGTCGCGGAGAATGCCAGTTCTGTCTGTCTGCGGGCAATGAAAGTCGGCGATGCTGTCTCACTGAGGTTTGTCGTGGTGGGATGGAGCCTGAGCCACCCTTTGCGTTCGGTTAGAGAATATTTGGTATAGTCCGGATTGCACAGGCTCATCCATCCCATGGGCAGTCCCAAGGAGTGGTAGCTGTCTTTTGGGGCATTGCGTTTGATGTAATTGAATTCTTCTTTTATGGGGTCTTGAGCCATTGGCACCAACGGGAGAGTCCTGCATTTCATCTCTGTCTGCAACGTGCCGTCCCCGTTTACCACCGGCCATTCACCTTGATTCCATCGCACGGGAGCAAGCATCGTCTCTCGGCCCATCACATGTTGCAGATACCCGCTTGTCCTGTATCCAAGGCAAATCATCCACCACGAAGAGTCGGGTGCTTGCACCAGGTCGGCATGACCAAGTCCCTGTATCGGGCTGTTTTGCATCTTCATGTTGAAGTGCGAGAGGATAGGATTGGCGGGGTTTGACTCATAGGGGCCGAACAGACTCTTGCTGCGCAGGATGTTCACATGATGCCCATGCTCTGTGCCGCCTTCAGCCAACAACAGATAGTAGTAGCCGTCTTTCTTGTAGATATGCGGCCCCTCAGGATATCGTCCCCCAAGTCCTGTGCCTAAGTGATGGATCTCGCCCAGTCGCTTACCTGTCTCCACATCAATCTCACAGATTTTGATGTCGCCTTCTTTCCAAAGGAAATAGCATTTGTCCTCATCGAAGAAGAGTGTAGGGTCACAACTGCCTATGGCAAAGTCGATCACGATGGGCTCCGACCACTCGCCGGCAGGATTGTCTGTCCAGACATAGAAATGCCGGCGCGAGGGGAAGACCGTTGTCACCATATAGAAGCGCCCGTTGTTGTAGCGGATGGTTGGGGCGTAGATGCCACTATTGCCATCAGTGCCTTTTAAGTCCACCTGTGTTGGTCGGGTCAGGCAGTTGCCAACCTGCTCCCAGTTCACCAAGTCCTTACTGTGGAATACAGGCACTCCGGGAAAGTATTGGAACGTGCTGTTTACGAGATAAAAGTCATCACCGGCACGACACACGCTCGGGTCGGCATGAAAACCTGGAAGCACTGGATTGCTGAATCCCTGGCCACAGACGCCAAGTGTCTGCATCAGCAAGACGATGATTGTTGTTATTTTCAGATGTCTCATTTTCTTTTTCTCTATTTTTTGAATCAAAAGTGTGTTTTTTTGTCCTTGCACTAAGGATTGATGAGAAGATACATTTTTGAATGTGGATAATCGATAATCGCCCTGTGCCTCTCAAGGAAATCGGTGCCCAGAACACCGTCCACCTGTCTGCCCTTGGTCTTCTTGAACTCGGCGTTGATGTAAGCAATATCCATCAGGTAGAGGTCTTCCGACTTGAACTCCTTCCCGCCAACCTGCAGGATTGCCGATGTGCTGACCAATGAACTGAGGGAACCGATACCAGCCGCATAGTCATACCTCCCCATTGCTTCAAGGCTATACTTGTCTTTCTTGGCCATATCAATCAATGTGCCGCCACCGCCAGTGTCGACCAAGAAAACGCATGGCTTCCCATTGACCTTGAATGTGGCTGTGATATGTCCTGTCTTCATCTTATGCAGTTCCACCACATCATAGCCGTTGGCCACTATGACGCTGTCGTTCCGCTCAACAACAGGGACATTGGTTTCCTTGCCGTCATGACAGGAGCAAGCAATCAATGTGGCCAATATGAATGTGATCAACAATTGTTTCATCTCCTACAGTCCGATACTCCTATATTCCTTCAGACGTGCGTGACTTGAATCACTCCATCTTAAATGGCACCAAGGTCTCAGGGAACTCTTCAATGTCGATATATAGTGTGCCCTTTTCTAATGCCTCCTCTACAGCTTGCTCGCCGGCAGTCTTGTGGGTGTCGATGAATTGGCCGATGGCCTCCTCGGCAATCTTGTTGTCGCCAGAAGCGATGTTGTTGACGACACCATAGCCGAGATATCTGCCGTTATCGTCGAAGAAAGAATAGGAATAGCCGCCTCCGCCAGTAGAGGGGATGCTATTGACTTGGTGCACCTTGAACTCTACCTGCGACAGGATGCCGATAAGGTCATCGAAGTCCTTCCTGTCGTATTTCACCACGTCACAGAGAGTGAATCCGTTTCGGTGGTCGGTATAATGCCAGGTAATGGAGTCGGGCGTGATGTCGTATTCTGTCTGCACAGCAATTCCCGAATTGGAGGAGACGGTGTAGCGGATGGCGGTTGTCTCTTTCTTGATGGGGCATTTGCTTTTTCTCATGGCATCAGGAGTCGGGTTGCTTGCATTGCAAGCTGACAGGCAGGTGGTTGCAGCCACAATGAGTGAGGCTAATAATTTCTTCATCGTTCTCAAAGTCATAGATTACATAATCATTTACAAAGTGATAGGTTACATTCTGCGAAAATACGAATTATTATATGAATCTCCAAGTTTTTTGAAAAATCTTCGCCTAAATATCTAAAATCGCATTGACAAAAATAGTAGCCCCATCCTAATTTTTCTTTATTCATCAATTTTAATACATGGTTCATGGAGGAAATCCGATAAAAGTTGTAACTTTGCCCCAAAGACTGTTCTTGTGTCTCATCAAGAAAAAGTCACTCAATGGAAGAGGTAACGTTCAACGAATAACAGAAAAATATGAAAACGTCTTTTCGGATATTATTATTAGCAGTATTTATTGCTTGTGGAAGTATGGCGAAAGCCCAGTTGCCGAATGAGAAGTTCGGCAAGCCTTCGAGTCTTGAATGGGACTTTGTCGGTTGGGGTGATGCTATTGATGCCGATGCCATCATTCTATGCAAGACGATGAAGGTGTCGTACCGGCTGACAGACCAGGTGTCCAACAACAATGAAAGCGATCCCGATGTGAGCATTGAGAATCTTTCGGACTTTGGAAAGAACCGGGTAGACGACAGCAATATCCTGGTGAATTATGAGTTCAGGCTTCGCACCAAGATTCTGAAGCCAGAGGGAGCCAAGCACGCCAATATCGACATCGCTTATTATAATGTGGATGACGACATGGATTACAGCAGTGATGAGTTGTCGGACATGAAAATCAGGGTTTTCACCAAGAACGAGAAGGGGAAGGTGGAGAGAAGGAACATAGAAACCGCTTCTTTTGCCAAGGAGCGCCTTGATGCCAACTATATGGTGATGCATGTGGTGGTGCCTGATGTTGAGGCCGGCAGTATCATCGAATACCAGTACAACATCACAAGTGCCCGGCCGACGTTCCTCTACGACTGGGCATTCCAGGAGTGCATCCCTACGGTCCGCTCAAAATGTGACATAGAGATTCCTGCTTTTTTGCAGTTCAAGATGAATACTCCCATCGACAAACTCATCAAGTCGAGTGTAGAGGTAGGTCACTTGACTTACGATATCAACCGTTCTGACATGAAGAAGGGCAAGACTTGTGTCACCAACCATTATAAAATCGTCGGCGACTATATCCTTCCAGAAGGTCAGACGCTCAATCACAACCAGAGCAACACTGAAGGCAACAATGACACGGCGGAAAAAAAAATAGCCAACTTTACCAGCCAAATCAACATGCCCAATGTCACCCTGCCTGCATACATGCCCGAAGGCAGTGTGCCATTGAAGGTGAGATAGCAGAATGTGTTATTACAAGGAAGACAGCTGTTTTCAAGCATCTCTTGAAAACGGCTGTCTCATTGTTATGTGTCTCAATCTCGTCTCTTGATTACTTGATTAGTAGAAGATGGAAGAGAGCAGGTAGGCCACCAGGGTGGAGATGATGACACAAATCAAACCAGGCATCATGAATGAGTGGTTCAACAGGTATTTACCTATCACCGTGGTGCCGGAGCGGTCGAAGTTCACCGTAGCGATATCGCTGGGGTAGTTGGGGATGAAGAAGTAGCCATAGACCGAGGGCAAAACGCCGAGCAACACAGGACCAGGAATGCCAAGTGCGTAGGCGAGTGGCAGCATGGTCACCACCACAGCACCTTGAGAGTTGATCAGGACGGAGACAAGGAAGAACGCAAAGGCGATGGCCCAGGGATATGCCGTCACCATACCACTTAGCATTAGCTTCATCTCATCCATATAGTTGTCGAAATAGGTGTTCGCCAACCAGGCAATGCCATAGATGGCCACGACGGCCACCATGCCGCTCTGCCATACAGCCCCTGCCACAGCTTTCTTGGGACTTGCCTTGCAGAAGATAATCATCAAGGCCGCGGCACTGATCATCACTATCTGGATGACAAGATTCATGGCCAATGGCTTGTCTTGCTTTTCCGTCGCGTTTTCCACCACAATGCCGGCTTTCACCAGTTGGTCAGTCTTCATATCCAACTCAGCAGCGGGGGAGATGGGAATGCTGATCATTTCCTGCTTGTGCTCCTCTTTACCATTTTCCATCACAGTGACGACACGTGTGGTGTCCATGCTATTGGCTGTGAATTTCACGCTCTTGACATTATCCACTGCTACGACTTTAGGATAGGATGGAAGGAGGTTGACCTTGAACACAGAAGCCATACTGATGGTCACAATAACCAAAAGCGCTCCAAAGAAAATGTATACCGCACGTTTCGAGTCGGCGGAAATCTTCTTGTCGAGCGTGGTGGCGTTTCCTCCATAGATGTATTCATACTGGGCAGGGTCTTTCAACTTGGCTTGGAAAGCCGGGTCCTTGTCCAAATCCTTGCCACGTCTGTACGAGGCGGCTGCGGCGGCCATCAGGCCGCAGAGACATGCGGGAATGCTCACTATCAGCACCTGAGGGATGGTGATGTCGAAACCGTTGGCGTTTGATATGGCGACAAATGACACCACGGCAGCTGCAATGGGTGAGCAGGTGATACCCACTTGGGATGCGATACTGGCCACACCGCAAGGCCGTTCCGGTCGTATGCCCTTCTTCAGTGCGATATCGCAGATGATGGGCATCAGCGTATACACCACATGTCCTGTTCCCACGAGGACGGTCAGCAGGAATGTGCAGAGGGGGGCGAGGAAGGTGATGCGGTCGGGATGTTTCCGGAGCAACTTCTCCGCAATCTGGATGAGCCAGTCCATGCCTCCCGACGCCTGCATGATGCCGGCGCAGGTGACAGCTGCGATGATGATGTAGATGACATCGGTAGGTGGAGTACCTGGCTTCAATCCGAAGCCGAACACAAGTAATGCCAGACCAATACCCGATATGGCACCTAAGGCCAGCGAGCCGTACCGTGATCCGACCCAAAGTGCTCCCAATACGATAAGGAGCTGAACAATCATTGTTGTTGTTACCATAAGCAATTTAAGGTTTTGTGGTTATAATATATTTGCAAAAATAGAAAAAAAAAACGATGGTTTCACGTTTTGCCCATATTTTTTTTCCATTTATCGCATTTTTGTTTTATCGTGTCCCTCTCAGGCCGTCTTTCGGGGCACATGGCTCGCAGTTGAAAGATGCGTCCATGTGCCCCGAGTGCGTTTTTATTTGCTTTCATACCATTCTTTCAGCACGAAGAAGGCTTTTTTCTTCTCGCCGTTGTCGCTCACCAGGCCTTTCCTGTTGTAGTAGTCCTGGACGTCGGGGAGGACGCGTCGGGGAGAGCGGAAGTCCTTGAGAATCCATGGTGTAGTGCCCGAGAGGCCTTCTATCTTCTCTATCATAGAGATGTTTTCCCTGTAGAGGTTCTCTTGGAACTCCTCCGTCCACCGCTGGTTTTTGGGTCCGTGGTAGCCGTATTTGGCACCTCCGCCAAACTCACTGATGATGACCGGTTTGTCGTAGGGGATTTCCCATGTCATCTTCGGAGCGTCGTTCACGTCGCGATACCACCCGATATATTGGTTGAAACTCACGACGTCGACATACTGGTTCATATTGTCGTTGAGACGATTCACATAGTTGGCCGCTCCTGTCACCTCCATGGCCATTGAGATGAGCCGTGTGTTGTCGAGCGACCGGGCGTGCTTGGCCAACTTGCCGAGGAAGGCGTCACGCTCCGCCGAATGGGGCGTCTCGTTGGCGATGCTCCAAATGACGATGTTGGCGCGGTTGTGGTCGCGGGCTATCATGTCTGTCAGTTGGCCCTTGGCGTTCTCTAAGGTGCCGGGATTGGTCCATGCGATGGTCCAGTAGCACGGAATCTCCGACCACACCATGATGCCCATGCGCTCCGCCTCACGCACCATATACTCGTTGTGGGGATAGTGGGCAAGACGCACGAAGTTGCATCCCAACTCCTTCGCCCAGGAAAGCAGGGTGTGGGCATCCTTGGTGCTGTTGGCTCGTCCGCCGCCGAACGGTTTCTCCTCGTGGATGCTGATGCCTTTGAGGAAAATAGGCTGCCCGTTGAGCAGGATTTGCTTGCCGCGGGTCTCGATGGTGCGGAATCCGATGGAGTCGGTGATGACGGAGTTGTCGAGACCTATCTCCACATGATAGCGCTTGGGAGTCGCCGGCGACCAGAGCTGTGGCTTCGCCTTCATGCCTATGGACGCTGTGCCGTCGGCCGCTGTGGTGAGCGTCTTTTTCACTTTCAGTTCGGGGATGCTGAGTGTCACCGTATGTCCGGCCTCCGCTTTGTTGAGCTTGACGCTGAACGCCAGGCGCCGTCCTTCCAGGCTCGCGAGTTGCAGGCTGTAGTCTTCGAGATACACTGGCGGCACCTTCACAAGTTTCACGTCGCGGGTGATGCCGCCATAGTTCCACCAGTCGAAAATCAACGTGGGGACATCCTCGGGGTGGCGCTTGTTGTCCACTTTCACGATGACGACGTTCTCGCCCTTCTTCAGCAGGTCGCTGATATCGAAATTGAAGGGAGTGAAGCCTCCGACGTGATGACCGGCTTCCTTGCCGTTCACCCACACGCGGCAGTCGTAGTTGACGGCGCCAAAATAGAGCAGCGTGCGGTAGTCGTCCATCGGCTCAGCCTGGAAGCTGCGTTTGAACCATACCGTGCCCTCATAGAAGAACAGGCGGTCGTCCTGGGTGTTCCAGTCGCCGGGCACCTGCATCACGGGCGACTTGTCGAAGTCGTACTCGATGAGGTCTTCCGGGCGCTGAGGCTTGGCATTGACGAAGAATCCCCAGCGGGTGGGATTCATGCGATAGTCGTAGTAGCCTTCTTCCTGGACATCCACGATATAGTTCCATGGACCGTTGAGCGACGTGTTCTCATAGGCGTTCACGTTGTGAATCAAGGGAATCTGCTTGGCGTTTGCCCATGTGGGAGCCAATGCCCACAAGGCGAGGATCAAGGTGTAGATAGTTTTTTTCATATCGGATATTCGTTGGTTGTTTTCTGATTGGGTGTTCGTCGGTTGCTCGTAAGCGTCGGCAGACGGTCGGCAGAATGCCTCATGTCGTTAGTCCCTACAAAAATACGCATAAAAAACATTTCTGGCAATGAAATCAAAATGATTTTTTTGTGTTAAAAAGGGAGCAACCCCGTATGAAGCTGCTCCCAATGCCTGCTGATTGATTTCTTGATGCTATGAAATCTCGATGGCCTTTTCGATACTTAGGAGCCTTGTTGTTGACATCCGGGCGGCTCGAAGGTTTCAACATCTCACGGTGGTGATAACTATAGGGGCGAATATTGGACGGCGTCGATATACCATAATAACAAAGTACTACGCCTTAAGCTTCTTTCTCAACTCAAATGATTCTTATTTAAACCATGGCAACAGCCGTTATATAGGACTTACCGTACGACCGGTTGTTAAAGGGGCTGCCACTCCTATACTTTGTCTTTCATCTGCCTTGTTGAACGTGACAGAAGGAGATGATGCGACGGTAGAAATCACCGCAGGCAGCGGCAGCTATTCTGTCGAGAGTAATGATGCGAGCGTGGCAACTGCCGTTGTGGAAGGCTCTTTCGTGAAGGTGACCGCTGTCAGTGTCGGCATCGCCACCATCACTGTGACCGACACAGATAGCGGGCGGCAGGCCCTTCTCGAAGTGAGGTCAAGTGCTGTTCTGTCTTATCCCGCTTGTCCAGATGACAATCACCCCCACTTCATTGACCTCGGACTTCCCTCTGGCACAAAATGGTCGTGCTGCAACATGGACACTGACCATCCGGAGAATCAAAGCCCGACGAATCACGGCGGGTATTATTCCTGGGGAGAGACGGGAACGAAGTCAAATTACGACTGGCTCTATTATTCCCATTGCGAAGGCACATATAACACCTGCGATTACCTCGGCGACGACATCGCCGGCACTTCATGGGATGTGGCTAATGTGTGGTGGGGACGCCGGTGGGCAATGCCGTCAAAAGAGCAAATGGAAGAATTGATCAGTTCTTGCTCCTGTCAATGGACTACAATTGACGGAGTCAATGGAATCAAGTTCACTGGTACTAACGGCGGCTCTATTTTCCTGCCAGCTACAGGCAGCTTCAATGAATCCGGACTCAATGGTGTCGGCTCGAATGCCTTCTATTGGTCGTCCACACAGTCTATACAGCGTGCGAATGGCGCCTACGCTCTCCGCTTCAACAACAGTAGCCCGAATGTGAGCTCCAACTTCTATCGTTACATCGGGCATAGCGTGCGTCCAGTCAAGAAATAGACACATTTCAAGACTCGCATTGATACATATTCTTGGAGTTAAGCAGTATAAAAGTAAGGGCAAAAGCGTTGATAGTCAATGCTTTTGTCCTTATAGGGCGACAATTGCTGCCAAACAAAAAGACCCAGGGCGTTGCCCTGGGCTAACCGCTCATTGGCCCTTCAGGCCGCCATAATGATTACTAATTGTAAATGCCGGCAAAGAAAATCTTCATTTTGCCCCTCCTCTTTACTATACGAAATTGAGGATGGATGTCAGTCTGGTCTTTAATTTGGCAAGAACCATCTTCGCCCTGGCTGTATCAAGGTTATCCTTGTTATCAAGCAGGGTGATGGCCTCCTTGATGAGTTTGCAGTCATCCATCGACAACGGCATCTCCGTGATGGAGTAGTCGGGGTCGGCGTATGTGTAGTAGATCTTGTCGTACACCACAATC
>CADBLU010000109.1 GCA_902795605.1 uncultured Prevotellaceae bacterium | reverse complement strand
TCTACCCTCCGCCTCACACCACCTTGCGGCGGCCGAGGCGGGCTTCTCGTACTACTTCTCTGTCTTATGTAATCCTTTCAAAGAACGATTTTGTCGCGTTGCTTTTTCAAGCGCAGCGAATGCAAAGGTACGGCGAATTTTCTTTCGCACCAAATATTTTCGAATAAAAAATCAGCAAATATCAAAAATTAGGGTCGTTCGCCCAAATTTTATAGTTTTCGGACACAAAAAAACGGCCTTTTTGCTCTTCCGAGGCATTTTTAGACTCTGTTTTCAGTCATCTTTTGCCCCTATTCCCGGTCGTCTTTTGGAGTTGCTCCCCGGTCGTCTTTTGGTGCTACTCCCCGGTCGTCGAGAATCACCTTAATTCCATTGAGCAACTGGTTGTATCCCACCATTAGACTGTCAATCGAATCGTCGATATCCAGAGAACTCAGTTCAATCCTGTCCTCTGTGGGATGCTTATAGAAAGCGATGAGCCGCTCTTTCCCGTCTTGGGTGCATTTCGCCATATATGCCAACCTGTTGTTCTTTCCTGTGGGATAAGCAAGGTTGGTGAAGGCCTTGCCATCAGCGAACCTTAACTGAAGCGCTTTGGCCAGCGAGTAGGCTGAGTCGGGATTCTGATCGAGCAGCATGAGCAATTGGGTGCGATATCCCATCAATTCCAATGCGGCATTGTCTAACTCGTTCTGCGGACAAAAGGCAGAATCGAGGGATATGTCACCGGATATGGCAATCTCCCTGTCGGAGAAATTGCCCTCAAGATACTTTTCTATTTTTGCCTTGTCGGAACTGCAAGCCACAAAGGCCATCATGACCAACAACAATAAGGATTTTCTGAACATCTGCATGGTGCAATAATTATTTGACGCTGCGAAATTAAAAAAAATATTTGAAAAAGCACTCACTTCCCTTTTATTTTGTCAATCTTATTGGCATGGATAGTGATAATTCAGTGAAATCGGCCTTGGTCAGATGCGCTTTCACCGAAGCTCCGACAGCCAAGCCGCCCAGTCGCGGGAAAGCATACCGCAAACCTATACGCTCGTAATAAGGTTTCTCGATGATCCTGGCATGGAAGCCCATCTCCCGATAGAGATAATACCCCACCGACATGGCCAATGAAAGTCGGTGATAATACACCTGATGCTTGACTGCCAGCCCCAAAGACCACGGACTATGGGGCACAGACACACCTCTTTTCTCGTCAATACGCTCCACCCTGGAAGCATAAGAGCCGTAGAACACGTCTATCCCAAGCCCTGAGGCCCACCGTCTGGCATAGCGGCACATCAAGTCGGCCTGTGCGGAGTAGGCCATGAACCGAGAGAACTTGTCAGTGCGGTAAAGAGGCTCGCCCTTGGGTGTCTCATATTGCGTGATGTTCCATTCTTCGAGCAATGATTTCGCCCCGGCGCCCAAGGTCAAGTCACAGTAGAGAAAGGGACGGAAGGTCGGGCGGTCTGGTGAATGCGTGGTTGTGACACTCTGCCAGCACGGGTCATAGACGACAGCGAGCGCCGGTCCGATGAAATTGGCGCCCTTGTTGGGCCTGTCGAGAGCCCCGTTGCTCAAGTGCCAGAACTCCACGCCTGCCCTCACCCCCCACTGAGGAGCCACCCGGTATGTGGCATGAGCCCCCATACCAAAATGGATAAGCCACCGGGCGCCTATCAGTTCATTGTCTATCGCCCGGTGCGGGTCATACTTATGATGGCTGTATCCGAAGCCCATAGAGAGCGCATAGTCCAACATCCAGCGGCGGTCGCGGTAGAGGGGACGCGTGAAGGTGGCATAGAAAGAGACGGTGTTGCCCATTTTCGTGTCATAGTCCACCTCCTCGGCCAAGCCCCATGCAGGGTCGGGCGACTTATGCATAGTCACACCGTGGTTGAAAGCCATCCTGACAGACGCACTGAGGGAGGGGTAGCCATAGTCGGCACTGACGGCATCGCTGTCTGAAGGCAAGGAGAAGCGGCTCACAGCAGCCTCTACAGACAAGTTGTGCCTGCCTTTTTGCCACCTGTCCTGGTATTTGTCGCCTACTATGACGGCACCTGGAGAGACACTGACACTCGCCCCCCAATGCCTCAGCGTATCTGCCCCGTCGGCCAATGCCACACAAGAGACAAAGAGAAGAAAGAGGGTAAAGACGCCACGCACTTTCATTTGTCAAGCCGGAAAATCCGCATCGCATTAAGCGTGGTAGCGTCGGCCACCTCGGCAGCGTCCATTCCCATACACTCGGCCATCTTGTCTATAACGTAAGTGATCATCGCACTCTCGTTGCGCTTCCCACGCATAGGCACAGGAGCCATATATGGAGCGTCGGTCTCAAGAACGATACGGTCGATCGGCAACTGCGCCACCACCTCAGGGAGACGGCTCTTCTTAAAAGTGAGCACACCGCCGATGCCCAAGGCGAAGCCCTCGAACTCAAGCAGTTGACGCGCCTCGATAAGGTTGCCGGTAAAACAGTGGAAGACACCGCCTGGCAAGCGGCCGACAAATTTGCGCAAGATGCCCACCATCTCATTCTGGGCCTTCCGGCAATGGATCATCAAGGGCAGCCCTGTTTGGCAGGCCCACTCCACCTGTCGCTCGAACGCATCCAACTGCTCTTGCTCAAACTCACGGCTCCAATAGAAATCAAGTCCTATCTCACCGATTCCGACAAAAGGCACAAGCGGCATATCCTGCATCTTCCGCAACACCTCACGGTAATCAGCCCTCACCTCTTCGGGATGCAGACCTACCATGGGAAGACAAAAGCCTCCCGCCTCCTCACAGACGCGCAAGATGCGCCCGACAGAGTCGAGGTCGATGGCCGGCACCAGCATCCTGACGGCACCGGCCGCCTTGGCTCTCTCAATCACCAAATGCCGGTCGTCGTCAAACTCCTTGCCATCAAGATGGATATGCGTATCGATAAAATTCATCAGTAAATCCTTTTTTCATGCCGCCTGTAATAGTAGACGACACCGAAACGGCGACATTGCTCATAACGGCTCTCAGGCGGTTCGTTTTCAAAATGCTTTTCTATCAAGTTCCATGTACGGAGGATGACAGCGTCGATCTCCTCGCGGAGCGCAGTGATGTCGGCAAGCGCTTTCTGAGTGCGCATCTGATACTGTTTCTGGGCATCATACATCCCCTTGAATACATCGAAATGGGTGCTCACAGCCCCTATCGGAGGCGTGAGGATAGGCATCCCGCCGCGACGCACCCTGGCCTTCTCGCCACTGATGACCCTGGGCGCCCACTGCATGAGAGCCTCTCCCGTCTTCAGGTAGGGCACGATATGCTCTCCCTCCAGGCCATATTCAGCCAAGGCCGCAGCGTCGATCTCTCCGCGCTCCACAGCGAGGAAAAGCACCTGAAGGAAATGACTGAGATAGGTCATGGCATTGTGCTGCAACGTGGTGATGCGCTTGCCATACCTCACCTGTGTGCGCATGGAGATGCGGTACTGGCTCATGGCGTCGCTGAGTGAGGCATAGAGGCGCTGGGCATCGGCGAGCAAAGCACGGTCGATGAAACGTCCGCTGACCATATACACCTCGTTGTTGTCGGCAAGGGCCTCGAGCGCCTTCAACCTTGCGGCATCCGTCTTTGGCAATCGTCTGTAGGGCACGTCAGAACACTGTTTAGTATTCCCTCTTCATCATCTCATGAGTATAGGCCAGCAGCTCCTGCTTACGCTCTCTTGGCACATCTATGGCCTCGAGCATCTTTATTCCCTCGGCAAAATATGCCTCTATCTTCTCCATCGCGAGCCGGTTGATGCCAATCTCGTTGTAGAGTTCGGTGATGGCGGCAATCTTCTCCTGAGGATCTGCATCGGGCATGTTCAGCCACTTCAGCAAGGTCTCCCGCTGCCGCTCGTCGGCCAGGGCAAGCGCATTGATAAGCATATACGTCTTCTTGTTGGAGACGATGTCTCCACCGATTGCCTTCCCAAACACTTTCGAATCGCCGTAGACATCGAGATAGTCGTCCTGCAGTTGGAAAGCCAGACCTATTTTCTCACCGAAGAGATAGAGATTCTCGGCATCGGCCTCAGGGGCGTCGGCCAGCAACGCACCCATCTTTGTGGCACAGGCCAAGAGGACACTGGTCTTGAGCCTGATCATCTCAATATACTCCTCCTCTGAGACATCGTTGCGATTCTCAAAGTCCATGTCATACTGCTGACCTTCACCAATCTCCAATGCCGTACGTGTGAACAAGTCCAGGATATCCTTCAACTTGTCGGGACGGCACTGCGACATCTGCTGGAAGGCCAAGACAAGCATGGAGTCGCCGGAGAGGATGGCCGTGTTGGCGTTCCAACGGCGGTGCACTGTCATATGTCCGCGCCGCAGGTCGGCATGGTCCATCAGGTCGTCGTGGAGCAGTGTATAGTTGTGATAGGTCTCAAGAGCACATGCCGATGGCAGAATGGTCTCAGGGTCATTCTTATACAGCTCGTAGGCCAGCAGCATCAGCGTGGGACGTATTCGCTTTCCACCAAGCGACATCACATATCTGATAGGCTGATAAAGCCCTTCGGGCTTCCTGTCATAAGGAGCCTGCTCCAGATAATCATTGATGAGTTTTAGAATTTCGTTGGAATTCATATTATTATAAGGATTAGTGTTACAACTTAAATACGACAGGCAGATGGACGAGAGTGCGGCAGGCTCGCCCGCCACTGACACCCGGTTCCCACTTGGGCATCATCCTCACCACCCTCAGGGCCTCTCGGTCGAGCACAGGGTCTACGGGCCTCACTATCTTCACATCCGCCACCGAGCCGTCGGCATTGACCATGAAAGACACTATCACCCTCCCGCTGACTTTATTCAATTTGGCGCTCTCAGGATATTTCAGGTTCTGGGTCAGCCATTTGATCAGAGACGCCATGCCACCGGGGAACTGAGGCAGGTGCTCCAACTCGCCGAGTGGCACCACCTTCTCCTCTTCCTCCTCTTCAGATGTCAATTTCACATCCTCCTCGGGGTCGAGCTTCTCTTCCTCAACCTCGCTCTCAGTGACCAGCTCGGTCAGCGTCTCTTCGTCCTTCGCCTCCTGCTCGGCAAGATTCTCCACCACCACGACCTGGTCGCTCTGACTGGGCGGCGTCTTGTCGGGTTCGGACATGACGTCCTGGTCGATGGGAGGCATCATCTCCATATCCTCGGCAATCTCGTCAAGGAAATCGTCATCGAGCAAACCGTCGCTGACGGGCAGAGAGAACTCCAAAGCCACCACGAAAACTGCGATGGCTATAACGAGTCCCATGAACAATGCCCTGGGCCTGAGCCGTTCAAGGTCGGCATTGACCGTCTTTTTGATTTCCATATGGGTCGGCCCTCCCCTCTCCCACCGGCAGCGCCGTGGCCTCATCGGCCCAAAGAGCAAGCGTCAGGCAACTAAAAAATACTTTCCTATCCAATAATCAAGCGAAATCTCCGTTATACACATAAGCGGAGTGCCTGAATCAAATTTCAAATTACAAAAATAACTCAGATATTTGAAAAAAGGTGTATCTTTGCCGAAAATTTGAACCAAAAAGATGAAAAAAGTTTTTTCAGTGCTATTTGCCGCTCTCCTGTCGCTGCCATTGCTGTCGCAAGAGAGCCGAACAGCCTATAACTTTCTTCGGATTCCCCTCAGCGCACACAGTGCGGCTCTCGGCGGCGAAAACATCACGCTGATAGAAGACGACCCATCACTCATCTTCTCAAATCCCGCCCTGCTCTCATCGGTGAGCGACCGCTCTGTGGGTCTCAACTTCATGAACTACATGTCGGGGGTGAACACGGCCAGCGCCACCTACTGTGGGATACTGACCGACAGCCTGACCTGGGGAGTGAGTGCCCAATACATGGACTACGGCAAGATGAAAGAGATGGACGAGAACAACATCCAGACAGGTGAGTTCGCCGCACGCGACATCGCCATCGGCGCACATCTGAGCTACCAACTCTCCGAGCACATCGTTGGCGGTATCTCTGCCAAATGGATCACCTCCTACATAGGCAACTACAACTCCATTGCCATGTGCGTGGACCTGGGCCTCAACTACTACCACCCCGACAACGACCTCTCACTCTCATTGGTGGCAAAAAACCTCGGCGGCCAACTCAAGGCCTATGACGACGAGTATGAGAAACTCCCCTTCGAGATGCATGCCGGGGTGACCAAGAAACTGGCGGGCGCGCCCCTCCGTCTCTCCGCCACCATGCAGGACCTCACCCACTGGGACTATAAGTTCATCAACCACCTTGCCGTGGGTGCAGAGGTGCTGCTGTCGGACCAGATCTGGGTGGGCGCCGGACTGAACTTCCGCCGTGCCAACGACATGAAAATCACTGTGGGCGACGAGAGCAGCAGCCACGGGGCAGGCCTTTCGCTTGGTGCGGGCATCAATCTCGAGCGCTTCCGCCTGGGAGTATCGTATGGCAAATACCATGTATCGTCATCCTCAATCATCGCCAATTTATCATTCAACATATAAGCACATGAAAAAGATAACAATAGCTATCGACGGGCATTCATCATGCGGCAAGAGCACCATGGCCAAAGACCTGGCCAAAGCCATAGGCTATATCTATGTAGACACGGGGGCCATGTATAGGGCCGTCACCTATTACGCCCTCCAGCATCAACTCTTCGGCGAGGACGGACAACCCGACGAAGAAAGGCTGAAAGAGCAGATGGACGACATCTGCATCAGTTTCCAACTCAATGAGGAGACAGGACGCCCTGACACCTACCTCAACGGCGAGTGTGTGGAGAGCGAGATACGAGGCATGGAAGTATCAGGCAAAGTGAGCCTGATAGCCGCCCTGCCTTTCGTGAGAGAGGCCATGGTGGCCCAGCAGCAGCGGATGGGCGCCGACAAGGGCGTGGTGATGGACGGCCGCGACATCGGCACCGTCGTTTTCCCCGATGCCGAGTTGAAAGTCTTCGTCACCGCCACGACACAGGTGCGCGCCCAGCGCCGATACGATGAACTCGTGAAAAAGGGAGAGGAAGCCGACTTCGACACCATTCTCCGCAATGTGGAGGAGCGCGACTACATCGACAGTCACCGCGAGGTGTCGCCACTGCGGCAAGCCGACGACGCCATCCTGCTCGACAACAGCGACATGACTATTCCTGAGCAGAATGCTTGGCTGATGGAAAGATATCTGGAAGCCGTGAAGGAATAATCCTATTGACCGACAAAACCGACAAGAGGGGGCGCCAGACTTCTGGCGCCCCTCCTGCTTTCTGTATATGACTGAATGATTATGACAGTCCCACTATCTCACCGTTCACCACATCGATGCGCTCGGCCTGCGGCATCTTTGGCAGACCCGGCATGCGCATCATCTTTCCCGCAATGGCCACAATCATCTCGGAACCGGCGTTGACGATAATCTCGCGGATGAAGATGTCGAAACCTTCAGGACTACCGTATTGCTTGGCATCGGCAGAGAAGGAGAACTGGGTCTTGGCTATGCACACCGGGAAGCGCCCCAAGTCCATCCTGTCGCCGAAAATCTTCTGCATCTCAAAGAGTTGAGCCTGAGCCTTCTCGCTATAGGTGACAGTGGCGGCGCCGTAGATGTTCTTGCACACCTTCTCGATTTTCGTAGTGATGCTGTCCTCGTCGGCATAAGCGTAGTGGAGAGTATCCGAGGGATGATTCTCGATATTGTCGACCACGACTTGCGCGAGGTCGCGAGCGCCCTCTCCTCCTGTCTCAAACGCATTATTGAGCGCGCAGTCGACACCCAACTCACGGCAATGGCTGCGGATGAGGTCGAGTTCCTCATCAGTGTCGAAAGCGAAACGGTTGATAGCCACGACAACCGTCTGGCCAAAAGACTTCAGGTTGCGGATGTGACGGTCCATGTTGCGGAAACCGGCCTCAAGCCCTTTTGAGTTGGGCTCCTTGATGCGGTCGAGAGGGATACCTCCGTGCATCTTCAGTCCCTGAGTGGTGACGACCAGCACAGAAAGCGCCGGGTGCAGCCCTGCCTTCCGGCACTTGATATCAAAGAATTTCTCTGCTCCGAGGTCGGCCCCGAACCCCGCTTCCGTCACGACGTAGTCGCTGAAGGTGAGCGCCAGTTTGGTGGCCAGCACCGACGAGCATCCGTGGGCGATATTGGCGAAAGGACCTCCATGGATGAGTGCCGGCGTCTGTTCGGTGGTCTGCACGAGATTGGGGTGGATGGCGTCGTACATGAGAGCGGTGACCGCACCGGCAACGCCCAGGTCGTCCACGGTGAAAGGCCTTGAGTCCCATGTGATGCCCAACACGATATTGCCAATGCGCCGCCGCAGGTCCTCAAGACTGTCTGCCAGGCAGAGGATGGCCATCAGTTCGGAGGCCGGCGTGATGTCGAACCCCGTCTGACGCTCCACACCCTGCCCCTGCTGTCCGATGGTCACATTGCGCAAGGCCCGGTCGTTGACATCGAGCACACGCTTCCAGTAGATCTCCTTGAGCAAACCCTCGCCCTGATGCTGGAAAAGGTAGTTGTCGAGGAGTGCCGCAATGGTGTTGTGCGCAGAGGTCACGGCATGGAAGTCGCCAGTGAAGTGCAGGTTGATTTTCTCCATGGGCAACACCTGCGCATAGCCACCCCCGGCAGCACCTCCCTTGATGCCGAAACACGGACCAAGCGAAGGCTCACGCAAGGCCACTGTGGCGCGCTTGCCAATCTTATTGAGCCCCAAGGAAAGGCCGATGCTGACGGTTGTCTTGCCGACACCTGCCTTCGTGGGACTGATTGAGGTCACCAGGATCAGTTTGTGACTCTCCACTTTCCTCGCGTCTATCAGTCGCTCGTCTATCTTGGCAATGTGGTTGCCATAGCTCTCCACACCTTCCTGAGGAATTCCCATCTTGGACGCGACGACGCTAATGGGGGCCAGTTTTGTCGCGCGTGCAATCTCGATATCTGTCATGTTCGCGTAGCTTATAGTTGGGTGTAAATGTACACTTTGAAAAAATTTCTGCAAAGGTATGAAAAAAACTTGATTCTTACAATTTTATACAGTAATGCATTGCCCATGAGTCTGCAAAAAGAGGAGACAACCAACTATTTCCCCATAAAAAACCTTCTGATAAGAGACAATAAGGGGCGCCAGACACCTGACACCCCCTACCGCTTTTATTTGGGAAACATTTTCCCTTTCATCCTACTTGATCAACTTGCGACCCTTGACGACATAGACGCCCTTAGGCAGGGAGCCGATATCGACACGGCCGTTCACCACCTTCACGCGGTCCACTTTCACACCATTGAGATTGTAGACATCCACTATCTCCTCTTCATGTGCGAAAGGCATCAGGATAGCGTCGGTCATCTCATTAGGATCATACGAGCCGATATTAAGCATATTGACGTCGGTCGGGTCCGTGGAAGTGGAGATGAAATAGCAGCCGAAAGGCTTCACCGTGGCTGTGCCGTACACGAAATAGGCGCCTTTGGAATCAAGGGCATATATGCCCGACAGCTTCTGCTGGGTGAACGTGCCTCTGAAGTTGTAGACATCCGACCCTGTCATCGGCAAGGGCTTGGCATACAGCGTGGCGTCAGTAGCACTGAAGACAAGCGACTTGCCCACCAGGTTGTACTCGTTTCCCCATTTATTGCCAGGCACCGAGATGATATAGGGCCTGCAAGCCTCCATCTTCTGCACATGGTTGAAGCAGACGGTGTTATACCCCTCGATAGCCACAAACTCCTTCAGCCAGAAACTCTTATTCTCATCATCAGCAGCCTTGAACCAGTCGATGGTCTTTCCGTCGCATTTCACCGAGGTAGCGGCGAAAGGCAGAATCATGCCTGCCCATCCGTCGGCCCCGGTACTGCCGATAGCGGGTTTACGAGTATAGGTAATGCTCTTGGCAGTGATGTCGTAAGGTGTGTAGAAGCCATAGCCGTCGGTCAAGGCAATTTTTTCGGCAACGTTACCTTTCACCACATTTTTGCCGGAAAGGCCACTGATCACCGCTTCGTTGGCACCGATGAAATAGAGAGTGTTGGGATTGGAACTGGGCACCACTTTCTTCACGACCGACTGCATCCCAGTGAGGTCGACAGCCAGCACATCCGATCCCACAGTCAATGTAGCCAAAGGCTCCATCCCCTTCAACTCTCCGCTCTCTGTGTAAGCCATGACGGCTTTGGTCACATTGTATGGATAGAAGATATAATTGGAGGGAAGATAGCTGTTGTCCGCATATTTGAACACCAAAGCATAGGAGGTACTCGTATCAAGCCCGGAAAACTCAAACGGAAGTGAGAAAGTCTTGCCCGCAGGCACCTTAATATGGTTCAGCACCTTCTGGGAGGTGGGATACCATCCCTTGGAAGTAGACCCCGAATACAGCTGTACGTATAAGCCGTCGTTATAAGGCACAGAGAGACTGTTCTTCAAGGTGGCGACACCTTTGAGTGTGGTGCCATAGACCGTCTTTCCCGACTTGACGTTATCCAGAGTGACTGCCGTGACCGTGATGTTCCTTGAAGAAGAGAGTGAGACGATTTTGACCGTGGAGCTGGCCAGCACATTCGAACCCGTTGAGCTGTTGGTAATCCACAGGTTATATGTTCCCGCGGATGTGGGTTTGAATTTCATTGATATATTGACGGTCTTTCCAGCCGGAATATGAAGCTGCGTCGAAGCCTTGGCCGAACCCTTTGTCGATGTAGTGCTGGCGAAGAGATACAGGGTGCCGAAGAAATCGCCGCCAGTGTTCGTCACGGTGGCCACGACAGGCTGCTCCACCCCTTTCACGCATGAACCTTCGACGGAGACTCCTGAGACAGTGAGGCTCGGTGTGTTGGAGGCGATGGAGAGAGCCACCGACGTCGAATACACAGCCTTGATATAATAGGAACTGGTGGATTGTTCACATTCCATCCACTCATCGTCGTTTTTCAATTTGCACACGGGATACACCTTGTAAGTGCCTTTCGCGAGTTTCGCTGCTGTGAAGTCGGATGCGGCAAGTGTGTATTTGACGGTGGTAGAGCTGCCACTGTTCAGTGTGACGGCAGAAGAAGAGTACGCCTTGAGCAGCTGCATATTGCCCTTGGTGTCGTAATAGCCTAATCCGAGATTGTATTGTCTGGCAGCGTCTGTGTTGTTGGTATATGTGACTGACGCGACACTTGAGGAGGCAGTATTGATGAGGGCAGTGAGATTGGTCTCATCATTCTCGTTGGTATAGCCCTGGGATGGCTGAAGGTTGAAAAACGCCTTCTGGTCAGAGATATAACTGGTAGTGGAGATTTTGGAGCTTGCGCCACTGATATCATAAGGGTCGAGGATAGAGAGCGCAAAATAACCATTATACATGCCGTCCCAGCCCCAGTTGACATGGAACAGGTCGCCACCGTCATATCCGTCGACAATGAAGACATGACCGGCACCGTCCTTGGAATAGCCGTAATAAATCAAAGGTCTTCCCTGACTCAGTTCATCGACGACCATGTTCTTCCACTGCTCATACGAGTAGGCACTGCGATTGAGCGCCTGCTTATAGGTAGAGGTGAATCCGAAATAGCCGAAAAGCGACACGAGGGTGTTGCTCAAGAGGGCGGTGGTATAATATCCGTCGCCGGCCCTGAACTCACTCTTCAATGAGATGGCGCAATATTTCAGCAGGTTGGCCACATTGGTCAGTTGGGTGCTCGTCTGTTTCCCGTCATACTTGTCATACATATTGTTCCAGTTGATGACCGTGCCCTTCGCCACGGAGGGGACCGCAATGCGCTTGCCCGACCAACTGGTGGAACAAGTATAGCCGGGGATGGTTTGGGAGAGTTTGCTTGCGACCCTGTCTCTGTAATAATAGAGCAATTGGGCTAAGGCGACACCCGTACACCCGACCTTACATTTGGTAGAGCTGCCGGGCAGCGTTGGGCAACTGTTATTGTAGGGAGAGCTTTGCCCCCACTGGGTCGACATCAGCGGGTAAACAGGATTGCGGGTGGGGGTCTTCGTATGCCTGGGGCCACTGGTCACCGTCTCTGCCACGACCGTGGAGTTCAGCGCTTCCATCTCCATCTCATAGCCGTCAAGCATCGCCCTGAGATTCTCAGGCATTTCCTGCTCGGAAAAATGACCTTTGTCAGCATAGGCGATGACGGGCAAGGTGCGGTCGTCGCCCGAGACGATGACGAAGCCGCCATCTTCACCATTGTTGAAAACATAATAGCAAGGGGTCACCTGCTTTGTGAGAGAAGCCACCCTTCTCGGGCCTTCACTCTCTTCCAACTGACGGGTCACGGCGATGCCCTTGTCCTCAAAGAATGCCTGAGCACGAACCCGCGCGACCGTTCGTGAGACTGGGGCGGCCACCCCCTGTGCGGCCACCATGAAAAACATCAGTAAAATCAACACATTTCTCTTCATTATTCTTATAATTATGTTCTTTTGATACATTTTTAAATAGTCTTGCTTAATTCTTCGTCACCTACTGTATGGAGGATCAGTTTCCGGCAGTCTTCCATCAGCCATTTGGGTGTGCTGGTGGCGCCGCAGATTCCGATAGACGCCACCCCCTCGAGCCAAGAAAGGTCGATCTCACTGGCACTTTCTATCTGATGGCTGTTGGGATTGACTCGCTTACACTCATCAAACAGCACTTTTCCGTTGCTGCTCTTCCCGCCGGAGACGAACAGGATGAGGTCGTGGCGCTTAGCAAAGGCGGCCACATGCGATATGCGGTTGGCCACCTGCCTGCAGATGGTGTCGAAACTCCTGAAAGTGGCTTCAGGCGAGATATGCGACTGTATATAGGCGATGATGAGATGAAACTCATCAAGCGACTTGGTTGTCTGTGAATAGAGATAGATATCCTTGTTGAAATCTAAGAGTTGCACATCGTTGATGTTCTCCACCACGATGGCCTTGTTCTGTGTCTGCCCCACAAGCCCCAGCACCTCTGCGTGGCCGTTTTTGCCGAAGATGACAATCTGTGCTTCGGGGTTGCTGTCGTATTGTTTCTTGATGCGCCGCTGCAACTGCAGCACCACCGGGCAGGTGGTGTCTACGATCTCTATGTTCTGGCGGTGTGCCAGCGCATAGGTCTCTGGCGGTTCGCCGTGGGCTCTGAGCATCACTTTCACGTCGTGCAGATGAGCGAGGTCGTCGTGATTGATGGTGACGAGCCCCATCTCTCTCAAACGGTCGCACTCCATGCCGTTGTGCACGATGTCGCCCAGGCAATAGAGAGTCTTCTCCTCGGCCAGTTTCTCCTCGGCCTTGTTGATGGCCGTGGTCACTCCGAAGCAGAATCCGCTCTCGCTGTCGATTTCTATTTTTGGCATTATTTACTTATTCTTCAATAGTTCGAAATACTTGTCCAGAAGTTGGCCGGCGGCGGCAAACGACGTCTGCTCTCCCACGAGCACACTCCTCTCGGCTTCTGCCAGCCGCTGCGAAATGACGGGGTCGTTGTAGAAACTGTTGCGCAGATGCTCGTTGATGGTTTCATACATCCAGTATTTGCTCTGCTCATTGCGGCGGAAATCGAAATAGCCGTTGCCTTTCACAAAGTCGATATACTCATACACCATATCCCATACCTCCTTGACGCCCAATCCGTAGAATCCGCTGTAGCACAGCACTTTGGGCATCCATCCGCTGTCCGACTTCGGGAAGAAATGGAGGGCGTTGCGGAAATGGGTAGCAGCCATGTGGCACTTGTCCACATTATTGCCATCGCACTTGTTGATGATGATGCCGTCGGCAATCTCCATGATTCCTCTCTTGATGCCCTGCAGTTCGTCGCCTGTGCCGGCAAGTTGGATGAGCAGGAAAAAGTCGACCATTGAATGGCAGGCCGTCTCACTCTGCCCCACTCCCACCGTCTCCACAAAGATCTTGTCGTAGCCGGCGGCCTCGCAGAGGATGATTGTCTCACGCGTCTTTCTGGCCACGCCTCCGAGCGAACCGGCCGTAGGGCTGGGACGTATGAAAGCCTCGGGGCGCAGCGAGAGTTTCTCCATTCGCGTCTTATCGCCGAGGATACTTCCTTTCGACCGCTCACTGCTGGGGTCGATGGCGAGGACAGCCAGTTTGCCGCCCCTCGTGTCGAGCACATGGCATCCGAACATGTCAATCGAAGTACTTTTGCCGGCTCCGGGCACGCCACTGATGCCCACGCGCACCGAACGGCCGCTATAGGGAAGGCATTTCTCTATCACCTCCTGGGCCTTGGCCTGATGGTCGGGGATGACGCTCTCCACCAAGGTGACGGCCTGACTGAGGATGGTGACATCTCCCTTGAGGATGCCCTCCACCATCTCGGCCGCCGTATATACCTTGCGGCGGAACCTGTTGCGCTTGAGGTATGGATTGATGCTTGAAGGCTGTTCTATGCCTGAGTTCACTGTCAATCCCTTGAATTCGTCACTGTTCTCTGGATGATCCATGATGATTTCAGATAGGTTGGTTCTAATTCACGTTGACATCAATGATGATTTTCGGCGACCGCGGGTCATTGGTCACCAACAGCACCCTCGGCTGTTGTTTCACTCCCTTGAAGGTCTTGGGGTCGGCCGTTATTTTCAGTTTGGCCGACTCACCCGGAGCGATGGTGGTGTCGCCAAGGTCGATGAGCAGTCCCTCGGTAAACGACTGCACACTTGATATCTCAAGGTCGGTGCGCCCGAGGTTCTCTATCACAATGGTGCCCTTTTTCTTCTTCTTTCCCTCAAACTCTCCCAGATGCAGCACGGTGTCAGACACCTTCACCTTGGGCATATAGAGCAGTTGCTGGTCGGTGACCCGCCCGAACGAGGGGAGGAGGATGGCCGAGACGTCGATGGCCTTGTCGGCACTCACCTTGTCGGCGGCATTCAAACCGAGGTATACAGTGGTCTGAGTCAGACCATAGTCTTTCAGTTTCTTCGAGTCGAGCGTGACGCTGACCGTCCCCGACTTTCCCGGTGCGATGGACGACGGCGACACATCGGCTTTCAGATATTCAGGCAACCGGAGGATGACGGGAGAGATAATGTCTGCCGTCGTGTTGTGCACATGGATTTCCTGCGACGGGGAGTCGCCCTTGGTCACATCATCGAACATGATGACATCCGTGTCGGCCTTGATTTTTCCGATGGCAAACTGATAGTCGCCACCGAAGTTCCGTATCTCATCTACCACCACCCCACGCATGGTGAGGGTGAAGGGCAGCGAGGCGCCATTGGTGTAGATATCGATGTATTTCTCGAAATGCCCCATCAACTTGGCGTCATAGGTGGCCGACACCAGGAAGGGCTTGTTCTCAGGAATCGCCCCTTTGGGGTAGGTCACCTCAGTACATCCGCAACTGGTTTCCACTTTTTTGATGACGACATTGCCGCTACCCTCATTGGTGAGTTCGAAGTGGGCAGTGACGGGACTGCGGTAGAGCACCTGCCCACAGTCGATGGTCTGCGAGTTGGTGGTGATACGTTGCGCGACGACAGGCATTGCCGTCATGGCGAATGCCGTCATCAGGGTGCGTAGATATCTGTTTCTTTTTCTCAAAAGCATAATCAGTCGTTCACTTCTATCGTCAGGGACTTGCCGGTGGCAGAGAACTCGGGCGCATAGGCGCACTGCACTTTGCATGTGCCAGTCTCATACACACCCTGACGGTCTATGTAGTATTCTGTCTCCACCACATGGGTACCCTTCGGCATCTTGTCGAAATAGTAGGTCGTGGTGTAGTCTTTGGGGGCGATGTAGTAGCCGTAATGATAGCCGGAGAGTTGTTTGACGGGTTCGAGGCATGCGGCCCTCCTGTCGATGACCTCCACGAAATCGAAGTCACGCTCGGCCTTGACGGTGATGCGCACCACCACCTTGTCGCCCACCTTCAACGGCTTGCCGCCATTGCGCACCTCCCGCGTCACAGAAAGTCCCGACGAGGCATCCTCCACATCGCTCACGCGCTGGTTGAACTGCGCATAGACAGCTCCCCACGACGTGCCGGTGGATGTCTTCTCCACGTCAAGCTTGCGCTGGGCATCCACGGCCATAGCCGTCTTCACATATCCGGTGCCTGCAGTGGCTTCCGAGATGGGGATGGGCACCCCGTCGATGGAAATCTTGGATGCCGGTTGCTGGCCGAGCACACCGATATTCCCGTTGAGGAAGGCGTAGACGGCGTCGACGCTGTTGATGGGAGTGCTCCACATCTGCGTCCTCTTCTGCTGCAAGAGCCATATCCGCATCTCGTCGACAACCTTCTCGTTCTGCGGCTGCAGCATCTGATAGGCCTCGATGGCCGCCACCTCCGTGGGGATGAGGTAGCTGCACCACGAATAGTAGGCTTTGCGGGTGTCGAAATAGCGCCCCATCTCCTCGGTCACCACGGCATACTCATCGATGCTGCGCATCAGTTCTTCAGCCCTGGCTTTTCTGCCGAAATGCGAGAGGATGACAGCGCCTCTGGCCTTTCCGAAGATGGTGAGCTGCGGGTTCTTCTTCTCAAAGAACGCGATGATGTAGTCGGCGGCGCCTTTCACGTCCGACGGCAACTGACGCCCGTCGAGTGCCATGTTGTAGAGGATGCTGAGCGCTGTCTCGCTGGGCCATTCCCATTTATATTTCTTCATGCTGGCCACTTCCTTCACCAGCCACTTGCCCATGAAGTCGAAAGCGCCGTCGAGCATCTCCTCGGTGTCTTCCTGTTTTCCGGCCATCTTGTTGACCCTCACCATCATCTCTGACACGGCGGTCGTCATGTAGATACTGCCGTCCATGCCTTTCCACCATGACCATGAGCCATCGCCCAACTGCAGTTCCCTCAACTTGGAGAGAGCCCTCTCCAGCCTCATGCTGATGGTCTGCTCGTCGAAGAATTTCACGAGGCTGCGCTTCTGGCTGACCTCGTGGTCGGCCTCTCCCACCCACGGGGTGTCGTTGAGCAGCAGGTCTTTCAGTTCCTCGTTGCGCTCAAGTGCACTTGCGAGGCTGCCACCTTGGGCGGTCTCCTCACGCCACTGGTCCACCACCTTGCGGATGTCGGGAGTGGAATGCATGATCTGCGCGCCGAGCACATTGGCATAATACGACATGGCTTGCGTGATGGCATTGTCCTTGTCGCCGACAGCCATCGTGGGCAGGGCCTGTATCATCAGCCATGCCGGGTTGTTGGTGTATTCTATCGTCAGCTTCCCGTCGGTGACACCTTCGGGGAAGAGTCTTGTGAGGTCGAAAGTGGAGGTCCGGGGACCGTTTTGCGTGAACGGCAGCGTGCGGGTGATCATCTCCCGGTCGGGCAGGATAGGCAGATAGTGCTGCTCACCGTCGGAGAACCCGTCGCCGGCGGCCACAATCTTGCACACCAGCAGCCCGGTATTGCCCTCGGGACGGTAGGAGAATGTCACCGAGGTGGTCTGGCCTGCCTCCACACCGAAATCTACAGTCTCCTCATAGACGGTCTTCTCGCTCTCAGGCTCTATGAGCATCATCCTGGCCTTGCCGCTGACCGCGTGGTCGGTGGTGCTTTGGATGCGGGCTGAGATATGGGCATTGTCGCCCAGACGCAGGAACCGGGGGATATTGGGCACCACCATGATGTCTTTCTGTGCCACCGCCTCTCCGCCTATCGAGCCGTAGCAGACCTCTTTGTCGGTGGCAATTCCGATGACACGCCATGTGGTGACCGACTCGGGCAACGTGAACTTCAGGTAGATCCTTCCTTCTGCATCGGCCATGGCCATGGGGAAGAACGCGGCCGTCTCGTCGAGATTCTCCCGGGCCGACACGTTCTTCAGTTCAGCCTCAGCCTCTTCACCCTGCGTCGTGGCATCTTCCTCGTCGGCGACATCTGCCTCAGCTGCCAAACTCATTCTTGCGCTTTCTTCGGGCTCAAATGCAGCCTTGTTACCCTCCATCGCCATGGGCGCTGCCATCAGCGCATCCTCCATGACCATCGCACGGTTGAGTCGCATCCTTCCTCCGCTGTAATGACGGAAATAACGCGGCTGTGAGAAATAGAAAAGATCCTCGCCAAAATATGTGAAGTCGAAATTTGGCACTTTGGCTGTGCGCATACGCAATTGCCCATAGGCCGAGATGTCATCCAACGACCAGTTGTACCATCTGGAATAGGGAGCTCTCACCCCTATCCTCGGATAGAACCACCAGACGTGGGAAGCGATCTGGTCGAGCGATTTGTCATAGATAGTGGCCATCAGCTGCGCATCGGCCGGAGTCCCGTCGGGATAGGTGGCCCTGAGCATCCACTGCTCTTCCTGACCGGGAGTAAGCCTGTCGCGGAAGGTCTCCCATTTCAGGAGGATGCGCTTGTCGGGCATGGGCCGCGTGATGGAATGCGAGTGGGTATAGACCACACCCTCTCTCACCCATGCGAAGGTAAGCAGTAGTCCGTCGCCATACTCTTTCTTGTAGGTCCACTGCCGGTTCTGGTTGGCGTTATCGAGGGTGAAGCGTCCGTTCTCAATGACCTTGTCATCAGCGAAGACGCTGTAGTAGACGATGGTATTGGGGTCCGACGAGCCCACCTGTATGCGGACGGGCGTCTTGGCATCTTCAAAGTTACTGGAGGAGGCATAGAACCAGTCATGGGTCTCCACACAGGGGCGTTTGTCGTCGACAGAGAACACGATGATATCGCGGGTGACGGTGTCGCCGTTGCAGACGGCCTTCACCTGATGTTTGCCCGACTTACCCAGGATGCCGTCCATCGGCAGGTCGGTGGGCACATTGGTCTTGGCCACATGCCCCTGCTCCTCGTCGTCGATATAGTAGGTCACCTCACCGTCCACAGGCTCGCCCATGACGTCCTTCAGCTCGAAGGTCACCTTCTTGAGGCTGGCCCGCTCGGCTTTCTCCGGCAGACTGAAAGTGAAGGCGGTGACTTTGTTGCTGACGGGCAGCGAGATGCTTGCCGTATGGCTCTCTCCGCCCTGGTCGGTGACGGTGGCCACGGCCTTGATATCGTAGTAGTAGGCCCGCCATCCGAGATTGTCGGCATCCACGTTCGCCGGCAGGCGGATGGGCACCGTCATCACAAACTCTCCCTTCTCGTCGGTGGTCACGGTGTCGGTCAGCAACTGCTCGTCGCTGTTGCTCTCTCCCCACCACCAAGAGGGAGTGGTGCGCTCCACGGTGTATGAGACGACGGCTCCCTGCACAGGCACTCCCGAATACGTGCGGGCGATTCCTTTCACCGACAGCGTGTCGCCGTTCTTGTAGGCCTGCTTCACCCAAGGGATCTCCACCTCAAAGGTGGGGCGTTTGTACTCCTCCACCCTGAAAGTGACCATATCGCCGGCCCCTCTCACCGAATACCGGCCGGTGAGGCCCGCAGACGGCAGGACGAAATCGGCAGTCGCCTTGCCAAAGGCATCCGTCGTCACCTCCTTCTCGGCCACTTCCTTATAGTTGGCGTCGCAAAGCGTCAACGTCACCTTCTTGCCCTCCACGGCCATCGCGTCGACGCCAGCGCTCACATGATGCACGAGCATGACCACATGCACTGTCTGGCCAGGCCTGTAGATGGCCCTGTCGGTATACAGGTTCACTGTCTCCTTATCATTTGTGGGTGAGTAGGAAAAATGGCTCATCCACATATCTTGTGAGCGGCAATATTTATCTTCGTTGGTGAAGACATAGAAATCCCTGTCATAACGGATTTCATCCCGGGCAAGGACAAGTTCTCCTTTACGGTCGAAAGCCTTCTCTACAGTCCCCTTTTCGCCTTTGAAGCGCATCCGGGCGTTCTTGAGCGACTGCCCGGTGGTGGCACTCACGGCAACGAAACGGACGAGTGCGTCGGGCATGGGCTGTGAGAGCAGATAGACATCACTGACATAAAAAAGCCTCTTTGCCTCTTTTATCTCCTTATTGTCGGTGGTGAAAACGGCAAGATACATTCCGCGGTCCAGTGGTGGCAACAGGAGGGAGTCTCTGAATGAGACATATTCGAGATGAGGCTCGAAATGACGTGTCACGGTGAACTCACTCCCGGGAACGATGGCCTTCTTCACCTTGGCGTATACTTTTTCATTGTCCAGGTAATAATTCTCACAAGGGTCGAGATCCACACGGGCCACCTTCATCGTTACCGACTTGAGGTTCTTGACAAAATCAAGTTCGATGACACGCTCATGCTGAGGCAGCACCATCTCACATCCGAAACGCAGACTGTAAGTGGGACAGATGAGTATATCACGAGAGTTGCGCAGACTGGCGGACATGCGCTCCCAGTCCTTCCAACGTCCCAGCGCCTCGTCTATCCAGCGCATGCGGTCTTCCACCTTGCAGTCGCTGGCCTTTTCCATGAACTCGTATCTCACAAGGGCCAGCTCGCCCGCCACCGGCAGGTCGCCAAACTCCTTTATCAACTGGTCGATCTTCGCTAGATAGGCCGAATCGGCCATCTTGGGGCTATACTCGTCACTGCTGTTACGCATCATCAAACAGGCCGCCAGGCAGGCCGCCTCGCGGTTGCCGCACGAGAGATAGTAGTCATAGAGCATCTCATATTTCTCGGCCTGGATTCCCAACACGCTGAGCAGGTCGTCGTTGAAATACTTGCTGTCCACACCCTCCACGAGCAGAGGGGTGAACGTCTTGGCCTTGGTGGCCGCCAGCATCTTCGGATCGCTGAGCGACTGCTCGAAATACTGCTTGCTGATTTCGTCGGAATGCTCTTCCCATTCGAGCCCCCCGCGATAGACAGTGCCGAGCACCGACTGATAGACGGCCGCCAAAGCACTGCCTTTTTTCGCCTTCGCAGCCTTCTCTTCCAGGCATTTGACTTCGCCTTGCAGCGAGTCGGGCGTGACGTCGGTCACGTCACCGATCCTGAGCAACTCCGCTTTGACCAGATGTCCATACTCTTTGCTTTTTGTTGCCTTCTCGATGATTTGGTCGAGGACGTCTATTTTCGTCTTGGGCACATCCTCTCTCTCTGCTTTTGCATAGTCATCCCAAAGAGAGGACAACGATTGGGGCCAAAGATTCATAGGCGATAAAAATATGATGAAGATTAAAAACCATTTCCTCATTGCTGATCGATAATTTTTTCACGATTTTTGCAAAGGTATGAATTTCAAGGCTAATAACAAAGCGAATTAACAAAAAATTAGGATTTAATAATTTTAATTATTAAGCATTCCCGCTGAAGCCGCAAAACAGCAGTCTTGGAGAATGCTACCATTTTTTATGACATTTCATAAAAATGGCGGTCTGCACGCCTCCTCTCACCACCAGATAGATGACAAAAGCCAGCCACAGGGCATGGTTGGCCCACATTGGCCGCAAGAGCAGATAGAGCAGGAAAAACACGACGCTGGCCACTACCGACGAGAGCAGCATCCCCCTTGTGGCAGTGATGCCGATGAAAATACCGTCCCAGACGAATGCCGTCACACCGGCAAGCGGCACGGCGATGGCCCACGGCAGATAACCGGCTGCTGCCTCCACCACTTCCCGCTCGTTGGTAATAACGCCAAGAAACCACTGTCCTCCAACGAGATATACGACAGTGAAGACAATCGCCACCAGACATCCCCACCCGAAGACGCGCCTCACCGTGGAGAGGAATGCCTCAGGATTGTGAGCGCCATAATACTTTCCGCCGAGGGCTTCTCCCGCGAAGGCGAAGCCGTCGAGGAAATAGGAGAACAGGATGTATAGCTGCACCAGCAGGGTGTTGACGGCCAGGATGAGCGCCCCCTGCCTTGCCCCGGCAGAGAGGAAATACAAATTGACGGCGACAAGGCATAGGGTGCGGAGGAAGATATCGTTGTTGACTTTGAAAAACTCCAACATTTTCCGCTTCTCAAAGAGTCCTTTCCACCTGGCATATTTCCACAGCCGGGAATAATGTGACGAAAGGAGCAAAAGCGAGATGGCCGCCCCTGCGTATTGGGCGATAAGAGTGCCCAAAGCCACACCTTCCACCTTCATGCCGAAACCGTAGACCAGCAGAAGGCTGACCGCGATATTGACTAAGTTCTGGGCGATGGATATCAGCATGGGGAAGCGCGTGTTCTGCATGCCGATATACCACCCCGTGAGTCCGTACATGACGAGCATGGCCGGCGCTCCCCACACGCAGATATTAAAGTAGGTGGAGGCGAGCCGGAGGATGTTGTCCTCAGGAGACACGATCAGGAAAGCCAAGTGCTTGAGCGGCACTTGCAGCACCACGATGGCGGTGGCCACCGCCAGCCCCACGGCCACAGAGCGGCACAACAGCTGCGTCACGGCAGTGAGGTCGCGCCGGCCAAGGGCCTGTGAGGTCATGCCGCTGGTGCCCATTCTGAGGAAGCCGAAAATCCAATAGAGGATATTGAAGATCATCGACCCCACCGAGATGGCGCCGATATAATCGGCACTCCCCATATGCCCCACGATGGCCACATCGACCAGGCCGAGCAGCGGCACCGTGATGTTTGACACGATCGACGGTACCGCCAGCCGAAGAATCTGCCGGTCGCGACTGCCCATGGGTCAGCGGGCCATCTGATAGATGCTCACCATGTCTGCCTCGTGAAGCACACGGATGTTTCCAAGTGCGAGTTGTCCGTCATGGCTTGCGCGCCGGGCCATCTCCGCGATTTCCTCGTCAGCGATATCCCTGCCGAGTAACTCGTGGATGCTCGTAGGCATGCCGATGGACGCGAAGAAGCGCTCGGTGGCCTCTATGCCCTTCTCTGCCGTGCGCCGCACGTCGCTGAAGTCGTTGTCCACGCCCATCACATTGACGGCATAGCGGGCAAAGCGGGCCTCATGGCCGTCGAGCACATACCTGGCCCAACTGCCCCAGATGGCGGCCAGTCCGGCACCGTGGGTCACATCAAACATCGCGCTCAACTCATGCTCCAATTTGTGGGTGGCAAAGTCCTTGGTGGTGCCACACTCCATGAGATCGTTGTGAGAGAGACTCCCTGCCCACATGATCTGTGCCCTGTGGCGATAGTCGTCGGGCTGGCGGAGCACCTCCACGGCGCTGTCCTTGACGGTGCGCAGCAAGGCCTCCGCAAGGGCGTCGGTGAGGGTCATATCCTCATGTACGGTGAAATAGCGCTCCATCGTGTGCATCATGATGTCGGTGGCTCCCGCAGCCGTCTGATAGGCGGGCAGTGTGAAGGTGCGCACAGGATTCATGATACAGAAGCGGCACCGGCACAGGTTGCTGTTGATACCCCGCTTGTCGTTGTTGGCGTCATTGGTGATGACACAGCTGTTGCTCATCTCCGAACCGGCGGCTGGGATGGTGAGGACGGCACCTATAGGCAGGCAACTCTGAGGCACGGCCTTGCCGGCCCAGAAATCCCACACGGGGCCGTCATAGCCCACGCCGTAGCCGATGGCCTTCGACGAGTCGATGACGCTGCCGCCGCCCACAGCTAAGATGAAGTCCACCTTCTGCTCACGGCACAGGGCCACTCCCTTCTCCACGAGCGAGAGTCTGGGATTGGGCACCACGCCGCCCAACTCCACATAGGCGATACCGGACCCGTCGAGCAGGGCAAACAGTTTGTCGAGCAGCCCCGACTTACGCGCGCTGCCACCTCCATAGTGCACAAGTACCTTGGTTCCCCCATAGCGTTTCAGCAGCGAGGGCAACTGCTCTTCAGACTCTTTTCCGAAAACGATCTCCGTAGGAGCGTAAAAATTAAAATCTTTCATGATATGATAGTTTTTCTGTAGTTGTTTTGTTCATAGACGAGGATGCATCAGGTCCTCTCATGCCTGTCGTGCTTTCAGATAGGCCGTCACCTTCTGCACAGCGATGTGGTACGACGCCTTCAGCGCTCCCTCCGACGTGTGCAGCACCTTACTCATCTCGCCATATTTCATATTGTCGTAATACCTGAGCGTGAAGACCGTCCGCTGTACGTCGGGAAGTGTCGCCACTGCCTCATTGAGCAGCGCCAGCGCACTGTCACCGTCAAAATAGTCGTCAGCCATCAGCATATTGGCCACTCCGGCACTTTCACTCACGCTCACATCGCTGCCCCCTTTCTTCCGCCGGAGGAAGTCGAGCGACTCATTGACAGCGATGCGGTAGAGCCAGGTCGACAATTTCGAGAGATTGCGGAACTCAGACAGATTGACCCATGCCTTCACAAAAGTGTTCTGGAGCACATCGTCGGCATCATCATGATTGAGCACGATACGCCTGATTTTCCAATAAAGCGTCTCGCCATATTGTCTCACCACCGCCTCAAAGGCTTTACGCTGCGTCTGGGGGTCGGCAAGTTGCTGCAATATCCGTTTCTCGTCGTATGCCATCCTATGACTGATGTCTCCCTACCTGTCTACATAAAAAGTCATGGGTCTCTCACTCATCAGAAACGCGCAAGAAGCCCATGCCACAGATATGCCTTTCGGCAAGGAAGTCACTATTTGATGTAAATCTTTCTGACGACCTTGCCCACTTTCACGATATAACATCCCTTGGGCAGGTTGATGTCGATTTTCTTGTCCTGACCCTCAACCTTCACACTCATCAGCCGCACGCCTGCCACATTATACACATACAGCATCTGGCCGTTGGCTCCCGTGACATGCAACGAGGTCTCGGTCACCGAGATAGCGATGCTCTGCACGTCGTTGTCGATAATCTCAATACTTGAGGCTGCCGACACCGTAGCAGGCACAGCTAACGTGAGAAAGGAGGACAGAAGAATTGCTAGTATTTTATTCGTCATAAGCGCTTATTTTGTTACTCAACATGCAAATATAGACATTTTTTCCGGATTTCTTTCGCTTTGGCCTTCCTTCCTTCCCAATATTAACGTTTTTTAATAGTCAGGTCGTAAAAAAGAGCAAAAGAAAACCGGGAAGCCGACAAAGCCTGACTGGCCCGTCGGTTCCCTATCGATGAATATCCCCTTTGGGATTCTGCCACCGAGAGCACTTGGAGCAAGCGTTCCCTCTCGCGGTGGCAGAATTTCTATTAGACTTTTTAGAAAGCGGCGATCAACTCTTCGTTGCTGTAGGCGTCAGCGCCGTAGCAAGTCTTCAGATAGGCGAGGCCGATCTGATAGTCTTCCTCAGTGAAAGAGTCGGTAGCCTCCTTGGCCACCACCACGTCATAACCGAGGCAGAAAGCGTCGGCAGAGGTGTGGCGCACACACATATGTGCGTGAAGTCCGGTCATGACCACAGTCTTCACACCCAGTTCCTTGAGCAGGATGTCGAGGTCGGTCTGGAAGAAGCCGCTGTATCTGCGCTTGGGCACCACGTAGTCCTTCTCACAGAGTTTCAGTTCGGGAATCACCTCGGCACCGGGAGTGCCGGCGATGGCATGGTCGCCCCAGATGGTCAGCTCACGGTCAATGCCCTTAAGGTGAGCGTCGTTGCAGAAAATCACGGGCACACCTGCCTCGCGAGCGGCATCGAGCAGTTGTGCGGTTGCAGGCACGATAGCCTTTCCCCTGTCGCAGGCAAGTGCTCCATAGACGAAGTCATTGAGCATGTCGACCACGAGAATGGCGGGACAATCGAGTTTTTTCATTTGCTTTTTGTTTTGAAGATGTGTAATTTTTGATACCGCCGGCCTTTGCCTCACCTTGCGGAGAGAAAGCGCTTTTGCGCTCCTGGCCATTGGCGCTGCAAAGATAATGCAATTATCCGAACTCACAAAAAAAAGCGAGTTTTTTTCTTTCCCGCAGTGTGAAGGCTCACCAACGGCAACGCATGACAACAACGACAACGCATGACAACAGCGACAACGCATGACAACAACGCACGGCCTTTACCCCCGTTGTTAGTGTCCGGTTCGCTGCGGCAGTGCCGCAGCCCCCTCTCCTCAGCCCCCCAAAAACCATCTGCTGATAGGTGTCCTATCTCATCTTGTAGAGATGATTTTTGAATGACAGACAATTTTCCTATAATAATAGGTAAAATTCACTCACAAAAGAGAGCGGTTTTCCATTTTAAATGTGTACCTTTGCACCGATTTTCGCTACACCGCCTACTATAAAGCGTCAACGACCACGTAGGCACGGTGCATGGCAGACTCAAAGACAGGCGTGGTTGTCCACGCCCGAAGAAAGACTCACAAAGGCGTCATTTCGGAATTCGGGCAGGTAGGAAGCACCCTACCGGACAGCACAAGCCACTAATAATCAAATAGTTCCGTCAAGACATCTCCCTTTGACGGCAGGGAATTTTATACATGACGACATCCAGTTCTACCGATTTGACCGACAAGCAAGAGCCTCCCGTCCCATCCGCTGGCAACGACAGCCTCAGATGGTATGTGCTCACCACGCTGTCGCCCAAGCAAGCCGAGCAGCAGCTCATCACGACCAACGAAGAGCGTGCTTTGGCGACAGACGGTCGTCAAATCTTCCAATATTTCATCCCCTACCTGTTTCTGAAGCGCAGGATAGGGTATGAGACCACCAGCGATTTGAACGAGAACGACGATGTCGCCCCCCGCAGCAAGGCGCAGGCCCGTGCCAACAACGAGGCCCGTTCAGCCTTGCGTCGCTTTATTTTCTTGCGTGCGCGCGAGCGGGAGATCACAGGCTATCTCAGTAGCGACCAGAACCGCTGGAGCCCCAACAGGCTTCAGTTTTACCTCGACCGCCAGCGCCGTAAGGTCACCGTCACCGACCGCATGATGAGCATGTTTATCGAGGCCTGTTCCGACATGCAACTGCATTTTGAGATGGGCTCGCCCGTCGACGATATCACCACAGGCGAGGAGGTGGTGCTCTGCAGCACACCTTTCCGTGGCGAGAAAGCCTATGTCCTGGAGGCCCGACACACCGACGGCGGACTGCGTCTCACCCTTGGGCTGAACATGTTTGCCGGCACCATGTCGCTCCGCCTGACCGATATCACCGAGAGCGATATCCTCCGCACCCGTGAGGGTGCTGTCATCATCGACGACAGCCACCTGATAGACAACACACAGCGCCAGCTGTTAGCCATTCTGGGCAGGAGAGTCGACGGACGGCAGACCGAAGAGACCCGGCGCCAGGACAACGAGGTCCTCGACAGGCTCTTCAACTACCGCTACCACTCCATCCCCTCCCCCTCTGCCCGCCGGCATTTCCTCGCCTTGCAACTCATCTGTGCCCGTCTGAGACACGACACGGCAAGCCAGGAGGAACTCACGAGGCAGGCCCTCACAGAGTTGGCTCTCATCAACGAGCGGCCCGAGACAAAGGCGGCCACCGACGTGCGCGCCTATCTCCAGGCCGCCCTCTACCTCTCGACGGGCGACCCTGCCTATCGGGAGGCCGCCAAAATCTATATCAGAGACCACGCCCCCAAGTCGAAAGCCCTCCGCCGTCTGGTGAAACTCATCCGTACAAAGAGGGTATGATTTTCATTGAGTGAATCTTAAACAAAACATCAAGATAATGAAAAAACAAACAATGATTTTGATGGCGTTCATCGCCCTGCTGTTCTGCGCATGCGAGACGCCACAGGTGGCCTATTTCAGCGATTTAGACCACAGTAAGACCCTTCAGGCACACGATCCGTTGGAAATCAGCCTCCGTCCGGGCGACAAGCTGACCATCGTGGTCAACAGCCGCGACCCGCAGCTGTCTGCCCTCTTCAATCTCTCCTATTCATCACAACGCATCGGCGCCGCCGCCGGCTCAACAAGCAGCGGCCAAGGCATCTTGGCCTACACCATCGACAGCAATGGCGACATCGACTTCCCCGTCCTTGGCAAGGTGCGCATCGCAGGCCTCCGTCGCGAGGAGGTAGCCACCAAGATCAAGAATGAGCTCATGTCGCGCAACCTAGTCAATGACCCGGTCGTGACCGTCGACTATGCCGGACTCTTCTTTGATGTGCTCGGCGAGGTGCGCAGTCCTGGACGCTACAACTTCGACCGCGACAAGTTCACCCTGCTCGAGGCGCTCAGCATGGCGGGCGACCTCACCATCTACGGCAAGCGTGATAATGTGGCCGTCATCCGCACCGAAGGCGACAAGCGCACCACCTATCGCGTCAACCTCCTGCAAGGCGAGGACATCTACCGCTCCCCCGTCTACTACCTGCAGCAAGATGACATCATCTACGTCGAGCCCAATGAGAAGCGCGCCAATGAGTCGACCCTGAACAACAACCTGTTGCAGACGCCCACCTTCTGGATGAGTGCCGCCACCTTCCTCATGACCATCGGTGTACTGATTTTCAAATAGCTGTCAGATTTATAAAGCAACCAATATTCATCAAGTTCAATGGAAAAGACAAAAGCAAAAAGCGGTACCCGCGCCAAGAGTGAGTACCTCTCTTTTCAAGACCTCGTGCATTTGTGCTTAGGCAACTGGCCATGGTTTGTGCTCTCCTTGGCCATCTGTCTGGGCATCGCCCAGTGGCGCATCCTCCGCACAGTGCCCGTCTATACCCGTGTGGCCTCCCTGCTCATCAAGGAGAAAGGCAAGGCCAACAGGTCTTTGGCTGCCGATGCCGGCGCCGTCATCGATACGGGCATCTTCAGTTTCAGCACCAACATCACCAACGAGATCTACGCTCTGCAGGCTCCCGACCTGCTGCTCGAGGTGGCCAAGCGTCTCAACCTCGACGTCGACTATCAGGTCGACGGTGCCTTCCACCGCAATACGCTCTACGGCAGCACCCTCCCCATCAAAGTCACCTTCGATGAGACCAACAACAGCAGCAGTTGCAATTTCGACGTGACCTTCAAGGCCGACAAGTCGATGGTGCTCAGCAACTTCACCCACTATGGTGAGGATGTGAGCGGCGGCAAGTCGCTCACCACCACCAAGGACAAGACCATCAAGACGCCCATAGGCACACTCACCATCGAGAGCACCCCCTATTTTGACGACACCGCACGCGACGGACTCACCATCCACGTGTCGCGCAGCAGCCTCGGTGCCGCCGCGGGAGCTTGCAAGGGCCGTCTCTCCGCCGCCTTACACGAAGAGGAGTCGTCTATCATCGACCTCACCTATCACGATGTCAACACCCAGCGTGCTGAGGACATCCTCAACACCGTCATCGCCGTCTACAACGAGAACTGGGTGAAAGACAAGAACCAGATTGCCGTCAGCACCTCCGAGTTCATCAATGAGCGCCTCAATGTCATCGAGCATGAGCTGGGGCACGTCGACAGCGACATCTCCTCGTTCAAGAGCCGCAACCTCATCCCTGACATCGAAGCCTCCACCAGCATGCACATGGCCAACGCCAACCAAGCCCACATCCAGATCAACTCGCTCAACAACCAGTTGGCCATGACCCGCTTCATCCGCGACCATGTGAACAACCAGCGCAACAAGTCACAGTTGCTGCCTGTCAACTCCGGCATCAACAACGCCGTCATCGAGCAGCAGATCAACGAATACAACGAGAAACTGCTCCAGCGCAACAGCCTCGTGGCCAACAGTAGCGAGGAGAACCCGCTCGTGCAGGACCTCGATAGCCAGTTGGCTTCAATGCGCCACTCCATCATCTCGTCAATCGACAACCAGATCAACACCCTCAACACCCAGATTGGAGGTCTGCAGAACATCCAGTCCACCAGCACCTCCCATATGGCCAGCAACCCCTCGCAGGCCAAGTATCTGCTGAGTGTGGAGCGCCAGCAGAAGGTGAAGGAGTCGCTCTATCTCTTCCTTCTCCAGAAGCGTGAGGAGAACGAGCTGTCGCAGGCGTTCACCGCCTACAACACCCGCGTCATCGTGTCACCAACCGGCAGCAACGCGCCCTCCTCGCCCGTCAAGCGCAACATCCGCCTGATGGCCACTGCCCTGGGCCTCCTCCTGCCCCTCATCTTCCTCGTTGTCCGTGAGAACATGAACAACAAAGTGCGGGGCCGCACCGACATCGACAAGCTCACCATCCCCTTCATCGGCGAGATTCCGCTCTACAGGAAGCACCGGAAGAAGGGCAAGCTCTTCGGATTCCTTCCCAAGAAAAAGAAACCGGAGGAGGAGAGCATGGAGATTCTCGTCAAGCCGAAGAGCCGCAACGTCATCAACGAGGCTTTCCGTGTGGTGCGTACCAACATGGACTTCATCGCGGGTGCCGACCACGCCAACAAGGTCATCATGTTCACCTCACTCAACCCTGGCAGCGGCAAGACATTCCTCACCGTCAACATCGCCTCCAGTTTCGCCATCAAGGGCAGCCGGGCCATCGCCATCGACCTCGACCTGCGCCGCGGGTCACTCTCCAAGTATGTGGGCAAGCCCGAGACAGGCATCGCCGACTATCTCAACGGCCGTATTGACGACTGGGAAGACCTGACGCAAGCCATCGAGGGCTACGAGAACGTCGAGATCATCCCCGTCGGCACCATCCCGCCCAACCCCGCCGAGTTGTTGCTGAGTCCAAGACTCAAGCAACTCCTCAACGAGCTGCGCGCCCACTACGACGTCATTTTCCTCGACTGTCCACCTGTTGACATCGTCGCCGACACCAGCGTGATTGCCAAATGGGCCGACATGACGGTGTTCGTCATCCGCGCAGGCTTGATGGACCGCGACATGATCCCCGTCGTCGAAGGCTATTACAACGACAAGAAATTCAACAACATGTCAGTCATCCTCAACGGCACTACCTCTGGCAACAGCCGCTATGGCTACAGCCGCTACGGTTATCACTATGGCTATGGCTACGGCTATGGCTACGGTGGTTATACCAAAGAAGATTAAATATCATTCATCAATAAAAGGAGCTCAGGAGTGAAGGAATAAAGAAGAACAGGGGAAAAACAAGAGATAGCTACCCAGGAGCATTCAGGACTATTGTCTAAACTCCTAAACTCCCAAACTCCTAAACTCCACCCATCTCCCAAACTAAAAGGATCCATCATGAAAGGAATTGTTTTAGCAGGAGGCAGCGGCACACGCCTCTACCCCATCACCAAAGGCATCAGCAAGCAGTTGATTCCCATCTACGACAAGCCGATGGTCTATTATCCCATCTCCGTGCTCATGCTCGCCGGCATCCGCGACATCCTCATCATCTCCACCCCCGACGACCTGCCCGGCTTCCGCCGCCTGTTAGGCGACGGCAGCAACTATGGCGTCCGTTTTGAGTATGCTGAGCAGCCTTCTCCCGACGGCCTGGCACAGGCTTTCATCATCGGCGAGGAGTTCATCGGCGACGATTCCGTATGCCTCGTCTTAGGCGACAACATCTTCCATGGTGCAGGTTTCTCACACATCCTGCGCGAGGCCGCTGCCACTGCCGAGCAGCAGGGCGACGCCACCGTCTTCGGCTATTGGGTCGACGACCCGCAACGCTACGGAGTGGCTGAGTTCGACGCTCAGGGCAACTGTCTCTCCATCGAGGAGAAGCCCGCTCATCCCAAGTCCAACTACGCCGTCGTAGGCCTCTATTTCTACCCCAACGAGGTGGTGGAAGTGGCCAAGCACATCGAGCCGTCTGCCCGTGGCGAACTCGAGATTACCACTGTCAACCAGCATTTCCTCCAGCAAGGAAAGCTCAAGGTGCAGACGCTCCAACGCGGCTTCGCCTGGCTCGACACCGGCACCCACGACTCGCTGGCCGAGGCATCCGTCTTTGTCGAGGTCATCGAGAAGCGCCAAGGGCTCAAGATTGCCTGCCTCGAGGGCATCGCCTACCGCAAGGGCTGGATCAGCCGTGAGAAGATGGAGGAGGTGGCCCGTCCCATGCTGAAGAACCAATACGGCCAGTATCTGATGAAAGTCATCCGCGAGATGGACCGCACAGGATATAGCAATCTGGAGTAGGAAGCATGAAAGCACTTATTCTCAACTCCGGTCTTGGACACCGTATGGGCGTGCTCACCAGCGAGCATCCCAAGTGCATGACCGAAATCGCTCCCCACGAGACCATTCTCTCGCGGCAGTTGCGTCTCATTGCAGAGGCTGGCATCGAAGAGGTGGTGATGACCACCGGCTATTACGATGAGGTCCTCGCCGACTACTGCCGCCAACTCGACCTGCCGCTGCGCATCACCTACGTGCGCAACCCCGACTATGCCAGCACCAACTACATCTACAGCATCTATTGCGCCCGTCAGTTCCTGAACGAGGGCGACTGGGTGCTGATGCACGGCGACCTTGTCTTCGAGCAGGGCGTCTTCGACCAGCTCACCGCCTGCCCCACCAGTGCCATGGCCGTCAGCACCACCCAGCCGCTGCCCGAGAAAGATTTCAAGGCAGTGGTGCATGGTGGTCTCATCGAGAAAGTGGGCATTGAGTTCTTTACCGACGCCGTCGCGGCGCAACCGCTTTACAAGTTGCTCGAAGTCGACTGGCATGTGTGGCTCGAGGCCATCATCCGCTATTGCGAGTCGGGGCAGCGCAAATGCTACGCCGAGAACGCTCTCAACGAGGTGTCCGACCGATGCCGCATCGCCCCGCTCGACGTGGCCGATGACCTCTGTGCGGAGATTGACACGCCCGATGACCTGAAGGTGGTGTCCGGTCGCTTAGCTGAGATCAGCCGTCGCACGGTCTATATGTGTTTTTCCACCGACTATCTCCACTCTGGTCATATCGCCATCATCCAGAAAGCCCGCCGGCTGGGCAGGCTCATCATCGGTGTACTGAGCGACGAGGCTGTGGCCAGTTTCCGTCGCTTCCCCATCCTGCCCTACGAGGAGCGCAAATCGCTCATGGCGAGCATCTCCGGTGTGTGGAAGGTGGTGGAGCAGGACACCCTCAGCTATGCTGCCAACCTCCGTGCACTGCGCCCCACCTATGTGGTGCATGGCGACGACTGGCGCGAGGGCTTCCAGCGCCCCATCCGCCAGGAGGTGGTTTCCGTACTGGCCGAATATGGAGGACAACTGGTGGAGTTCCCTTATAGCCGCGACAGTAAGTTTGATGAGATTGACAAGCTCACGCGTGCCCAATTAGCGATGCCCGACCTGCGGCGCGGCCGCCTCCGCAAGTTGCTTGGCATGAAAGGCCTTGTCACTGCCCTTGAAGCCCACAGCGGCATCACCGGTCTCATCGTAGAGAAGACAACCGTACTGCAGGAGGGCAAGACCTTCCAGTTTGACGCCATGTGGGTGTCGAGCCTCTGCGACTCCACCGCCAAAGGCAAGCCCGACATCGAGCTTGTGGACATGACTTCACGTTTCCGCACCATCGACGACATCATGGAGGTCACCACCAAGCCCATCATCTTCGACGGTGACACTGGTGGTCTCGCCGAGCATTTCGTCTATACCGTGCGCTCGCTTGAGCGCATGGGTGTGTCGATGGTCATCATCGAGGACAAGACGGGGCTGAAGAAAAACTCGCTCTTCGGTACGGAGGTGGCGCAGACTCAGGACAGCATCGACCATTTCTGCGAGAAAATCCGGGCGGGGAAGCATGCCCAGAAGACACGCGACTTCATGATTTGCGCACGCATAGAGAGTCTCATCTTAGAGCAAGGCCTCGACGATGCCCTGACACGGGCACATGCCTATACCGAGGCTGGCGCCGATGCCATCATGATTCACTCCCGTCGCAAAGACCCTGACGAGATTTTCGAGTTCGTCGCACAGTTCCGTGCCACCGACGCCACCACCCCCATCGTGGTGGTGCCCACCTCATTCAACAGTGTCACCGAAGAGGAGTTCAAGCGCCGTGGCGTCAATATCGTCATCTACGCCAACCAGCTCACCCGGACTGGTTTCCCAGCCATGCAAGAGGCTGCCCGCAGCATCCTCACCCACCACCGCGCCAAGGAGTGCGATGAGAAATGCATGTCTATCAAAGAAATCATCACCCTCATCCCCGAAGAATAATCGTCATGCTGAACCCAAGTTTTTTCATCGACGCGCTGACGAGTCGCGGAGTCGGCTTCTTCGCCGGTGTGCCCGACAGTCTGCTTAAGAACATCTGCGCCTACATCACCGACCATATTGATGCCGCCCACCACATCATCGCGGCCAACGAGGGAGGGGCGGTGGCGCTGGCTGCCGGCTACCACTTAGCCACAAGAAAGACGGGAGCGGTCTACATGCAGAACTCCGGTGAGGGCAATGCCATCAACCCGTTGGCATCGCTCACCGACCCTGCCGTCTACCGCATCCCTCTGCTGCTCATCATCGGATGGCGCGGCAAACCGGGTGTCCACGACGAGCCACAGCATGTGAAGCAGGGACAGGTGACCCTCCCGCTCCTTCAGGTGATGGGCATCAGCCATGTCGTGCTCTCGAAAAACGAGGACGAGGCCATCGGCCAGATAGATGAGGCCATGGCGCATATCCATTCCACAGGAGAGCCTTTCGCGCTCGTGGTCGAGAAAGACACTTTTGAGACTTATAGGCTTCAGCGGCCTTCCACCGCCACGCTCCCGCTCTCGCGCGAGGAGGCCATCCAGACGGTGGCTGCCACCACTGCCCCCACCGACGTCATTGTGTCGACCACAGGCATGATCAGCCGTGAACTCTTCGAGTACCGCGTCCGGAAGAACCAGGGGCATCAGCGCGACTTCCTCACCGTGGGGTCGATGGGGCATGCCAGCCAGATTGCCCTTGGCATCGCTCTTGAGAAGCCGGAGCGGCGCGTGTGGTGCTTCGACGGCGACGGCGCGGCCATCATGCACCTCGGAGCCATGGCCATCATCGGGCAGCGGCATCCCGCCAACTTCCGGCATGTGGTGTTCAACAATGGCGCCCACGACTCTGTCGGAGGACAGCCCACAGTAGGTCTCGACATCGACCTGCCGGCCATCGCCCTCGCCGTGGGCTATCACGCGGCTCTCAGTGTCAGCACGATGGAGCAGCTCCACCAGGCACTCGCCGACACCGCCGATGCCCCTGGCCCTCTCCTCCTTCAGGTCTGTGTCAGAAAAGGCAACCGCAAGGACCTTGGGCGCCCCACCACCACTCCCATTCAAAACAAGGACGCCCTGATGGACTTTCTCAAAAAGAACGATTGATTTTCACATGATCTATATTTTCTAGTATTTCTAGTTCTTCTAGATTCTCTAGATATTCTAGTTTCTCTAGAGCCTCAATATTTCCCGCCATGCAACAGATTCTCCACGGCATCGAGCATCTCCCGGCAGCCTTGAGCGACAGCCGCAAAGTGCTGCTTGTCTGCGATGCTTCTTATCCCTATCTCAGCATTCGCCCTGCCATCGATGCCCTACCCCATACCCTTGTCCGCTTCGACAAGTTCACTTCCAACCCGCTCTATGAGGATGTCTGCCAGGGCGTGCAGCTCTTCCGCCATGAGCAATGCGACACCATCCTTGCTGTCGGTGGTGGAAGTGCCATTGATGTAGCCAAGTGCATCAAGCTCTATTGCCGCATGGACGACACCCAATCCTATCTGCAGCAGCCCTATACAGACAGCGGTGTCCCTCTCATAGCCATTCCCACCACAGCGGGCACCGGCAGTGAGTCCACCCGCTATGCGGTCATCTATGCGCAGGGAGTCAAGCAAAGTGTCACCCACGAGAGCATCATCCCCAATGTGGCCATCCTGGAGCCCATGGTGCTCTCTACCCTTCCTCTCTACCAGAAGAAATGCACTTTGCTCGATGCCCTCTGTCAGGGCATTGAGTCGTGGTGGTCAGTCAATTCCACCGAAGAGAGTCAAAAAAACTCGCGCACAGCCGTTGAGACCATCATGGCCCATTGGCGCAGCTATATTTTCGACAACGACAGCCTTGCCGCCACACAAGTGATGGAAGCGGCCAACTTAGCCGGTCGCGCCATCTGCATCACACAGACCACGGCTCCCCATGCTTTCAGCTACAAACTCACCTCTCTCTATGGCATTCCCCATGGCCATGCCGTAGCGATTGGACTCTCCCCCATCTGGCAATATATGCTCAGCCATCCCGACAAATGCATCGACCCTCGTGGCACCACCTATCTCTCCGGCATCTTCCGTCAGATAGCATCTGCCATGGGATGCTGCACACCCGAAGAGGCCATCGCCTTGTTCCGGCAGATGCTCACCCAAATGGAGATGACTCTGCAAGTGAACGCCCACAATGATGCGGAGTTGGACCTCCTTGCCACTTCGGTCAACCCCATCCGCCTTGGAAACAACCCCATCTCGTTGAACGGTGAGGCAATCCGGGAAATTTATCGGGAAATATTGAAATAATACACGTTTTTTCATTGCCACTAATTTACAAACAGTTAAGCAAGCACCTTATTGATGGAAAAGCCAACATTGATTATTACCCCTCACCACAAACTATGGAGTATAGATGTCAAAGAAATATGGAGATATAGAGATTTAATCTCTCTCTTTATTAAGCGCAATATTGTGGTTCAATACAAACAAACCATTCTGGGACCATTATGGTATATCATTCAACCCGTTCTCACAGTCATCATGAACATGGTGGTTTTTGGAGGAATTGCCAAAATGAGTACAGATGGCATACCACAACCCATCTTTTATATGGCGGGAAATATTTGCTGGTTCTATTTCGCCGACTGCCTCAATCAGACATCCACCACTTTTGTGACAAATCAAGCCATGTTTGGAAAAGTTTATTTTCCTCGCTTGGTTGTTCCTATCGCTACAGTGATTTCCAATTTATTGCGCTTTGGCATCCAATTGGCCCTGTTTATAGTGCTATATCTGTTCTTTTTTATGAAAGGAGCATCATTGACCATTCATTATCAAATTGTGCTCGTTCCTCTCTTGGTGGTCATGATAGGAGGCTTAGGACTTGGCTTTGGTATCATCGTTTCATCAATGACCACAAAATACCGTGACCTTACAATCCTTTTCACTTTCATTGTTCAACTTTGGATGTATGGCACTCCCATTGTTTATCCGCTTAGCATGGTTCCCTCAGGCACTCTCAGAACACTTATTTTGGCCAATCCCATGTCTTCAATAGTAGAAGCATTCAAGTTTGCTACTTTAGGAGAAGGTTGTTTCTCCTGGCCTGCACTGACATATAGTTTTGTTTTTATGTGTGTACTCCTCTTGTTTGGAACCATCGTTTTCAATAAAGTACAAAGAAGTTTCATGGATACAGTATAACAGTAGTGTATGAAAGCCATTGAATTTGAAAACATCAGCAAACAATACCGATTAGGCTTGGTTTCTTCTGGAACATTGAGTCACGATCTTAACAGATGGTGGACAATGAATATTTTAAGGAAGCCAGACCCATTGTTAAAAATAGGTGAGACCAATGACCGCTCCACAAAAGGGAATAGCGATTATGTTTGGGCTTTAAAAGACATCAGTTTTTCTTTAGACGAGGGTGATGTCGTTGGAATCATTGGGAAAAACGGGGCGGGGAAAAGCACTTTGTTAAAATTACTCTCACGAGTGACTACCCCCACCACTGGAATGATTAAGGCACATGGAAGAATTGCGTCACTTTTAGAAGTTGGCACAGGTTTTCACCAAGAGATGACCGGCAGGGAAAATATCTATATGAACGGTGCCATCATGGGAATGACCAAGGCCGAGATATCTAAGAAATTAGATGAGATTATTGATTTCTCAGGCTGCGAACGCTATATCGATACCCCCGTGAAACGCTATTCATCAGGCATGACCGTAAGACTCGGTTTTGCCATTGCAGCGCACTTGGAGCCGGAGATTCTCGTTGTAGACGAAGTTCTCGCTGTAGGAGACGCTGAGTTCCAAAAGAAAGCAATTGGGAAAATGCAAGACATCTCTAAAGGTAGAGGGAGGACTGTACTTTTTGTTAGTCATAACATGGGAAGTATCCGTCGTTTGTGCCAAAAGGGGATTTTTTTGGAAAATGGACAAATCCATTTCCAAGGAAATGTCCATGATGCAATAAAAGAATATTTGTCAGACAACATCATTCAAAACTCTTATGAAGGAATAGATGGAGATGAGCAAATACTTTATCTCAAGTCAGCTTCAGTTCTTCCTCAAAATGGTAGCGTCTTTTATAACAACCTATCCATTATTGTTAAATTTGAAGTTTGTGTCGTAAAAAACATTCCATCATTAGTTTTGGGTTTCAATTTATATAGTTCATATCAATATCCCTTAGCAAGAACCGACTATAATGATATTGATGGTAGAACATCTCTTCCCCCAGGGACATATCAATTAACATTCTCTATACCAGCCTATTCCTTATCTAATGGAGAATACCAAATAAGATTTGATGTAGCCGAGAAAAACATAAAATGCTACACAAGTGATAAATCTAATTTGACTTTTACGGTCGTTCAAGGAATGGATAATTTTGGAAACGCTTTTTCTGAAGACATACCTATCAAATCTTCAATTTTCAGAGAAAAATGGTTATCAAATATTGAAAGAAAATAGAACATTTTTTACAAAAGGATTTTATAACAAGTTCTATTTAACTTTGTATCATAAAGAAACTTATTACATAAATTAGAATACTTTAAATGGGAAAGCAAAATACTGATATGGAAAAGATAAAATTCTCCGTGTTAATACCAACATTTAAGGATAAATATTTAAAAGATTGTATAAATAGTATTTTATGTCAAACATATCTCAATTTTGAAATAATCATTGTCAATGACGCTTCCCCATATGATATTGATTCAATTATTGACAAGTACGATGACAATAGGATTCATTACTTCAAAAATGATATAGGTTTTGGCGCTGAAGATGTCGTTAATAATTGGAATAGATGTTTATCTTATGCAACAGGTAATTATGTTATCTGCATGGGAGACGACGATATGTTACTTCCTAATTGTTTAGAAATATATAACTATCACATTCTTTCAAATCCCAATATTGACATTTTTCATATACGTACGGAAGTTATCAATGAAAATGGCGATTTGGTTAATCTTCAAGAAGCCCGTCCCACTCAAGAATCAATATATTCTTTAATATGGCATAAAGTCAATAATAAAAGAATACAATATATTGGTGATTTTTGTTTTAAAAATGATGCTTTAATAAAATTAGGTGGTTTTTATTATTTACCTTACGCATGCTTTTCTGACGATATTAGTATTTACATGGCCTCTTTAAGGAAAGGGATATATAACATCAATGACATTGGTTTCAGATACAGAATCAGTTCTCAAACTATAACCAATACACAAAATTTGCGAAAAACTATAATAAGTGTTGAAAAAGCAGTTGAAATCATGGAATCTTATCTGTCAAACCCGACAAATAACATTGATGATGAAAAATATCGAATTTTGGCTTTAAAAAGGCTACCTCAATTCAAGCAAGAAATGAGAATATATTGCATTCAAGAAGACATGAAGAAAGCACCACTGAACAGTTTTAGATTTTGGGGAAACAAATATAAGCAGTATGGCCTCACTGTAAGGACATTTTATAGAATTGTTTGGAATTCTGTAAAATACAAACTATAAAATTAAAGAATAAAAGAATTTATGGTATCTTTCCATCATAACAACATATTACTTTTATAGTAGATGAGGGTTTTGTATGATTACCAAGCATTTGCGATGCAAAAATACGGCGGTGTCTCCCGCTGCTTTGCCGAATTGGTTAGACATCTTCCACCAGAGGTTGATCATGAGATTTCTATTAAAGAATCCGATAATGCATACATCCAAGATTTACCTGATTTAAAACCTGCAAGAGATAAATTCAATCATTTCCTTGTGAAGGGTAATTTCAAGGGAAAAAGTCACATACACAGACTATACGACAAAATAACAAAAGGTCATTATTACCCCAATTATAATAAGTATTGTACGATAGAAAAGTTGAAAAAAGGAGATTTTGATATTTTTCACCCCACATTCTTCGATGACTATTTTCTGCCGTATTTAAATAATAAGCCTTTTGTCCTCACTATCCACGACATGATACCAGAAAGGTATCAACAGTATTACGGTGCAAATGACTTTCAAATCATAAAAAAGCGTAAGCTCGCAGAACGGGCCAACGCTATTGTTTCAGTAAGTGAAACGACGAAGAGCGACATTATCAAGTATTTAGATATACCCAGTGAAAAAATACATGTCATTTATCATGGATGCTCATTTAAAAGGACGAACAATCCAAGAAGAATCATAGACAGCCCTTATATCCTATATGTTGGAGCAAGAGATAACTACAAAAATTTTATACCATTTGTCTATCACTCGCTGCCTTTCCTGAATAATCATCCAGAATTCAAAATCATATGTACCGGAGCCTCCTTTTCAGAAGAGGAAAAGAAACTTATAGCAAGCCATAGCATGAAAGATAGAGTCATTCAACACTGGATACAGTCTGACGAAGAACTCTTTTCCTTATATCATTTTGCTATGTGCTTTGTCTACCCAAGCGAATATGAAGGATTCGGTATCCCTATTTTGGAAGCCTACACAGCAGAATGCCCTGTTCTCTTAAATAATGCCAGTTGCTTCCCTGAAATTGCGGGAGACGCGGCCATCTATTTTGACATGAGTTCGGAACATTCTGATTTATCTGAAAAATTAGAATATATAAACGGCTTGTCAGCCCTCGCGAAAAAAGCACTTTTAGATTTGCAGTCAAAAAGGCTGAAAACATATTCTTGGAGCAAAAGTGCAAGTCAACTCTATTCTGTTTATCAATCTCTCATTTAAAGCCAACCAATGATACCCATTTCAATAATAACCATCAATTACAATAACAGAGATGGTCTTAAAAGAACCATTGACTCTATCATCAATCAAACATGTAAAGATTTTGAATGGATTGTTATAGATGGCGGCAGCAATGATGGTGGAAAAGATTTGTTAGAACAACACGACAGCCATATAACATATTGGGTTTCTGAGCCAGACAAAGGAATATATGATGCGATGAATAAAGGCATCCAAAAAGCCAATGGTGAGTATTGCTTGTTTATGAATTCAGGCGACTGTTTCTATTCGTCCGATGTAATCAAAAAGATACTTGACAATGAGGGCTTTGGTCAATATGATATTATGACAGGATACACTTATGTATCAAAAGGACAAAAAAAAATTGGAATATGGACACCACCTCAAGAAATAACGGGAAAATTGTTATTTAAAAACACGTTAAGTCATTCTGCTTCTATTATTCGTACAAAACATCTGAAAGAACATGGAGGATATGACTCAAACTATAAAATAGCCTCAGATGTAAAATTCTTCTACGAAGATCTTGTCTTACGGAATGCCACATATAAACCCATGAATTTTTATATCTCAAACTTTGATTTCACCGGGATATCCATCAAAAACGTTGCTTTGGCGTCCAATGAAAGAGATGTTTTCTTGAAGCATCTTTTGCCAACAGCCATTTACAATGATTATAAGAGAATGTGTTATGGTGAAACAACTTTAGAAAAGTTGTTATGCAAAACGGAAGAAAATTCTTTTTTTTACAAATGGATGACTCTATTAGCCGTCATCAGCTATGCCCCTATTTCATTAAAGAATAGAATTGTTTTACATCTAAAAAAGCTTTTCTCTAAATAATCATCATTCATCATCTCCTTTTCTATTGTACTAATCATCCTTCTAATTTAGGACTCAAAATTTTGGCAAGTTTATCCTTCCTAATACAATGATTAAAGTCAGCATTCTTGTCCCTATATACAATGTTGAGACGTATATCCATCAATGCGCAGTCAGTCTCTTTGAACAGACTTATAACAACATCGAATATATCTTTGTAGACGATGCCAGTCCAGACAATAGTATAACTATATTAAAAGACCTCATCAAAAGATATCCAAAGCGGGAAAAGGACGTACGAATCATTACCCACGAAAAAAACCGGGGACTTGCCGTAGCTCGAAACACAGCGATTTCAAATGCCACAGGAGACTATATTTTTATCGTTGACTCTGACGACTACATGGAAAAACAAACGATAGAGTGGATGGTTGAAAAACAAGAAGAAACGGATGCAGACATAATTATTGGCGATTACTTTGTTCATTCTGAAAAGGGCATTGAAAAGATCGACTTCCCACGGTTTAAGAGGAAAGAGGACTTAATATTGGGCATGCTTGATACAAACAGTTTTCATACTATATGGAATAAACTGATGAGGCGCTCTTTGTATGTAAATAATCACATCATGGTAAAAGAAGGATGCAACATGAATGAAGACCAAATCCAAATGGTTCAAGTTTCTTATTATGCCAAAAACTTCGCATTTATCGGCCATCATACATATCACTACAACTGCCTTAATCCCACATCTGTTTGGAACAGTGCAATTAGAAAATTAACAGAAGACAGTGCTTCACAGTTGTTGAGATCTTTTGCAGTTGTCAAGTCTTTCTTTCAAAACAAAGAAAAAAAGTATTTTCAGAAAGCAGCCGCAAATGAATTCCATTTATTCTTTTATTGTCTTTCAAACTTATGCAATAGCAGACAAAAGAAGGCCTACTACAATATCTTACGAAAGTTTTATCCAGAAGATGACCACTTATGGCCTTTAAATAAGCAGCAAAAAACTTTGTATAGAATTGCCTTCTCTAATTACTATTTCATGTCTTTCTTTCTTAGGATAAAGGATATAAAGAACGGCTATCGACAATCAAAAACTTGATTTATCAAAATTGTCACATGGTCAGCATCATACTCCCAGTCTACAATGCATCAAATTGTTTGCATCAGTGTATTGACAGCATTTTGCAGCAATCATACTGCGGTCTCGAATTAATCATCGTCGATGATGGCTCATCGGATGGTAGTGGTGTTATTTGTGACAACTATGCAAAAAAAGACAAACGTGTAAAAGTCATTCATCAAGAAAACAGCGGAGTCAATATGGCTCGCTATAGAGGATTGATGGCTGCAAACGGTGACTGGGCTTCTTTTGTTGATGCTGATGATGTCCTTTTACCTAATGCGATTGAATTATTGATGAACAATTCAGATGGTTTTGATTTAGTCAGCGGAACGTATGCTGTCACTGATTCCAATTTGCTTCATCCGAAGCCATATTCACAATGGATAAAAGAAGAAGGGATTTTTACTGGAGAGGAATTTGTGTATGGACTTCTAAATAGCACAAGACTTCCTAATATGTATCGGCAATTGATAAAAATGGATATTCTGAAAGCACATTACATTCTACTTCCAAGAGAAATAAAGATATTTGAGGATTTCCTTTTCAATGTGAATTTAGGGCTCTATCTGACAAAAATCAAAGGAATACCCGACTTGGTATACTACTATAGAATGCAGGATAAATCGGTCGTTCATACCTATAAGCAGTCTCTCCGGGATGCGGAAAAGATAGACGAGGTATTAGAAGAAGTCCTAAAAGGGAGAGAGCAATTTGAAGGCAACCTTTTGAAACATCGGATTGGAGAGATTAAAAGGTTCATCGCAGACCCTCATCTTCATGAAGCTTCTTTTGTCAAGAAGGCTTTAAAGACGAACAAACAACATTCTCTTCAATTCAGCGACCGGTTAACCTTGTTTTTGTGTGACAAGCATATTCTCACACGTAAAGTCATATGGAAATGTTTTTTACTGACATCATTCGCCATTGTTCGTTTGCGCAAATTCATTAAATAAACGAGAATCTCTAATGCCTATACAGCGTGAAATCTTATTCTATACTTGTGGTGACTCCTATCAACTTTCGACATGGAGCAATGTACCATATCTCTTTGCCAAAGCATTGGAGCGCAAGGGGTTTACTCTCCATAGAATAGATATCTCACCGAATGAGAGACTCAACCATCTGTTTAATTCTCTTTGCTTTTTGATATTCAAACGCATCCTTCACCTTCGTTCCTGCCCAGTATTCCATCGCACATGGTTGCATAGGTTCATCACATACCGCCACCTTAAGAAAGCAGCCAAAGACTACCCAAATTCAGAAATGAACCTCTTTTTGTCATTTGCATTCACAAACATCTATTCCCCAAAGCCCAATATACTATGGTGTGACTGGACAGACAGGATTGTCATCCAAAGGCTTGGCAGGTCTCCTCAATGGTTTGAAAAACGGAGCCTTGCACATGAAGACATTGTGATGAAAAAGGCGGATTTGGTATACACCATGTTCCCCAAGTGTCAAAGACAAATGGAGAAGATGTATGGAAGAGAAATAGAGTATCTGCACCGGAATGTAATCAACACGGTTTATGATGATACCTACGACCATGAGAAAAATATCAAAGTGAGGTTGTCTTCAAACAAATTGTTGTTTATCGGCAATCATAGATACATAAGCGGTGCCTTTCGTTTAATAAAAGCCTTTCAATGTATCAGGAAATCGTATCCTCAACTGGAGTTGCATTTGATCGGTCTAGGCACAGCCGACATTCCAACAATGGACAATGTCTATTGTCATGGATACTTACATAAAGACCATCCACAAGAGAAGGAATTGTATTACGACTTATTGTTAGGATGCAGGTGCGTGATCAACCCCACCATAGGATGGGCTGGATATAGCAGTTGTGTAGAAGCGATGTATTATGGGTGCCCGGTCATTATTTCACCTTATGATGACTTTACCGAAGAGTTTGGCAATGACATCGATTTTGGATATTTCTGCAATGATGACGATTTGGAGGAGAAATTGTCACTGATATTAGACACGACCAAGTATACTTAAATGTGCATAAATGCTCATGAACGGGTAAAAGACTATACTTGGGACAAATATATAGATGCTTTTGTCCTATCACTTAAAGAGAAAGGCATTTTGAAGCCATGAAGATATCATTTCTCTTTCCCGGCAACGCGAAATACCCATGTGGGGGCAATAAAGTGGTGAACGAGTACGCCAACCGCTTAGTGGCAGACGGTCACGATGTGCATATAGTATATGCCGGCTCACTATTCTGGCAACAAAAAACGCTATATTTCAAATTGACCAACATTTATCGTTTTGTAGAACGGCTTTTGAAAGGGTATAGTTGCCGTGGTTGGTTTGCCCTTGACCGGCGGGTGAAAGAGCATTACGTCCTGTCACTCAACTATCGCCATGTGCCGAAAAGTGACGTTTACGTCTGCACATCTCCTTATACAGCCATGTATGTAAAAGACTATCCTACAAAGAAGAAATACTATTTCATACAAGGCTATGAGAACTGGGGGAGGGTGACCAACGAGATACTGCGCAACACTTATCACTATCCTCTCAGTAAGATAGCGATTTCAACATGGTTGCAACGTATCATCAAGGATGAGGAACACGAGGAGTGCGTGTTGGTTCCAAATGGTTTCGACTTCAACTATTTCCACCTCGTCACTCCTTATGAGAAAAAGGACAAACTGCGTATCACTATGCTCTATCATGAGATGGAGCGCAAAGACTGCCGGTGCGGCTTCGATGCCCTAAAAATAGTGAAAGAAAAACATCCTAAATTGCGGGTGAACATTTTCGGCACCCCTGCACGGCCGGAATCGTTGCCGGAATGGTACGACTACGTTCAATGCCCCGACCGAGAGACCCACAACCGTCTTTACGACGAGGCAGCCATTTTCATCGGCACAAGTCAGGTGGAGGGATGGGGCCTCACCGTGGGTGAAGCTATGATCTGCGGATGTGCCGTCGCCTGCACAAACAACCCAGGATATCTTGAGATGGCCAAAGACAACGAGACAGCACTTGTCTCCCCCGTTCATGACAGTCGGTGTCTTGCCGACAACATCCTCCGCCTAATCGAAGACGACCAACTACGAATCCGTATCGCGAGGAAAGGTCACGAGAACATCCAGCGTTTCACCTGGGAGGAATCCTATAAGAAACTGAAAAAAGCAATATTGTGAGACTCGCCTCTTTCGACATCTTCGACACGTCGTTGATCCGCCGATGCGGTCACGATGCCGTCTATGGGCTGTTGGCCGACAGGCTCTATTCTGGTGACGAAGCCAAAAGAAATGCATTTCTGAAGTGGCGTCTGGAAGCAGGACAAATGGCCTACAAAGCCTTTCATGGTGTCGACAACACCCTCAGCGAGCTCTATTCGCTCTTCAAGAAAGAGACCTTTTCCGAATACACCGCCGAACAGGTGATGGCAATAGAAAAGGATATCGAGAGTGAGAATCTGACTGCCTATCCCTATGTCCGCGACATCATCAGGCAGAAACGTGAAGAGGGATTCACGATTGCCTTCATCAGCGACATGTATCTGGACAGCCTTTTTCTCAAGGAAATCCTCATGAGAGAGGGGTGCGCAGAAGCAGAAGACAAGGTTTATGTGTCGTGTGAATACAGAGCAAGAAAGGATCTCGGCGGCCTCTACGACGTGGTACGCCAAGACTTGCAACCTACCTCATGGGTGCATTACGGCGACAACCTTCGCAGTGATGTGAAAAATGCCCACAAGCATGGGATTGAGGCCATCAAGATAGAGACGTCGATGACCCCGGCAGAAAGGTACGTGCTACAAACAGGGAAGACGACAGCCGACACCCATTGGTCCCTCCTCCCTGCCATCAGCCGTGCGGCACGCCTCATGCACGGCAACACCTCATATGCGGCCATGGCAGCTGACTTCGTGGCTCCTGCCTATATCCCCTATGTGTACTCTCTGCTCAGCGACGCAAGCAAACGTGGCATCCGCCGCCTCTATTTCCTCTCACGCGACAGCTATATCTTGATGTGCATCGCAGAGGCTTTCACAGAAGAGTTTCCAGAAATCGAACTGCGTTATCTCTTTGTGTCCAGGCGCTCGCTCACCCTACCCTATCTCTTCGGGGGCAACGAGGAGAAATTCCTGACGATAGCCGACCATCACACCATCGTCAGGCAAGGCTCCGTTGAGAAATATCTCCAATTGCTCGGCACGACAAGAGAGGAAATGTCCAGGCAATTCGGCATCACGTTCAACTACGGCCGGGCCAACGACAAGCAGCAGGAAGCCGATTTCCTCGACAAGGTCTTCAAGAGCGGCTATACCCCTGTTCTCCAACAAAGAGCAAGCGAAGCTCACACGCTATTGAAAGACTATCTCATCCAAGAGGGATTAGGCGAAGGAAAGAAATCGGCCATGGTGGATGTGGGATGGCTCGGTACCACCCGACTGATAATCAACGACCTGCTTAAAAGAAACGGGATGCGGGAGGTGGAATTTTATTATTATGGCATCCGCGGGGATGTGCTGCCTGAGACGGCGGGTAAATATACTTCCTATTTCAAGAAAGGCGAACTGTCTACAGGGGCCACCGGACTGATAGAGAACTACTATTCGGCATCGCCCTACCCATCTACCATCGGATATGAGAAAGACGATAGAGGGCACATCATTCCCGTCTTTTCCGGCGGTAAGTCATACGAAGACACCGAGATTACGCGAAGCAATATCAGTGTCGCATGCAGTATGGCAAAAGAAGTATCGCGATTGGGCCTGGCAAACAAAAGCGAAATGCTCAAAAGATGGGTAGAAATATCCATTGACACTATCACCACTACAAATATCGACATTGACCTGTCACCTCTCACGGTTTGTGCGGATTTCGATGCTGAGCCATTTGTCAAACGAATGAGCACGAAAGAATTGACCCAGCATATCCTCATGGGTAAACATATCACCGCCTTCGACTGGGCCAGCCTACGCCTCACTCTCCCACATTGGGCATGGAACATCTCGAAGAGACTCAGCCATGTAACAGGACATCTTCGGAGACAGTTCTACTTAAGACTGATGACAAATCAATAAAATATCATGATGCAGAAAGTGAAAAGATTTGACTATATCGACGGCATGAAAGGCTTGGCTGCCTTGAGTGTATTCTCATGGCATTTCGCCCTTTATACAGGAGCCATCTACTATCCTGTAGACACTTTGACAAGCCATTCGCTCACAAGATTCTTGATTGACGGTTGTGTAGCCGTTTGTGTCTTTATCTTGCTCAGCGGATTCTCCAACGCATACTCATTAAGTCTTAAACCGCTAACGATAAAAACAGTCAGAGATACTTTGGTGAAACGCTATTTAAGACTGGCTGTCCCCATCGCTCCAATCATTGTCATCGTTGCATGCATGAGATGGCTCGGATTAATGTATAATTATGAATATGCAGAATTCTCTGGAGTAGAAATAGCCACTTCCCATTACAACCATTCTACATATCCTTTTCTCATTTTACGAGTATTTAAGGCTTTTATTTGTTCACCTATTGGTGATGTATCAGGAATAGACCTTCCGCTCTGGATGTTAAAATATGTGTTCATCGGAGCCTATTTTGTCATGATGATGCACATCATCACTCATAGAATGAGAATCAGATATCGGCTTCTTATCATCGGGTTTGCAACGTTCCTCATAGGCTATCTCATTTCTTTATACTATGTCCCAGCATTGGTGGGACTGGCACTTTTATATGTTTTTCCTTTCCTGAATAAAGGAAACTATCTCATTTCCCTATTTTCTCTGGCGCTCACAGCAATCACATACTTGTTTTTCCCCGATATTATGTTTCCCATGAAAGGCGTCCTTACGGCTATCTTTTTGGTAGTGGGTGTTATTTCCTGTCCTATTTTAAAAATGATTCTCGGATGTGGATTTCTCAAATGGTTAGGAAGTATCTCACTGATGGTCTATCTCATTCACATGCCGCTGATTTGTTCCTTGTCATGCTATCTTTATATAAGACTCCCTATCTCTGGCAAGCCCATACTCAGTATAATCGTATTTATTATCACTCTGCTGATTCTTCTTGCTCTTTCCCATTTTCTCACCAAATGGATTGAAAAGAAATACGCTCCACAAATAATACGAATGATTATGGGGAAACTCCCCAACATCTGACATGAGAAATATGAAAATCGCTATCATCATCCTCAACTATAACTCATCCGCTGACTGTGAGAAATGTATCCGTTCCTTAAAAAGGCAAGAGAATCAGGAGATAGAAATCATTGTTGTGGACAATTGTTCGGAGCGGGAAGATAGATGCGCTGTTGAGCAATTATGCAAAAAGGAAGGTTGCACTTTTATCGCCAACAACAAGAACCTTGGCTATAACGCTGGAAATAATGTGGGACTGCGCTATGCAGCTTCAAAAGGTTATGAATATGCAATGGTTGCCAATCCTGATATGGAGTTTCCACAAAGTGATTTCCTACAAAAAATGATAGCGACCATAGAGATGGACAAAGACATTGCAGTCTGCGGAAGCGATATTGTCACGCCTCTGGGTATCCATCAGAATCCTAAACGTGTGGGTGAGGGAAAATGGCAAGATAGTTTCAGTTGGGTAAAAGACATCTTCCGTAAAAAGAACATGACCGATGTGCCTGACTGGATAGAAGCCCCAGAGAAATCCCGATACTGTCAATGCCTGAACGGCTGTTGCATCTTGTTGCGTATGACATTGATCAAAGAGATGGGTTATTTCGATGAGCGCACATTCCTCTATGGCGAAGAGCCCATACTTGCCCGCCAGGTGGAAATGAGCGGAAAAAAACTGTATTATGATGCCACAGCCCAAGCTGTTCACGATCATAAAAAGAGCAAAGAAGGAACTCCCGCCTACTGCTCAAAACACTGGAAACATTCACAAATACTATATATCCGGCATTACAGCGGCTATCCGATATGGGGGAAAATCTATGCCGAACTCTCCACTCATTTGTATTTTGTCGCGCTGAATATCTATCATAAAATCCGCAAATAAAAAAGGTGAATAAAAGAATAAACTATATTGATGCTGTAAAAGGCCTTGCTATCTTGTGCATTGCCCTGCTTCATTTTGAGGCAGGCGTACTCCCCAATGAAGTCAATGTATGGATTGGCTTGTTTATGATTACAGCTTTTTTCTTTACCTCCGGCTGGCTGCAAGGGATAAAAGGAGACTCTCTTTCTGTCAAGGAATTGGCGAGAAAAAGAATCCGGCAATTAGGCATCCCTTACTTTTGGTTTACCTTAATAATACTCGTATTTGATATCATATGGTTTCTTCTCGGACAGATAGAATTAAAAATCATCTTCAGAGACATCTATAAATCCATTGTGCTCCATGGCATTGGCACCCTATGGTTCCTCCCTGTCCTATTTTTCGCTGAATGCCTGTTTTGCCTGGTACGCAACAGCAAAAGGCCTGTCACTTACTCTCTCCTTCTGCTCGTGTGTTCCATTTTTCTCATCCACTTATATGATACTTATTGGATTCCGTTAAGAACAGACGATATACATCGCATCATAGACGCACCACTCTGCCCTATCGTATGGACATTAAGAGCATGGCCTGTTATTGCCGCAGGTTTCCTTCTCGCAAAATGCTTTTCTCGATATATGGAAAGTACCAACCTATGGACTTTCATCGGAGGACTTGCCATGCTGACAATCAGCATCATACTGGTCATTTACCCTTTCCCTATCGATATTGTGAATGTTTATTTGATCAATCTGCTCTCCGCATTCAGCATAATGTGTCTGTTCTCAAACATCAGCCAGCTCCACACCACAAAATTCTTCACTTATTGGGGAAAGAACTCTCTTGTGTTGATGTGCACCCACTTCAGCATCACGCTGGAAATAATGAAATTCATTGACCGAGCGCTACTTCATCACCCTCAATTTGAAGGAATGCGGACATTGGCCTATTTTGTCGCTGCAATAATAGTCACCTATCCTATGGTGTGGCTCTTCAATAATAAGCTGAGTTTCATGCTTGGTAAACGGAATCAAACAACCTTTTCGTAATTGATTTTACACAAATCTTATGCAACAACTAAGTTATATTCAGAAATACGCGGTTATTTTAATTGTCCTTTTCGGTATATACTATATACCTATTGAAGGACGTGGCGGTTTTGGCCCGCTCAAATTAGCATTAATAGTATCTACGGTGCCTGTATTGCTTTTTTGGTGCTTCAGAATAACCAAACCCATTCTTATTGGATTTATCTATATTCTATGGCAAGTGTATGTAGGAGTATCCCATCCCGAATCCTTAAGATGGTCTACCCTCTACTACTCCATGGGATTAGTCGTCTTTTATTGTTGTGCGTACAATCTCATTTATGTAAGGCATGTATTCAACATTCACTTGTTCCTGAAAATCGTCAAAGGGATGATGTATGCCTATTTTATCGTATGTGTCATACAACAAGCATTTATTTTAGCTGGAATACGTGTTTTTCCTTTGATTAATCTCACTTACGAATTAAATAGAGAATTTGGTTGCTATTCTTTATCCATGGAACCAAGCACCTTCGCCAGGACCATGCTGGTGCTTTATTATGCCTATGTCAAGTGTAATGAATATATTCGGGGAGAAGGGCCATTCTCTATAATGGAGTTATTTTCATCTGAATACAGGACTATTACCTTGATGTTCCTATGGATGATGACCACCATGGGGAGCGGCACAGCTTACGTATGTCTGATTGTTTTTAGTCTATATTTTGTCAGATGGCACAACTGGTATTACATGATTCCAATTTTAGGATTCATTTTCTATATGGTTCTTCCCACCATGGATAACGAACAATTGGAACGCGCCACAGCCGCTATCGAAGCCACCACGACACTCGACAGAGACAAAATCATGGAAGCCGACGGATCTGGAGCATCGCGAATCAATCCAACCATCAATTCCTTCAAAGCTGACTTCACGAAAGAATCGACATGGTTGGGACATGGTATCGACTATTCCCGCAACAAATATTTGTTTATCAAACAAAAGATGACCCTCTTTGATGATTATGGTCTCATCTTTTATATCATCACATTGATTTTTAATTTTGCTTGTGCCTACCGTTTCCTTTCCTTGGCCACAATCTTTATGTTTATTGGTGTAGGAGGTGGTGCAGGCAGCAATATACACTATGCGTGGGAGTTGATGTTTTTTATCACGGCTGTAAGATATTTCTATGAGAACCAAGATAATCCTGAGTATTTCTATGGTGCAGAATACTTAGAAGAATTGGAAGAAGATGAGGATGAACAAACTACATAAGGCATACGGACTCATCAAAAAGATGCTCACTGAGACGTGGCAGCTATCAAAAAACTATGCTGTCTCGTATGCACTTCACAATCTGCTATGGTGGATTTGTTTCTATGCCAGGCCTCCTTTCGCGCATCGGCTCTCCACCTATGCAATAAAGAAAAAGACAGCATGGCTGGATCAATACATAGAGAAGAATTATGATGATATCATAAGCCAATTCAAAACCAATCTTCCCAAAGAAGAAGAAGCCGAAGACAACAAAAGAATCTGGGTGTTCTGGTATCAGGGAGAGGAACAGATGCCTCCACTGATAAAGGCATGCTATACACAGCTGACAAAGCATAACAACAACGTAACACTCATCACAAAAGACAATCTCAGACAATACATACAACTACCTGACATCATCTACAAAAAAGCAGAGAAGGGCACCATTAAATTAGCGAATTTCAGCGATATTGTCCGACATACTTTGCTCGATGCATATGGTGGACTGTGGATAGATGCCACTGTATGGGTTCCTTATGCTATTCCTTTCGAGAAAATGGTGTGTCACCCCATCTTTACAGCCAACTGCAAATATGAAGGCTCTGACAGGTCTATAAGATTTTGGACAACTTTTGAATGGAATTGGAGCACCTGGTGTCTTTGGTCACGAGGAAAGCATTATCCTCTTTATGCCTTTGTCAGCAAAATGCTCCAGACTATTGCCATCAGAGAAAAATGCTGGCCTGACTATGTCGCTATGGATTATATCATTTATTATGCATGCCGGAAATTCAACTCCATTGGTGATGACATGGAAAAGATTCCATTGAAAAACCCTCTTCGCAATGAACTGGCCAATAGAATGAACCAGCCATTCAACAAAAAGGATTATGAGGACTTGGTAAAAAATGAATGCTTCTTCAAACTGAGTTTCAGGACTGACTGGCAAAAGAGCACAAAAGACGGATCACTAACTTATTATGGATTCTTGCTTTCTCAAAATAATCAACAAAGCAATTATTCATCATAATAGTTTATTTAACCCTTGTATAATTTGGATAAAACAATATGACAGATAGCAAATCCATAGGTTTTTCAATTGTCATCGTCAACTATAATATGGCGAAATACCTTGATGATGCATTAACCAGTATCATTCTCCAGCAATACGGTCCCAAACAAATCATTGTCATTGACGGAGGTTCTACTGACTCTTCATTAGATATCATCAAGAAACACTCGTCTGATATTGACTATTGGATTTCCGAACCAGACAAAGGACAAAGTGACGCATTCAACAAAGGTTTTCAAAAGGCAAAATATGATTGGTTGTTTTGGCTAAATGCGGATGATTTCCTAACGGCCAATGCGTTATCTCATATCAATGATTTGATGAAAAAAGCCCTTACCAAAGAACCCGAAAGAAAATGGTTCTGTTTCGACAGTCTCATGTCCAATGAGCAAGGGGTATGTACCCGTGCATTATATGGAGCCAATTGGAATTGGATTCTTAACCATCTTGGTCCTTTAGTACATTCTGCTACCACTATATTTCATAGAGAATTGTTTGAAAAAAGTGCGAAATTCGATTTAAAACTATATTGGTCTATGGATTTAGACCTATGGGTTCAGTTCTTTAAATTGGGCTATACATATAAAACGATTCATACATTTGCTTATGTCATACGCACAAACGAGCAGTCGAAAACATTCAGTAACGGGCTAAAATATAATCCTTCAGACGAAAGAAAAAGACAGTCTGCATACATGTGGGAAAAAAATCATTTTAAACCAGATCTTAAATATCTCCCGCTATGGAGGATATTCAAAGCATTTACGATACTCTTGCCCAATATTTTTTACAATTGGTCATATAAAGGGAAAAAACTCATTTGGTGGGATGCCCATCAACAGATCAATAAGAGATGATTTATGAAAACATGCATATTATTGACAGCCTGCGTAAATCCAGGAGAGATGACTTTGACCGCAATCAAAGATAAAGATGAAAGAGAAAAGCAATATAAAGAAGCTTTGAATTTCTACCTTGAACACACAAAAGCACCTATAGTATTTTGTGAAAACACATTGACAGATTTTTCAAATGAATATAGAGTATTTATTGCATCAGGGAGATTGGAATACATCACATTCGATGGGAATAAATATGATAAAAGCAGAGGAAAAGGATATGGTGAAGCACTTATTATAAAGTACGCTATAGAAAACTCCGCTATAATCAGGGAATATCCTATGATTGTAAAAATCACAGGTAGACTTATCTGCCACAACATCCGACACATATTAGACAAATGTAATCAAGCCGATATTATTTACACAACTCAATATAGCGACAGTAGAAAAAAGATACTATGCGATAGCAGATTGGTTGTCGCTCATCGTGACTATTATCTCAATGATTTTTTGATAGGGATGGAGAAGCTAAACGACACCAACAAATACTATTTTGAGCATCTCCTGTACGATACTGCCCACGATAATAAACATTCCTTCAAACTAAAAGAAATCTGGTTTCCTATAAAAATTGTTGGAAAAAGTGGTTCGTACGGGTATGAATATTCTTACAATGCTTTTACATCTATCAAATTCTACATTCACTATTTTCTGCATCGTATAGGTTACTTTGGTCCTCTATTTTTCAGATAAAAATCATCAAAATCTATCTTATTTCATAAAACCAAATTTAGAATGGCCTGCCAATTAACTGTTGCCATCTGCATGTATAACGCAGAATTATATATTGAGGAAACACTGCAATGTATTATCAATCAAACGATGCAGGATTTCCATTTACTCATTATTAACGATAAGAGTACGGACCGAAGCGAAGATAAAGTGAACGAATTCTTCACTAAGCATCCTCGCCAGTATGAAATCGTGAATATAGAGATCAATCAAGGTTTGGCAGCAGGAAGAAGGTACGTAGAAGAATATGCAAAGACACGATACCTCTTATTTGTTGATGCAGACGACTGTCCCTACCCCACACTTGTAGAAAAGCTCTACAATACCATTTCTTCTGACGAGGACCTCATCGCCGTGGGATGCTATCAAAACTACATTGATGAAAAGGGAAACAAAATGACAGGGGGCATTTTCTTAGGCGAAACTTCCAAAGAAATATTCCTGGAAAAAGCCGCTAAAGGGAAATTGATTTTTATGCAGCCAACGGCCATCTACGACAGAGAAGCAGCCCTTTCTGTGGGAGGTCACTGCATAGACGGATTCCCCGAAGGGAAACCGCGTTACAGAGATCTCTGCGAAGATTTGGACTTGTGGACCCGAATGAGTGACCTTTATGTCAATGGCAAAGCGATTATTGTAGTGCCTGAAATTCTCTGTGGATATAGAAAACATGAAAAAGCCATGTCGAATAATTCAGAGGGGATGATTCTTCGGATGAGACATATAAAAAAGAATGTGCGGCGTCGTAGAGCAGGCAAGGCAGATTTAACTTTTTGCCAATTTCTTGACCAATTAAGCGAGAAAGAAAGAAAAGAAATCAGAAACGAAGCCATTTCCGCAACATCTTTAAAACAATCTTATTATGCTTTCAAAAAATGGAGAATATTTACAGGTTGCTATTATCTGATGAGATCAACATTCTACAACCCATCATACCTAATTTCAAAAATCAAGCATAATATCCTGAGGATGAAATAATCTAAGGGTATCAATAATATGGAAAAAAGAGAATTGACTATATCGATCTTGCAAAAGGAGTATGTATGAGTCTGGTGGTTTTCGGACACTCAAGCTTTCCAATAAATATTCCAGGACTTTCATGTTTGGAGATGCCACTATTCTTCATGCTCTCAGGATTGTTTTTCAAAGATTATGGAGGATGGAAACCGTTTATCATCAAGAAAATCAACACCATACTCATACCATTCCTATTCTTTTATCTTTCTGGATATGTGGTTTTTTATCTTTTAAAATGGCTGAAACCGGAATTGCTGATAACTGAAGCCCGGGGCATCATGGACATATTCGACAACCGACAATTCTTTAATGGACCGACTTGGTTCTTGCTGGCATTGTTTTGGTGCCACTGCTTCTTTTTCTTCATAACCACAAGAATAAAAAGTGACTTTACAAAAGCCTTCATTATTTGTCTTTTAGGATTTATCGGATGGTATTTGGGGTATAAAAAACTTTTCATTCCATGCTTCATCGATGTAGCTCTCACAACGATGCCCTTTTTCACCATGGGTTATTTCTTAAAAAAGACGAATATTCTTTATCCCAATAATTTGGACAAATATAATATATTATTTGTTGTTGCATTCTGGTTCATCGGTTGGTGTATTGAACAAACATTCAATCAACGTCTGTCCCTGCACTACAACGCCATTGAGGGGTGGTCGACCTATCTGCTATCATTTACCTCCGTCATGTCAGCGCTGTTCCTCTGCAAAATCTTCAAGAACATTCCTTTCATTACTTATGTTGGCCGCTACTCCCTCATCATACTGTGCGTTCATCATCTCATTTACCGTCCGCTAATAGTATTCTGCCGAATGATTCTTCCCGAGAGTGAGTTCGTAAGTTTTCTTATTGCATTGGCCACTCTCCTGCTGAGTGCCGCCTGCATTCCGTTCTTCAAGCGCTATCTGCCCTGGTTCTGCGCCCAAAAGGATTTGTTGACAGTCAAATAGAGATACTGTTTTGAATCGTGTAACAACGGGCCATCTTAGCCAGACAAAAGGCTAAAAGAAAAAAGACATTACAATTCATACAAATGAAAGAAGGATTAATAAGTATCATCGTGCCTGTTTACAATGCTGAAGCCTATCTAAGCACTTGCGTTGACAGTATCATCCATCAAACACATCAAGAATTTGAGCTGATTTTGATTAATGATGGCAGCACAGATAACTCTAAAACAATCTGTGATAATTACCAAAAGAAAGACAATCGCATCAAAGTGTTTCATATAGACAACCAAGGGGTCAGTCATGCCAGAAATGTTGGTTTAAGTTACGCTCAAGGGGAATTCATCACATTTATCGACTGCGACGACTACGTGGATCCTGATTATTTGGAATCATATATCCAACATAAAGAATATGATTGTGTGGTTGGCGGGCATCTTACCTTTCCGTCTATACGCAAAGTCTTCCATAATGACTTCGTATTTAACACATCAGATAGTAATAATGGACTAAACAATTATGTGCCAAGATTAGATGGGAGTTGTTGGGGCAAGCTTTATCATCATTCCATCATCCAAGAGCATCATATAAGATTTAATGAAGGCATGCGTTTCTCCGAAGACACAGACTTTTGTCTTCATTATTTGAGGTATGCTCACACCATCAAGACCATTACCAATACCGGCTATCACTATCGTATTTTGCCAAACAATCATGTAGAGAAAAAATACCGACTCACAAAAGAAGAATTAGACAAGAACCTATCTATTCTTTTAAACGATTACCAAGAGTTGGAAAAAAACTGGAATACGGAAATCAATCACAGCAATTTCAGAATTTCTATTGCCTGCTATCCAATAGAAAATGTTTATTCGTTACAGTCTGACAAAGAATACTATGACTTATATTATAAGTATTTTTATCACAACGACAAAGAATCATTCTACAAAGACCCTATATGTAGCCCATATGTCAGAACAATCACAGCAATAAAAAATGATTTTCTTGACGGGAATCGAAAAAAAGGCAGGCAATTGATGAGAAACCTTCAGTCTTTTTATGGTCAACAACCCTTATCAATAGATTACCCTTATCCTTTATATAAGACTTACGCTACCTTGATAAGCAAACGACAGTTTATTGTAGCAGAATGCTTGTTTTTTATATTCTCGTTATATAAAAAATATTTTGCATTCTGAAATAAAATCACTAACTTAGCGGACGAACAAAAAGATAAAGATATGGAACGACGCTATCCCGTAGGCATACAGACCTTCTCACGGCTAAGAAAGGAAGGCTATGTATATATCGACAAGACAGACCTTATGTGGCGGATGACCAAAATCAGTCCCTTTGTATTCCTCAGCCGTCCGAGGCGCTTCGGCAAGTCACTGCTCACCACCACATTATGCTCATTTTTCCGGGGCGAGCGAGAGCTTTTCGAAGGACTCAAAGTGATGGATCTGGAAAAGGAATGGCGAAGTTATCCTGTGCTCCACATCGATGTAAGTATGGCAAAAGGGCAGGAAAATGTGGAACAACTGCGAGGAGCACTGACAAGAGAGTTGACACCTTTAACATCAATATATGGCAAAGATCCTGATGAGACAACTCCTGGAGCATTATTTGCCGGACTCATCCGACGAGCCTATGAACAGACGGGAGAGCAGGTGGTAGTGGTCATCGACGAGTATGACGCACCGCTGCTCGACGTTCTCCACGAGGAAAAGCAACTACCGGCTTTCCGTCGCGTCATGCAAGAGTTCTATCAATGTCTCAAAGCCCGGGAGGCGATGATACGTTTCTGCTTCATCACAGGCATTACCAAGTTCTCACAACTGAGTATCTTTTCCACGCTGAACAATATCACCAACATCACGCTCGACCCCGACTTTTCCTCCATCTGCGGTATTACAGGCAAAGAAATCGACGATCAGATGCAGCAAGACGTGGCACAGCTGGCTGAAGAGTATAAAGTAAAGCCGCAAGAGATGCGAAAAATGCTGCGCGACACCTACGACGGCTATCATTTCTCACGAAAGTCGCCCGACATTTACAACCCATTCAGCCTGATGAAAGCCTTTAATCAGCACGAATTGCGAAACTATTGGTTTGAAAGTGGCACGCCCTCCTATTTGATTCATCAGATGAAACTTTTCCATACCGACATCACCAAGTTGGACAATCTTCTCGTATCGTCAGATGCATTTGACCAACCCACGGAGAATATGATAGATGCCCTTCCCTTGCTCTATCAGTCGGGGTATCTCACCATTACAGACTATGATACTGACAGCCAAATATATACACTTGGGATTCCCAACAAAGAAGTGCGTGTGGGATTCACGAAAGGACTTTTGCCAATCATTTCAGGAATCGGCAGTTCTGATGTACAGGTCGGATTCGCTGCGCGTTTCTGGCGTGCACTTCGTACCGATGACACGAATTTGGCACTGCAAGAACTACAGTCTTATTTAGAAGGACTGCCCTATGTGGAAGGATTTAAGAAAAAACTGGAGGAGGTGGCTACCGCAGAAGGGTTCTATGAATGGACTTTCTATCTCATCTTCTCGATGCTCAATGTGTATGTACAGACACAGGTGAAGTGCGCCCACGGACGTGCCGACATGGTGGTGATGATGCCCAACGCTATCTATGTGATGGAACTGAAAATCAATGGTACGGCACAAGATGCTCTCAAGCAGATCAACGACCGTGGTTATGCCCGGCGCTATGCTACCGATGGCAGGCGCATCGTCAAGATAGGCATTGGATTCTCCGTCGAACAGCGCAACATGACAAATTATCTCATCGAGGACCTTTCCACAAGTAACAACGAATGAACTCATCCGCCTCACAACATATATCACTCATACTCAATTTCCTCAATGAGCAGGCCGACTATGCTGTGCTCAGGAACTATGAGGATTTGCCGGACAGCAACAAAAGCCGCGACATCGACATCATCATCACAAAGCAATCGCTGCGGAAAATCAAAGACAGTTTCCTCCAAATGATTGAAGAGAACGGATGGAAAATCGTGACCTATCTCAACAGCGACAGACTCATCACTTACGTGCTCTCCGTGGGAGGACAAGACAAGGTTGAACTGGTGCAATGGGACTTCTTCATCAACACATCCGTGTGGGGCATACAACTCATGAGTGCGGAGGAATTCCTACAGGCCAGGCAATTCAACGGGACACTATACTATGTGGACATCGGATGCCAGTTTCTCGACAAATATCTCTACAACAGAGCGGTGGGCAGCGCCTACCCTGAGAAATACGCCAGTACAAGAGCGGCAACCGAGGACACGCCGATGGTGAAGCAAAAACTGAAAGATATCTTCGGCATCAACTCCACGCAAGAGGGTGACAGCATAAAGGGGAGTCGGCTGCTCTGGCGAAGCATAAAATGGAACCTGAAACACAGGCCGGCGAAAACCGTCGCTGATGTGGCAAGGTTCATTTATACATTCACGGCCAACTACTTTACAGGTACAGGATTCAGCATCGGATTCACAGGTCCTGACGGCTCGGGAAAGACCACCGTCATCGAAACAATGATTGACCAACTGGGACCTGTCTTCCGTAAAGCCCATGTATACTACCACTTCCGCCCTACCCTCTTCGGCAACATCAGCGACGTGGCCCACAGCGCCGGACTCAAAAAAGAGGTGGACAAAAACTACGACCAGCCTCATCGCGGTGGAAAGACAGGGAAAGTCAGTTCACTGCTGCGACTCCTCTACTACACCACCGACTATATCCTCGGCTACTTTATTAAAGTGAAAAGGACAACACGCATCACCCGGCTGGCCATCTTCGACAGATATTACACCGACATCATCTGCGACAGCCGGCGCAGCCGCATCTATCTCAGCAAGAAATTTCTCTACACATTCGGAAGGCTTCTCATCCCAAAACTCGACTACAATATCCTGCTCACCGCATCGACAGACACCATCATGAGCCGCAAAGGCGAACTCGACAAGGAGGGCATTGAAACCATCAACGCAAAAATTGATTTCCTGGCATCAAAAAAGGGATTTTTGAAAGTCACCAACGACAACAAACCTGAGGACGCGGTGAGAAAGATTCTTGAGCATGTCTTCCAAAGGCAGCATGAGAAAAACAGGAAAAGGATAGGATGAAATCACTGGAGGAGTTTGGGAGTGTAGGAGTTTGGGAGTTTAGACATTACTATTGTGAATCAGGGACCATCATCGCTATGTCAACTTCTGTGTTATTGGCTTTGCCGATAATCCTCTCGCTAAATCGAACTATTGGCTTCGCCGATAGTTCTCACGCTCGGGAGACTTCAAGCGGGCTTGGTTTCCTCTCGCTTAATCGAACTATTGTCTAAACTCCTAATCTCCTAAACTCCTAAACTCCAAGAATAAGCTTGAATTGCAGAATAAGACAGCGATGGACCAAAAGGAAAAGACTAAAATCTTTGTCTCTGCATACGCCTGCGAACCGGGACTCGGCAGCGAGATAGGTGTGGGATGGCACTGGGTGCTCGAAATGTCGAGGCACTTCGACCTGTGGGTGCTGACGCGCGAGAGCAACCGCCACACCATAGAGCCGTGGATAGCCCGGCATCCCGAATACAGCCATATCAGGTTCCTCTACTACGACCTGCCACGATGGGCGCGGTGGTGGAAACGAGGCATGCGCGGCGTGAGACTCTACTACAATCTCTGGCAGTGGCGCACCGACCCCATCGTGAGACGCACCATGCGCGACAACGGCATCGCCGTCTATCACCTGCTCACCTACGGCAACGCCCTATGGCCGGCAAGCAGCTACGGACAGAAACAGGTCTTCGTCTGGGGGCCCATCGGAGGAGTTGACACCATCCCGGCAGACTACACATCACACTACGGTTGGAAATGGCGGCTCATAGAGGCTGTCAGGAGAATGGTCGTGGCCGCCCTGCCCCTCAACAGAGGATTCCAGCACAGGTGCCGCGACGCCAGCCTCATCCTCTGCAAGTCGCACTCGATGAGAGAGGCCATCAAAGAAGAATACCGCCACAAGGCCGTGATGATGACCGACGTGGCCGTGGAGACACAGCACGCCCAGGACTTCCAGCGGCAGCGACAACCCGACGAACCCACCGTGAGATTCCTGATGGTGGGCAGACTGGATGCATGGAGAGGATTCGACCTCGCCGTGGAGGCCTTGGCCAAGGCACTGCGAGAGAACGGCCAACTGCGGCTCGACATCTTAGGCGAAGGGTCGGACAGAAAGAGAATCACCGAGAGCATCAAACGGTTAGGAATCGGCAAAAAGGTGACACTGCACGGGAAAGTGCCCATGGACACCTGTCTGCAGATGATGGCCGACAGCGACGTGGTGCTCAACCCTTGCCTGAAAGAAGGAGCGGTCACCACCGCCTTCGATGCCATGACCTTGGGAAAAGCGCTCATCGGCATCGACACCGGAGGATATACACGCTATTTCAACCAAGACTACGCCATTCTCATCGCAAAGGACAAGAGGGAGAAGGTGGTGGAAAAACTCGCCGAGGCCATCCTGAGACTCGCTGACAAGCGTCTCAGAGAGGACATGGGCCACAAGGCCAAGGAGGCCGCACTGCATTTCTCATGGCAGACAAAGGGAGACGAAATCGCCGCCACACTGAGACAGGTCGTCGGACAAAAGAATGGGCAACAGTCGGACAATGGACATCTTTGAACAAGGAAAAGACACGTTTTTCCGCCTGAGAAACAGCGACGGAAAGGAATGGCTGATTCCCAAGAGAAACATGCGGACAGCCCTCCTGCTCTATCAGCCAAGCGGATGGAAAGGGAAGTTGCTCAAAAGGTTGCTGCCCTGGATCACCTTGTGCAAAGGGCTGGAACCGCGACTTTTCAGTCGGCAGCATATCTGCCTACGCAAGTCTTTGCACCAACTTCTATGTCAGGTCTTCGGTGCAAAGGACATCGAGTTCGCCGTGTTTTTCGGCACCCCCTGCGCTCACCAGAAGATCACCATACAGGTGTTTCAAGGCGAGAAAATCCTCGGCTATTGCAAACTGACGGACAAGGAGGAGGTGTACCGTCTTTTCAAGCACGAGCAGCAGTTGCTCACCCAACTGGCGGAATGCGGCGTGGAAGGGACACCCGTCGCCCTCGGCTGCGGACAGACCGACGAAGGGCTCTGCTATTTCGCACAGTCGACCGTGAAGACGCGACATTCCACCTACCCTCACCAGTGGGGAAAACTGCACGAAAGGTTCATCAGGAACCTCTATGAGAAGACCCGCGCCACGATGGCCTACGAAGACACCGACTATCATGAGAAGATACAGGTGCTCAAGAGCAGAATGGGATGGTTCACTCCTGCACAGCAGCGCATCATCGGAGAGGCCGTCGGAAACGTGGAACGGGTGCTGGGGCAGGATGACAGGGAATGGAGCGCCTACCACGCCGACTTCACCCCATGGAACATGATGGTGGAGCAAGGGCGGCTCTTCGTCTTCGACTGGGAATATGCGCTGCGCTTCTGCCCGCCCATGCTCGACAGATGCCACTTCCTCATACAGACACGGTTTTTCGAGCTACATCAAAAGATAGGCGACATCGTAAAAGAAATTGTCAGGAATGACGACAATTCCAACTTTTTTGACTACCTTTGCTATCTCATTATTACCATTGCCATCTATGTGGAAAGGGAGGACAATGCCGAAGCAGCGGCCAGCGAAAAGAGTATCGACAGATGGATCAGACTCACAGAACTGCTGATGAAAGAAAAAGAAGAGAAAGCTAAAAGCGAGACAGAAAAGACAAAGGAATAGGAATGAAGAGAATCGTCTGTTTCCATTTGCTCAACGACTATAGCGGAAGCCCGAAAGTGCTGAGAATGGTGCTCGAAGGACTGCTAAGAAGAGGGTACCATATCGACCTGGTCACCTCTAAAGGCGGTGTGCTTGACGAACTTGACAATCCGGCACTGCTGAGAAGTCACTCCTATCCCTACCGGTTCTCCCCAAACCCAGCGCTGACGGCACTCAGGTATGCCGCCGTACAGGCCTACACCTTCCTGCTCTCATTCAGATTCCTCACCACCAAGGACTGCGTGTTTTTCATCAACACGCTCCTGCCCTTCGGACCTGCCCTGGCGGCACGCCTCATGGGCAAAAAGGTGGTCTATCACTACCACGAGAATGCCGACGCCAAAGGACGGATGTATCAGACGCTGTGCAACATCATGCAGCATCTGGCGCACAAGATTATCTGCGTGTCGGAATACCAGGCGTCGTTTCTCAAACGGAAGGACAAGGTGACGGTAGTGCCCAACGCGCTGCCCGATGACTTCGCGGCAAAGATGCGCCAAGACATCGACAGTGCCTTCGCGCGGAAGAACGTGCTGATGCTCTCGTCGCTCAAACCGTATAAAGGCACTATCGAGTTTATACAATTGGCAAAAGACATGCCGCAGTATCAATTCACGCTGGTGGTCAACGACACGCAGCAGCGGATTGACGGATATCTCAACAAGCACCGACTGCACCCCACCGGCAACCTCACCGTCTACCCGAGGCAGGCGGACGTGACACCATTCTACGACAAGGCTTCCATCGTGCTCAACCTGTCGAATAAAAACCTGTTTGTCGAGACATTCGGACTCACGGCTCTCGAGGCCATGACGGCATCACTGCCCGTCATCGTGCCCACGGTGGGCGGCATCGCAGAGATGGTGGAAGACGGAGAAAACGGATACAAGATAGATGTCGAGAACCTCGACCTGATCCAAAAGAAAATAGAATTACTATTGTCGGACAAGACACTCTATGCGACTATGGCACGTAAAGCCAAAGCCTCATCCCAAAAATACGGAGAGGTGTTTATGAATCAGAAAATAGCGGAAATCATTGATGTCTGAGACATGGTCAAAGTAGCAATCATTGGCACACAAGGGGTGCCCGCAAAGTATGGCGGATTTGAGTCGCTCGTCGAGAATATCATCGGCGACAACTGCTCCGACGGTATCCAATATACCGTCTTCTGCAGCGGTATCGACATGGACTCCAAGTTGAAATCCTACAAGGGATGCCGGTTGAAATATGTTCCCCTGCACGCCAACGGCATGCAGAGCGTACCCTACGACATCCTGTCGATGATGCGCACCATCCGCGGCTACGACACCATCCTCATCCTCGGCACATCGGGATGCTGCTTCCTGCCTATCCTGAAAAGACTCTGCCACGCGAGAATCATCGTCAATATCGACGGAATAGAGCACAAGAGAGAGAAATGGGGGAAAGTGGCTAAATGGATGCTCAGACACTCTGAAAAAGCCGCCGTCAGATACTCAGACGTCATCATCGCCGACAACAAAGGCATCAGCCAGTATGTGAAGGACACCTATGGGAGAGACGCCGAAATCATCGCCTACGGAGGCGACAATGCCGTCAGGGACGTGAGCGAGCAACAGCAGATGGAAATACTCAGACAGTATGGTTTGGAGTCGGACAGCTACGCCATCACCGTATGCCGCATCGAACCGGAGAACAACACCCACATCGTGCTGGAGGCTTTCAAGCGCAACGGAAGGCCACTCGTGTATATCGGCAACTGGGAGCACAGCAACTACGCGCGCTATCTCAAAAAGCAGTATGCCGAGGCAACCAACATCCGTATGCTCGACTCTATCTACGACCTCGACACGCTCTATGCCCTCAGGAAGCACTCTCACTGCTATGTGCATGGACACAGCGCCGGCGGCACCAACCCGTCGCTCGTGGAGGCTATGTCGATAGGATGCCGCATACTGTGCTTCGACGTGGTCTACAACAGGGAGACCACTCACGGGAAGGCGCTCTACTTCAGTGACGTGGAGAGCCTGACTGAATTGCTCGACACCGAATGGGGCGATTATTCGCAAATGCGGGAAATCGCCCGGAGATGCTATACCTGGGCAACGATAGCCAAAGCCTACGAGAGACTCTACACCGCGCAAGAGAAGGACCGCGACAGCAGATGATAGGCTTGACACGCTTTCGTTCCCACAACCAACATAAAACCATGTGGCTTCTATCCAACAAAAATAAGATTTCCGACAGCGGACTGCTCGAAGGTTTCTGCGACTACCACTGCCATCTGCTGCCGGGAGTGGACGACGGAGTGAGCGAGACGCACGAGACCATCCAGATACTCGAGCGATGGGAGGCGCTTGGTGTGGCGGAGGTGTGGCTCACGCCTCACATCATGGAGGACATCCCCAACACCACTGCGAAGCTGAAGGCTGATTTCGACGTGCTCTGCAAGAGATACAAAGGTGGCATCCGGCTGAACCTCGCCGCCGAGAACATGATGGACAACCTGCTCCACCAGCGACTCGAAGATGGCGACATGCTGCCCATGGGCGACAAGAAGATGCACCTGCTGGTGGAGACCTCCTACTTCAATCCGCCCATCGACATGGAAAAGGTCGTCGACAAGGTGAAAAGCCAAGGATATGTGCCCGTGCTCGCACATCCCGAGAGATACCAGTATATGGATATCGGCGACTACAGGAAATGGAAGCAGAAGGGCGTGATGATGCAAATCAACATCCCCTCCATCGTGGGCGCCTACGGCATAGAGGTGATGAAAAAGGCGGAGATGCTGCTCGAGAAGGGCTTCTACGACCTCTGCGGCACCGACACCCACTCCATGAGATTCGTCGACTTCTTCCTCAACGGGAAAATCAAGAAGAAGCACAAGGGCATGCTCCAGCAGATCATGCTCCAGAAACCGTTCTGACACACACGCCGGCGGCTCAACGCCACTCACTCCACATCCACTTTCACCACGTCGGGACGCACATCGTCCGAAGTCGTCGTGATGCGGATGTCGCGCATTTCCACATTGCGGGCATGGCGCACAAAGAAGCCCTTGGCGGGGAAGGTGCCGAACATGGTGGCTTCGGGATATTCCGCCGACTTGTCTTCACCGGGCACAGGCACCTCACCCTGGATGCCGCCGGCATGATGGATGGAGATGTTGCTCAGCGTCAAGTGGCTGATGGGATGGCCAGGCATGCCGATGACCGAACAACCCGTGGGACCGGCATTGCGCACCATCACATGACTGATGGTGACACCGTCTATCGAACCGATATGGTCGATGGTAGTGCCTGCCTGGTAAGGACGGGCACGGTTGCCCAACCACACGAAAATGGGCGACTCAGTGCCCTCGGCCACGATATCACTCACCCGCACATTCTCCATCACACCGCCGTCGGTGATTTCAAGGGAGATGACCGAGGTGCCACGCCACTGCCCGAAGAATTTCTCCTGTTGGTCGGCACTGGGCTTCACCACGATGCCGCTGATAGAGATGTTGCGGAATCCGCCGTTGGTCTCCGTCCCCAACTTGATGGCATTGCAGTGGCTGCTCACCACACAGTCGCAGATACGGATGTTCTCACAAAGACGGGGAGAGGTGCTTTTCAGCGTGATGCCGTCGTCGTCGCTGTCGCTGATCATGCCGCGCACCACCACGTCGTGACAGCCATCCAGGTCGAGTGCGTCGTTGTTGTAGTTGTTGCGGTTGAACACCTTGATGCCCTCTATCTGCAGACGGTCGCAAGCCAGGTAGTGCTGCATCCAACAGCCTGAGTTGCGCAGCGTCACATCGCGAACCACGATGTCGCTGCTCTGGATGAAGCGAAGCAGATGCGGACGGGTGATGCCCTCGTCGTTCCACGACAGTTTCTTAAAGGCGCGTCCGCGACCGTCGATTTCGCCATAGCCGTCGATGACCACATCACTCACACCGTCAGCGTAGATCAGTTGAATGGTCGTTGTCTGGGTGCGGAGCGACACATAGTCGGACTTCATCTCACGGTAATCGGCCAAGTCGGTACTGCCATAGAGCGTGGCGCCATGGCTCAAATGCAGATGCACATGGGAGCGCAACTGGATAGAGCCGATTTTGTAGCCGCCCGTAGGCACCACCACCCTACCGCCACCGGCGGCGCTGCACACGTCGATGGCACGCTGCACGGCCTCGGTGCTGAGCACGGTGGTATCGGCCACCGCGCCAAAGTCGGTGATGAGATAGTCGGCTGCCGCGGCGGGCGACATCAGAAAACTGGCAAGAATGACGAAAGGGATGGTCTGTAGTCTTTTCATAGGTATGGCCTCTCTGTTTGTTTCTTGCAAAAGTAGACATTTTATTTGAAACACGCAAATCCACTGACACGATATGAGAAACATATCCTACGCTTTTCTGCTGACGCTCCTGACAGGAGCTTTTCCGGCTCATGCCCAGACACTGGATTGGGGCGACCAGGGCAACGTCACTTACATCAACCCTGTGCTCTGCGCCGACTATTCTGACCCCGACGTCATCCGTGTAGACGACAGATACTACATGGTGGCAAGCGACTTCCATTTCCTCGGCATGCAAGTGCTGGAGTCGGACGACATGGTCAACTGGCGACTGGCCAGTCAGATTTTCCGGAGATTCGACTACCCGGGATGGGACGACATGACACGCTATGCGGGAGGCTCCTGGGCGCCGAGCATAAGATGGCACGACGGACGGTTCTACGTCTTTTTCTGCACCCCTCACGAGGGACTCTTCATGAGCAGCGCCGACGACGCACACGGGCCATGGACACCGCTCCACTGCGTGCGGCAGGTGGAGAAATGGGAAGACCCGTGCCCGCTGTGGGATGACGACGGACAGGCATACCTGGGCAGGAGCCGACATGGCGCAGGCCCCATCATCGTACACAAGATGAGCGCCGACGGCACGCAGTTGCTCGACGAGGGCGTGACGGTGTATACGGGTCCGGTGGCGGAGGGCACCAAATGGCTCAAACGCGACGGATGGTACTATCTCATCATTCCCGAAGGTGGCGTGGAGACGGGATGGCAGACGGTGCTGCGCTCACGCTCTGTCTATGGGCCTTATGAGAAACGGGTGGTGCTCGAACAGGGCTCCACCGATGTGAACGGACCGCATCAGGGCGCACTCGTCGACACGCCTGAAGGCGAATGGTGGTTCTACCATTTCCAGTCTACACCGGTTTTAGGCAGGGTGGTCCACCTGCAACCCGCACGGTGGCGCGACGGATGGCCGCTGATAGGGGCAGACATCGACGGCAACGGCATCGGGGAACCTGTGAAGGTGTGGACAAAACCGGCGACAGGCAAAGAGGGCGATCCCTCGCTGCCTCTCACCAGCGACGAATTCTCCGGCGACAAGCTTAACCTGCAATGGCAATGGTGCCACAATCCGGTAGACGACCACTGGAGCCTGACGGAACGGCCGGGATGGCTCACGCTGCATGCCTTGCCGGCGGCCGACCTGCGCCACTGCCGCAATATGCTCACACAAAAGACCATGGGATATGAGGCGACGGTCACCGTGGCGGTCGACGGCAAAGACCTCGGCAAGGACACTGCCGCAGGACTGCTCTGCATCGGACGCTCATTCAGGGCCATCGGTCTCTGCGGCGACGGTGTCTATGTGGAAAACGACGGGCAGCGCCAACTGGTGCTACGACGCAAACCGGGACGGATGTTCCTGCGTCTCTCTTTCGACGCAAGGGCCAACAGCCATAGCTTCAGCTACAGTCTCGACGGGCGCACCTTCCATCAGGCGGGCGAGCCGTTCGAAATGCGGCAGGGGTTCTGGAAAGGGGTAAGGACAGGCCTCTATTGCTATGGAGACAAGGGCAAAGCCTGCTTCGACTTCTTCCACTACAATATCACAAAGTGAAACAGGTCAAACTATACCATTCTTCTTATCACAAGTCTTCCTATGATCATATCAATCCAAGCCATCTGCTAACTTTCTCACCCAATACTCTATGACCTAAATAACAAAGGCATAGACTCAACAGCAAGACTACAACCGCAGTTATAAGGAATGGGAAGGAACGAGAGAAAGGAAACAAAGGCATTATAACAAACAATACCATAACATGGCATAAATAGATGCCAAATGAATAATCACCTATCATTCGGAGATATTTGTTTTGAATGTCTATATTACCCTTTCGCAGAATCGTATAAATAATTAGCAAGAACAAAGAACTTGTCAACAAAGTCGACAGTTTTAATTGTGATCCACAGTCCGACCCACCGAGCATCAGCCATCCATATCCTTCACCCATTTGCAAAACAATGGATGTCAAATACAATATTGTAAGCATTTTCAATGAATAGTTCTTCTCTATCATTCGGTTTCCTAATATCAATCCTAAATAGTAGAACGTGAACCATCCTAAAAAAGCATCTGACCATATCAGGGAAACAGTAGGATTCAGTTCTTGACCTGACAATAACCTGTAATAATTGAATACTATTATAGAAATTGGAGCGACCAGCCATCCAAGATGCATATACTTTGATTTTGCAAGTTTGCCTATAATCGGTGTTAACAAGACAAACTGAATATATACCGCTAAATAGTACATATGAAAAGAAGCATTAGCTGTCAGTAGCTTTTTATGTAAATGGCTTAAGTCCAAGAATATAATAGTGTAAACAACAGTCCAAATAACATAAGGTATGAGAATCCTTATGATTCGTTTTTTATAAAAAGCGCCCCAATTATCATTATCTATTTTCGTGAGATATCCAGACAGAAAGAGGAAAGTAGCAACAGCAAAATTGATAAACGGACGAAAAAAAACCTGCCAATAAGCACCGGGCGTAGTGTGAATCAAGACAACGGCAATGATTGCAAATGCTCTAAAGATTTGCACCATATTGTTTCTCGTATCTTTAGCATACTGAGTATTTGGCATCATCATTACAACGTATAATTAACGAGTGCAAAGATACGCATTAATTTATTTACATTCTCAATATCTCTAACTATTTTCAAGACGAATACACATGTCACGACTGTGAACTCATGCCTCTGCGAAGAGTCCGCCCCAGGGATAACTGCCTGGTTTGAGCGTGACAGACATACCCTGGCACGTCGACAGCCGGATGACGCCGGGGGCCACGACATCGGTCACACTGAAGCGGTCGACGCCGGCGGCATGCAGACAGGCGTAGGCAGTGGCGCCGCCTTCAATGACCCATTCCGCCGGACGGTGCACCGCCAAGAGGGACTGGCACACCATGGCCATCGTCTTTCGCAGGTGAGCCGCCACCGCCTTTCCCGTGAGATGACGATAGGGAATGGTGAGCACAAGCGAGTGCTCGCGTGCGAAACAGTCCTGGAGCGGCGCAAGCCAGGTATCGGCGGTCTGCCGGTCCTCATACACAGCCAGAGGCATCTCGGCCACACGGACGCCGAGAGACAAGGCCTTGCTCTGCGTACTGCCGCACACGATGAGCGCATCGTCTGTCGGGAGGCCCTTGAAGGGGCGAAGGTGGTGCGGGCTGTAACCCAACCACAAGAGCCACGACGTGAAAAGGTCGGCGGCTCCGGCAAGCAGTGTGTCGGCATCGGTTTTTGCCACCACGGCGGCCACGTCGTCCATGCTGGTGGCATCGGGCATGGCGACGGGCAGACGCTTGGCCGCAGGGAAGCGCTCCGACAAGGAGGAAGAGATGGCGGGGAAATCCGGGTCGTGGGCAAAGGCGGTCTCATGGATAGGCCGTCCGTCGACATAACAAATGCCACCGCTGATGACACGCTGTGCCGACGGATTGGCAGGCAGATAGACGGCGTCTGCGAAAGGGCCGGCAGAGAGGAAGGCGGCCAACTCCTCCACCACATGCCCCCGCAGGGCGGAGTCCACTTTCTTGAACACCCGCTCACCCGGCGGCACATGAGAGATGAGGTCACGGCACTGCGAGGCCGCCTCTTCCGCTGTCATGGAGCGTGTGTCGGTGGCCACCACAAGCACATCTGCCGCCACCGACGGGTCTCCTATGAGGTGTCCGTCGGTGGTCAAGACTGTCGACAAGCCGAAGGTATGGGCGATACCGGCCATCTCGGCGGCTCCGGTGATGTCGTCGGCGATGACTATCATCGGCACCGGTGCTGCGCCATCCTCGTGGCATAATCGATGGAGACGAGGAGGGCATCCTCACTGGCGATGCCACGGCCAGCCACATCAAAGGCGGTGCCATGGTCCACGGAGACGCGGATAATCGGCAGTCCGAGGGTGATGTTGACCCCTTTCACGCTGTCCATCTTTCCGGTCTCGGCATTCCAGTTGAAACCGATGACCTTAAAGGGGATATGCCCCTGGTCGTGATACATGGCCACACATCCGTCGAACTGTCCGCACTTCGCCTTGGCGAATAGGGTGTCGGGAGGCACTGGGCCGGCCACGTCGAAGCCACGCCGCCGCAGTTCGTCCACGGCAGGGATGATCTCCAGCGCCTCTTCATCGCCGAAAAGGCCGTTGTCGCTGGAATGGGGATTGAGTCCGGCGATGCCGATGCGCGGATGCTCGATGCCAAACTGCCTGCAGGCATCGTCAATGAGTTCGGTCACCTCGATGATACGGTCTTTCTTCACCAGGTCGCAGGCCTTCCGCAAGGGGACGTGGGTGGAGACGTGGATGACACGGAGACGGTCGTCGGCCAACAGCATGGCATATTTCTTCGTATGGGTGAAGGTAGCATAAATCTCCGTGTGCCCGTCAAAATTGTGACCGGCCAGATGGAGCGCCTCCTTGTTGAGGGGAGCCGTCACCGTGGCGTCGACGTCGCCCGACATGGCCAAGTCGATGGCCTTGCGGATGGACACAAAGGCGGCATGGCCACAGGCTGCCGACACCTTTCCATAGACGAGTGTCTCGGCATCGAGGCACTTCAGGTCGTAGACATCTATCGTGCCAAACTCAAACAGGGCGTCGTCAACACTGCTCACGGCATTCACCTGCAGAGGGAGGCCCAACAGGCTGACAGCCTTGCGCATCACACCGGCGTCGCCGGTGACGATAGGACGACATTTCTCATAACTCTCGCGGTCGCTCAGCGCACGGGCCACAATCTCGGGGCCGATACCGGCCGGGTCGCCCATGGTGATTGCTATTTTCGGTCTCATAGAAAATTGGATGGTTAAAGGATAAAGGTTGAAGGATGGGTCATTGCTCTTTCTTGCCGGCCCAATAGCCGTAGATGGTCAGCGAGTCGTCGGCAGGAGGAGTCTTGAAGAGGAAACTGGCGAGATAGCCCACCACCAGTACGATGAGGTGGCTGTAGACGCCGAGCATATAGTTGTGATGGCTGAAATTCCAACTGCCAAGGTCGAGCAGGATGTCCTTCACTCCGTCACCGTCGAGGTCCACCTTCGTCGAGGTGAGCACGGCATAGGCGGTGAAAATCACTGCTGCGGCAATGCCGATATAGAGGCCTTGCTTGTTGGCTCTGCGGCTGAACAGTCCCAACAGGAAGATGCCCACGATGCCGGCAGAGAAGATGGCATAGAGGGAGAACAGCGCACCGAGCACGCCCTCGCCTCCCCACGAGATATAGAGGCAGGCCACGCCCACTGCGGCAAGTCCGGCCACCACCACCATCCACTTGCCGAAGCGCAACTGGTCGCGGTCGGTGCTGTGGGGGCGGAACCGCGCATAATAGTCTTGCACGGCGATGGCCGACAGGCAGTTGAGGTCGGCGTCCAAACTCGAGATGGCGGCCGCCGCGAGGGCAGCGATGATCAGTCCACGCACACCCACGGGCAACTGATGGCTGATGAAATAGGGAAACACCTCGTCGGCCTTGATGTCCGGAGGCAAGGCAGGAGCGCCGGCAGCATGATAGTAGGCGAAAAGGCAGGTGCCGATGAACATGAACAGCGCCCAGATGGGCACGCTCATCAGCACTCCGATAAAGGCGGCTTTCTTCGCCTCACGGTCGGTGCGCGCCGTAAGATAACGCTGCACGATGGTCTGGTCTGTGCCGTATTTCTGGAGGGCATAGAAGATGCCGTTGAGCACCATCACCACAAAGGTGAGTTGGGTGAAGTCCCAGTCGTAGGGGCCGAAGCCTATCTTGCTGTTTTCGGAGGCTATCCGCATCATTTCCGAGGGACCGCCCTCCGGCAGCAGAAGCAACAGCACCACGCATATCAGACCGCCGCCGATGAGCAGGGTGCCCTGCACCACATCCATCCACACGATGGCCTCCATGCCGCCGAGCAGGGTGAGCACGATGATGGTGACACCGAGTACCAGCACCACGGTGTAGATATTCACGTTGAGGAAGGTGGCGAGCGCCATCGACACGAGAAAGAACACGGTGCCTGCCTTGGAGAAATGGCCGAGGGTGAAGGCGAGTGAACTGTAAAGGCGGGCGAACAGTCCGAAACGCCGCTCAAAATACTCATAGGTGGAGAGTCGGATGACCTTACGGAACAGCTGCACGATGACGCCTATCAGGGCCAGCAGCACTATCGGCACCATCAGACCCTGCACGAGCAGTATCCAGTTGCCGGCATAGGCGGCGCCGGGATAGGCCAGGAAGGTGACGCTGGAGATGAGGGTGGCGAAAATCGACATGCCCACCGCCCACGCGGGGATGCGCCCGCCGCCGGCGAAATAGGTGCTTGTGTCTTTCTGGCGGTGCGCGAAATAGACGCCCATGCCTACGGCCAGGAGGATGGACACGATGACGATGACATAATCTATCCAGTACATGTGTGAGATTGGGATAAACGGGTGAGGATGAGGTAAACAGTTGAGAAAGGCGTACGGCTCAACCCACGGCGGTCAGGGCAGAGCACTGGGCCAGGACTTCCTGCTCCTGGTCGGGAGTCAGGCGAGTGAGGGGCTTGAGCATCCAAGGTTGGCAGAGATGGCGCACGGAGAGCATCAACTTGAGCGCTGCCAGACTCTCGCCTAATGTGAAGCCTTTCTGGTAGATGGCACAGATATCGGCTGTCTGCCGCTGCAGGCGGGCGGCTTCGGCGACATCGCCTTCGAGCGCTCTGTCGTAGAGGGCACGATACATGCGGGGCACGAAATTGCCGCCTGAGGGCACGATGCCGTCGGCACCCAAAGCAAGGGTCTCGGCCGAGAATGCCGCACGGCCGCAGAAGAAGGAGAAGTCGCCGCGGTCTTTGCTGAAACGGAGGATTTCACGCAACCGCTCTATATTGTTCTCTGAGTCTTTCAGACCCACGATGTTGGGATGGCCGGCCAGACGTGTCACGACATCGATGGGGATGCTCATGTGGGTGGTGGCGAGGATGTTGTAGAGCATGAGCGGTCCGTTGAGGGCTTCGGCCAGCGTCAGATAGTATTCTTCCATCTGACGGGGCGTGAGGGCATAGTAATTGGGCAACGTGGCGGCCACCACATCCACACCAGTCTCAAAATAGCGGTTGGCCTGGACTATCTGCTCCGAGACGCAGTTGCCTGTCAATGCCGCATAGACGGTCACCCGGCCACGGGCGGCTGCCACGGCCGTCTCCACAAGGGTCTGAGCGGCGGAAGGACTCACCGAATTGCCTTCGCCCGTGGTGCCGAGCAACAGCGGACAGACACCGCTGTCGGCAAACTCGTCGATGATGGCTTCTACCGCCTGGGGGTCTATCTCTTCTCGTTGTGTCACTGGTGTGACCATCGGCACGACCACTCCTCTGTATTTCTTCTCCATCTTTCTTCGTTTTTTTGATTTGTTGACTGATTCTGAATTAATGACGCAGCAAAAGGGAAAAAGTAATCTGCAACAGCACATGATTCAACTTCCACGCGTGACATGAATGACAATTGCGATGTGGCGTGAATGCCCAAAAACTGTTTTCCACACCTGTGCACGCTGTAGAGACGGGATTCTTCCCGTCTCCCTTCATAGATCGCCTTGCCAATGTGGCGCATTTTATTATTTCTTCATAAACCTTTTTTCCAAGCGGAGCGCTTTATTTCTTTATCCACTCCCCTACCTGACCTGCTGATTGAAAAAAGAGCTTTGTTCTCAATTGAGTAGCGAATAACGACAAGAGGATGGAACTAACTCCTAGAATTTATGTATCAATGCAGAATCTGCACATTGTTTTCTTCTCTAATTTGTGCCGTATTTGAGATTTTTATGAGAGAACGGTCTTTCTTGTTTGTTGCTTTTCTCGCTATTTCTCTTATTGTCTCTTTCATACCATGTTTCACGCAAATGGCATTGTCAAGTATTTCAGCGTATCCTGTACGGTTGATGGAAATGGCAGAGAGACATTTAGGTGAGTATATTGTGCACTTTTCTATTATGAGACTATCGCAGCTGTTGACTCTTACGGGAATAAGCCAACTAGAATTCACTTCGCAATTTCTGATGGTCACACTTCCGATCCATGAAACTTGAATGCCGTCTTTCATTCGACCTCCCATCACCGTGAAACCACCTTTACAGTGTTCGACACTTACATTTTCTATGAGTATTCGGTTGACGGAATCCATTCTGTTGGGTTCTATGTCAATGGCACACTGGGGAGACTTCCCTTTCACATTTGATATCTTGCAGTCCCTGATGGTCACACAGTCTGCCTTAGTCACGGAGATGCCCTGTCTCCTGCCATGATTCAAGACGCATTTCTCTATCAGGATTCCTTTTGAGTTCCCTCCTACGTAGATGCAGTCACCCCAGCATCCCTGGATGGTCAGTCCACTGACAGAAGAGTTGATGGCTCCTTTGAAATTGATTCCCATGCCCCATTCCCCACATTTCCCTTTGTGCGAGAACTTATCACCAGTAATTGAACCTTTGCCGCAAATCCGAATGTTTTTGCCTCTGGCTTGGATGACATCGTATCTTTCAAAATCATTGGGTTCCAATTGGATGGCACCGTTCATAATGAGGGTTGTGTTACTGCGGAGCGGGATACACACACCACCATTTTTCTTGACTTTTACTCGGTAGTCTCCTTCTTCAATGGTGATGGTATTTTGTACATCCGGATGAGCCAATGCCACCACTTGACGGAGAGAATTGACTTCATCAAGATTGGCAAAGAGGCGGGTGGAGATATTCGACACATTCCATGTTCCCTTGATAATCACTTTGTCAAATAAGACATTTCCACCAACAATCTTTGTTCCGTCACCGATAAGAGTTCCATTGCTGATTACTCCGCCTTTCTGACACAAAATCATGCCCTTAGGCAGTATGCACACACCACCTTTGAGGTTGACATCACTCTCCACATAAATATCATGCCCTACAATCTTTCCCAAAAGATTGCATGAGATGGTGTCAAGCGTTTCTATGATATCATCATCGAAAAGCTCTGCTTTTGGTTTGTTTCGGCCGCATGAGACGACCAAGATAATGAAAATGACTATTTGCAACCTTCGCATTGAACGCTCTTTTTGTCAAATCATCTCTAGATTTTATTATTTTCGGTTTCGATGTTGTTTGACCATAGGGCCGGCTGTGGGACTGGTTTGCAGGCCTAGGGCCTGCGCCCCACTGCCATCCCGTGGACAAACAACTCCGAAATTAGGGGAGGCTGGTTGGGTAAGGATGCATCTAATTTCTGGCAACTGGACGCACCGTGAAGCCGTTGAAGCGGTAGTAGTAGCTCCAGCCGGCGTAGTCCGAGCCGAAGTAGAGGTTGTAGGCGCCGTCCGAGCCCGACGGGCCCGGCAAGGACGACAAATAGTAGCCGCGTGAACCGGTGCCGGAGAGGTATTCCGAGCGGTCGCCCGCCGTCGGCAAGAAGATGCTACTGCCGTTGATTTTACTGGTGAATTTGCCTCCTTTAACACCTTCCACCTTCGTCCATTCGTAGGTGCAGTTAGTTATTAGTTCGTTACACTGTGCTTCTGTCGGCATCACCCAATTGCCTCCCCATTTCATATGGGCGACATCATAATCCGTGTCTGATATGTCGCTACCGATGTCATGGAAAGAAGCGAATTCATCATCTCCGTCGCAATAAATATAGGACTCCATGTTATATGTCGTTTTTGTCTCCGTCTCTCCCCAAGCATAATATCCACCATAGTTTGTCGGACTCTGGCCCTCCGGATGGTCGGTATCCACATTGCAACATGACCATAATGTGCCAGACGGCAGCCCGAGGTCAATCAGGTGCGGATGATTATTGTCGGGGCAAATATTATAAGACTGAGCAGCATTAACCGTCACCTTGAAAGTGGCAGTATGGCCATTCTCCGTGTCGGTCACGGTGATGGTAGCAATGCCTACCCCGATGGCGGAGACGCTAACCTTGTCGTCCCTCACTGTCGAGGTAGCAACAGATTCATCACTGCTTTCCACGCTGTAGCTGCCGCTGCCACTGCCATGAGTGATGTATATATCGCTTTCATTCCCCACCACAAGAAACATACGGGTAGAAGACAGTTGAAGCGAGGTATACTCCACCTTGACAGGAACCTCGAGACTTCTATTGGTGAGCACATCCATGACAATCACTTTGGTCTCGCCGCTGGCAACGGCATTGAGAGTAATGACAGAACCGTTGAGCGCAGCTGTAACCACACCGGTGTTGGCCGAGGTGACCTCGTATTGATAGTAGCCACCAGAAATGTAGGCAACGGCAGAGCCTCCAGCAGGAATAGTAATGGCCGTCGGGGAAACGATGAACGGTGTGTAGCCTTTTGTAATGATATCTACTAACATCGTCACATCGGCTACGGTCACATCGCCGTCCCTGTTGACATCCCCCAATAAATAGTTCTGTGAATGTGTTGTCATAGTCATTAGCGACAACAACAAAATGGTCATTAGTTTCTTCATATGATTGTTTTTAGTTATTTGTTTCGTTCATCGAATATCATTGAGTTCAAATATGTTGCGAAGATAATACTTTTTTATGAATAATCGTCAAAAAAAGAGATTTTTCCATCAGACTTCGATGACATCTATTTTTATAAGATTTTGTCGATAGATTTTCTCGTAGATTTCTTGCGTAGCAATTCTTTTGTACTTTTGGATAAACGGACATACATGAAGTATGTCCCTACACATGAGCACAGGGCATTGCTTAATCCGAATTTTGCACGACTCTGTCTCCGGCGAAGATAGGCTGCGACTCAACAAAGCAAAGAAAAAATGTGTTTTCCTTTGCTTTCTCTTCTACTTTCACTATCTTTGCTATCGTGGAAATAGTCATATATCAGCCATGACAGAGAAAGTATTCACATTTGAGGAGCTACATATCACCTCCGAAGACATTTACCGCCAAATGGGTGATGTCTCCGGCATGGCCGACAGGCGCTTGCTGGCAGAGATAGAGCATGAGGCAAGTGAAGTGGCCAAGGTGGTGGTGCCGAGGATGTGCTATGTGGTGAAATACGGGAAACTCGGTGACCACCAACTCGAGACAGACGGCGTCGTTTTGAACATCGGTAAGACCATCGCACGACAACTGGCAGGGGCAGAGGCATTTGCCTTCTTCGTGGCCACGGCAGGTATGGAATTTGAAGACTATCAGCGCCGCCTCTCCAACGATGGCGATATGGTGCGCGCCTATATCGCCGATTCTTTGGGCAGTCTGATAGCAGAGCACACAGCCGACATGATGGAGCGGACGGTCGAGGCATCCGTCAGCAAACTCGGTTGGCACCACACCAACCGCTTCAGTCCCGGCTATTGTTCCTGGCACGTCGCCGGCCAGCATGCGCTTTTCTCGCTCATAGGCGACAATCCCTGCGGTGTGACACTCAACGAGAGTGCGCTGATGGTCCCCATCAAGTCGGTGAGCGGAGTCATGGGACTGGGCGCTGAAGTCAAGCGTCTCGACTACCCATGCCAACTCTGCGGAATGACCAATTGCCGCCTACGCCGCACTTAGAGAAACGTCAAGGAGTGTAGGAGAACTAAAGGAGTGTAGGAGAACTAAAGGAGTGTAGGAGTTTGGGAGTTTAGGAGTTTAGACATTACTATTGTGTATCACGGGCCATCTCCGCCATGTCTTCATCAGTAGTATAGTTTCATCAATAGTTCACTTCATCATCTAACTTGGCTTTTGCCGATAGTTCTCTCGTTCAATCAGTCTATTGTCTAAACTCCGAATCTCCTAAACTCCTAAACTCCAAGATTATAAATCAACGCCCCCCTCTTTCAGTCGATAGGCAGCGCCAACAATTGCTTGGCCAAGGCGACCGCCGAATTGGCGTTGTCACTATAGCCGTCGGCACCGATGTCATCAGCGAAACGCTGCGTCACTGGAGCACCACCCACCATCACCTTCACGCGCTGGCGGATGCCTGCTCTCTCAAGGGCATCGATCACCTCGCGCATATATCCCATGGTGGTGGTGAGCAACGCGCTCATACAGAGAATATCGGGACAATGGCGCTTCACCTCTTCCACAAACTGGTCGGCCGACACGTCGACACCGATATTGATTACCTCAAAACCACACCCCTCAAGCATGGCAGCCACGAGGTTCTTGCCGATGTCATGGAGGTCACCCTTCACGGTACCTATCACCACACGGCCCATCCTGACGGAAGCGTCGGAGGACAGCAGAGGGCGCACAAGAGCCAGCGCAGCCTTCATCGCCCTGCCCGACATCAGCAGTTGGGGCACGAAGGCCTTACCGTCCTGGAAACGGCGGCCCAGCGTGCTCATTGCCTTGATCATCTCATCATCGACCAACGACTGCGGCGAGGCGCCCTGAGCGACAGCCGCCCGTGTGGCTTCCGCCGCTGCGTCAGCGTCACCACGCAGGATGGCCTCATAGAGAGCGCTGCCCTGCAGTGCCGTCTCACCGGATTGCTCTGACGGCAGTGTGGCATGGGGACGGATGGGGCGATAGACCTTCTCATGCCCGCCGCTACCAGGGGAATGGGGAGAGAGGAAAAGACCGGGCGCCGGCTGCACCAATTGGGCGAAAGCCCGGATGAAAGCATCAGTGGTGCCGCAGCAACCGCCCAGGATATTGAGCCGGTGAGCGTCGAGCAATGGCCACACATCCCTCTGCAGGTCGGCAGGGGTCTTACTATAGCAGCCGACACTGTCGGGCATCCCGGCGTTGGGATAGAGCGAGATGCGGTTGGGGAAGCGCCGTCCCAAGGTTTCTATCAGGGGCGACATCTGCCGCACGTCGGAGAGGCAGTTGATGCCGATGGAGAAAAGTGAGTCATCGTCCAATGATGCGATGAAATCGACGACCGACTGCCCCAGCATATTATGCCCATCGGGCGTAGAGACAGAGAAACTGAGCATCAGAGGCACTTCGCGATGCCGGTGGCTCATGGCGGCGCGGGCCGAATCGATGGCGACGCGGGCATTGAGCGTGTCGAAAATGGTCTCTATCAGGATGGCGTCCACACCTCCCTCGAGCAACGCGTCCATCTGCTCGTCGTAGGCAGCGCGCAGCACCGATGTGTCCAAGGGGGGAGCAGACCCCGTAGGCATGGAGCAGATCTTACTCGTCGGTCCCACCGAACCGATGACATAGCGGGGCATGGCGTCGGTGGTGTAGGCATCTGCCAACTGCCGTGCTATCTGGCAGGCAGCCAGGTTAATCTCACTGCTGTATGCCTCCATGCCGAAGTCGGAAAGGGAGACACGCTGCGCATTGAAGGTATTGGTCTCTATAAGTTGGGCGCCCGCCTCAAGATACTTACGGTGGATGTCGGCCACCACATCGGGACGGGTGAGGCACAGCAAGTCGTTGCAGCCGGTCAGCGACACAGGATGCGACTTGAAACGCTCGCCACGGAAGTCGTCCTCCGACAGTCCGTAGCGCTGTATCATCGTGCCCATGCCGCCATCCAGCATCAGCACACGCTCCGAAGCCTGCTGCTCAAGCGACGGGCGGGCAGCCGGTAGCACCCTGACGGCACCATCGTCCACAGGCGGGGCCGGATGAGCAGTCTGATACTCCTCGACGATACGCATCGCCTGCTCCACCTCACGCTCATTGTGAAAGTCCATCTCGAGATGCACACCGTCGCCGCCGATATGGTCGAGCAGAGGTCGCAACTCATCGAGCGTCACCCAACAGGCCATCACGCTCTTTCCCGCATCGAGAATCTGGCGGTAGAGCCCATACCATTTCGGCGAGCCACCTTGCGGCTCACCCACTCCCGGCGTCCACTGCACGGCGTCGAGTTCGCTGATCTCCAGCAGGGCAGGCAGATGACGGATAGCCCCTACCCCATCGAGATGATAGAGCGTGTAGTCAATCCGCTGGCATTGCTCGCGGATATAAGGTTGCACAAACCGGCGGTAGTCGTCCTCGCTGATCATCGTCGAGATGTCACTCTGCAACTTACTCATTTTGCCCGGGGCCCACGAGGAGAAATAGCAGAAAGCCATCTCATCGCCCTCACGGATGATGTCGTAGAGTTGGTCGAACACGTCGAAATAGATATCGTTGATGCACTGCAACTGGCGCTCCACCACCTCCGGTTGCATCACCGTGTCCATCAGCACCCGGTCGGTGCCTTTGAGCGCCGCCAGCACGTCCAGCCCTTCCATCAAATCGGGCATCCCGATATAGTAGTGACCTTGGGCCACGCGCTTGCACTCCTCAAGCAACTGTTTGTGCAGCAGCCAGTTGGGATGACTGGCATCAAAACGTATCTCATCGTTGAAATCCGGCGCAGGATGAATCCAGATGGTGTCTTCTCCAGCCTCAAACACACCTCCAAGAATGGCGGCGAGTGAACCCGGACCCAACTGCGTGTTGGCCACAGGAAGCATATCGGCCATAATCGAACTGTGAGCCACATACCAGTCGAGATAACGGGCACGCCAGACAGGGTCCAACCAGCGCTGACGGGCATCACGGGGAGATGGGGGAAGAGGGATGTCGGAATGGGGAGTCACACCCTCTTGAAAATGCTCCCACATATTGAGAATGATGCCTTTTCTGTTCCACCAGTCAATATAGCGCTGCTTGGTCTGCTCAAGGTTGTCCTTCCATGTTTTCATTTTCTTTCTCGTAGTTTGTTCTTTCGCCCTCCGGGCAATTGCTCCCTGAGAGAGGGTTATAGATGGCAAACTTACACAAAAATCACGAAAAAGTGAAACTTTTCACTGTCAAATATTTAAAAAAAGCAAATAGAATAGGTAGATAGCAGTTTTTTTCGCTCTTTTTTACTAATTTTGCCCAGAATAAGCGGTAGCGATATCGCTGAGTGACAAATTATTAAAATTTCTTTTGTAAGGTTGCCATATTTCACTTATGTTGCAGTCTGACATAGCATCAAAAAAAATGAGACATTACTTCCTGTTCTTCATGCTGCTGCTCTCAGCCAGCGTGACCGCCACTCCCATCACTAAGAAGAGAGCGAGAATCAAGGCGCAGCAATTCGCCAGCGAGAGGCGGCACATGAAGTCTGAAGACATACAAATGGCATATTCCACGACAACGGAGAAGGGCGACACTGCGCTCTTCGTCTTCAACGTGGGCAAACACCACGGATTCGTCATCGTGGCCAACGACGATGAGGACGACGGCATCTTCGGATACTCCGACAACGGCACTTTCGATGCTGACAACATCCCCGACAACATGAAGGCATGGCTCAACCACTGCACGGCCACGGTGAGCGCAAAGAACAGGCTCGAGCCTGCCATCAGAAAAGCCAAGTCGCTCTCGGCGATACCGCGCACCGTCCATCCCACGGAGGTGATAGAGCCGCTCATCACCAGCGAATGGGGACAGTGGTTTCCGTTCAACACCAAGTGCCCGGTCATCAAAGGCGACACCTGCCCCACAGGATGTACGGCCACTGCCATGGCACAGGTGATGAGATACTACCGCACTCCCACCACCTATTGCAGCGGCATACCGTCGTACGTGGCACGGAGCACCAACCTGAAGATTCCTGCCCTGCCGGCAACGAAGTTCAATTGGGACATCATGCCCGACAGAATCACCGACGACACCCCGCAGAACAGTATCGACGAGGTGGCCAAACTCATGAGATATTGCGGTCAAGCCACCGACATGAACTACAATCCCACTGGCTCCGGAGCTTACACGTTTCGCATCCCCGAGCGCCTGCCCCTCTATTTCGACTACCCAAGCACCATCCATTATGAGTATCGCGAGTCGTACGACGAGCAGGGATGGGACAGTCTGCTCGTGAGCGAACTCGTCAAAAGACAGCCCGTCATCTACACGGCCTACACCAACCTTGGACAAGGGCATACCTTCATCTGCGACGGATACGACGGCAAAGGGTTCTACCACATCAACTGGGGATGGGTAGGTGTAGGCAACGGATATTTCCGCATCTCTGAGGCTTTCGCCAAAGACGAGAATCTCAATCCCAACGTGAAGAACTATCACCTGAGCATGTCGCAGACGGCACTGATAGGCATCAAGGCTACCGGCGAAGACGATTACGTCGCACCCGCCAAAACCTTCAGGGCATACACCAGGCCAAGCCTGAAACACGGCAAAGAGTATCAGCGTGAGTCAGCCACCGGCGACTTCTCTGACATCTGCGTCAAACAGTCATTCGTCAACACGTCGTCCACCACCAAGGACCTGCCCCACGGTATGGCTCTCTACGATGACGACGGCAAGATGGTGAGCATACTGGCGTCGGCCAGCACCTCCATCACTTCCGGAGGAATGAAGAACTACGAAGCCACCGGCATCGCTTTCGGCCAAGGACTGGAAAACGGGCACTATACCATCAAGGCGGTCTACAAGGCAAAGGCCAACGGCGATTGGATCGTCATGGGCGGCACTGACCGCAATTATATCGACGTGACCATCAACGACCAGACCATGTCGCTCATCCCTATGCCTAAGGCCGACTTCATCGTCGACGATGTGCGTATCGAAGACAAATTCATGGTCATCGACTTCTCCAACATCAACGAGGAGTTCTATGGCCCCATCTATCTGCGCAAGTACAGCAAAAAGACAGGGACCGTCGAGGAGGTCGCCAATGATGTTATCGCCTTCGACGCCCTCTCAAGCCGCACCTTCGAACTCTATCTCGGCGAAGAGCCCGACATCGACCTCACTGCCGACACTTACTATCTCTCTGTCGACGAATACAAGAGCCAGTATTTCTACACCAACGAGCAGACTGACAAGGCCGACATCGCCAAAACCATTGAGATACGCAACCTCAACGCCGAGGAGACCACCATTCTCGGCGACCGTATCATGTGCGAGATCTCTCTCACCAACAACGGTGAGCAAAACTACGACAACACTTTCATTCTCTCCATGGCCGACACCGAGGGGAACATCGACGAGGTGACCAGGGAGACACTGCAACTGGCTCCAGGCGAGACCGTCACAAAATACCTCGAAATCCCCATGACCGACTTCTATCTCGGACGTGAGATTTTCCTGAAAGCCTCTCACCTCAATGGCAATTATATCTGGGTGAGCGACAGCACAGACAAATACCACACGGCCAAAGGCGCCATCTATTGGACCAAGGAGGGCGAGGTGAAAACCAAAGAGGCAGCCTATAACTTCAGGGTGCCCGAGGAGGCTGTGGCCATCAATATCCGGAACGCTTCCAACAAAATCACCCCCAACAGCAATCCCAACACCATCTACATGCTCGGCAACACGATGCCCAACGGGCTGTCGGGGAAAAACATCGTCAACGCGAAAAACGAAGGCACGACCCTCAACCTGACCGACGGCTACGACTATTTCTTCCCCGTCGAGATGATATTCTCAGGGAAAGTGACCTACAAGAGGACCTTGGCAGAATGCGACTCCATCGGATGGACCACCCTCTCACTGCCTTTCGCACCCCAGAGAGCGACCATCGACGACAAGGACGTGACATGGAGCGAATCGGAGGAAGACACTCATGGCACCATGTGGCTCGTTGAGATGACCGGTGTCAGCGACACGACCATCGTCACCTCATTCGCCCAGGCGATAGAGGCCGGCATCCCCTATCTTATCGCCTATGCCGACACTTTAGCTGAAAAGACGGTGACCTTCGATGCCGAAAACGTCACAATCAGTTCCTCAACCCAACTCTCTGCCTCAAAGGAGATGACACCTTACCGCTCACATGGCTCGCGCATCAACGCCACCGTGCCGAAGAGCTACCTCCTCAGCGGCGACAAGTTTGTCTACAACGAGGAAGGCAATACGACGGCTCCCTTCTTCGCCTACCTCACTTGCGACACCATCGGCTCTCCTGCCACCCTCGCCATCGACCTCTGCCAACCAAAGGAGAAGACAGACACAGTGCCTGAAGACATTCCTGGCAAGTTGATAAAAGGCGACGCCAACGATGATGGAAATGTGAATGTCACTGATGTGATGACGGTGGTCAAGTATATACTTGGACAAGACGTTCCGTCTTTCAACTTTAAGGCCGCCGATATGGACGAAAGCGAATCTGTCGAAGTCACCGACATCATGCTGATAGTGAAATATCTCCTCGGCGCTTTGCCCGACAACGGCAGCAACACACCCTCTGATGACAACGGGGAGAACACACCCACTGATGACAACGGGGAGAACACACCCTCTGATGACAACGGGGAGAACACACCCACTGACGGCAACGGGGAGAACACACCCACAGACGACAACGGGGAGAACACACCCACTGATGACAACGGGGAGAACACACCAACAGACGACAACGGAGAGAATACGCCTACTGACGACAACGGAGAGAACACACCAACTGACGACAACGGGGATGACAAAGGAGGAATGTTCGAGCCTTTGCTTTCTGCTCCTACCTCTTCCAGACTCACGCACCGCTCTTAGCCGTCCATCTGAAACACAACGATTAGCCAACATTCCCAATACATGATAAAAAACACACTATTGGTTATCGTGGCACTGATGATGGCCACCGCCACGTCGGCACAAGGGACTGCCGACGACTACCGCAGGGCGTATGCCTTGCAAGAGAAATTCAAGTCGCAGAACGTCAGGCACTGGGCACACAGCGTGACATGGAAAGACTCCACACACCTGTTCACCTACTGGACCGACACCGACAATGGTCAGCAGTATTTCGAGTATGACGCCGACACGCAGACGCGGAAAGAGGTGGCCCCTCCCCCGAAGACGGAACCGAGGCACAGGTTTGGTCGCCATCACCAACGGCACTGGATGGAGGTCGACGAAGAGCGCTTTGCCCATCCGGTGGCCTCGCCCGACGGGAAGAAAGAGGCATGGATAGAGGGCGACAACGTGGTGATGCACGACGCCGGACAACCCTACAGCGTGAAACAGCCACTCAGTCAAGACGGCACGCTCGGCCTCTACTACTCCAACAACATCATCTGGTCGCCCGACAGCCGCTATCTCTTCGTGTGCAAGAGACAGCCGACGGAGAAACGCTATGTCTACTATGTGGAGACCTCCCCCGCCGACCAGCTACAGCCCATCCTCCACAAGCAGGAGTACGCCAAGCCCGGCGATGCGCTGCCGCAGAGAATACCCGTCATCTTCGACACCCAGACAGGCAGGCGCATCGAGGGAAGCACCGCCCTCTGCCCTAAGCAGTACGAACTGGGGACTTTCGCCTGGACGGCCGACAGCAAGGAGGTGACCATGGAATACAATGAGCGGGGGCACAAGACCTACAGGGTGCTGGCCATGAACGCCGACGACGGCACAATGCGCACCATCGTCGAGGAGACAGCACCGACCTTCGTCAACTACACCCGACACTTCCGCCACGACTTCGCCGACGGCAAGCGGATGCTGTGGATGAGTGAGCGGGACAACTGGAACCATCTCTATCTCTACGACATGGCCACCGGCAAGGTGATACGCCAGGTGACCAAAGGCCAATGGTGCGTGAGAGAGGTGGTGAAGGTAGACGAAGAGGCTGGCGTCATCTATTTCGCCGCCAGTGGGGTGAACGAAAAAGAAGACCCTTATTTCGTCCACTACTACAGTATAGGCATCGACGGCAAAGGCATGAGATGCCTCACACCCGAGGAAGGACAGCATGAGGCGCAGTTCTCTGCCGACTTCCGCTACCTGACAGACACATGGTCACGCGTCGACAAAGCCCCCGTGACTGTGCTACGCAGCGTGGCCGACGGCTCACTGCTCGCCACTGTGGAAAGCGCCGACATCTCTGCCCTCCAAGCCAACGGATGGCAGGCGCCGGAGGTGTTCGTGGCCAAAGGACGCGACGGCAAGACCGACATGTGGGGCATCATCCAGAAGCCTACCAATTTCGACCCTTCACACACCTATCCCGTCATAGAATATATCTACTCCGGCCCTGGAAGCGCCTATACCCCCAAGTCTTTCATCTCCTACAACTGGAACATGACGCCACTGGCCGAACTGGGATTCATCGTGGTGCAGCTCGATGCCATGGGCACCAGCTGGAGAGGAAAGAAATTCGAGGAGACTTGCTACAAGAACCTGAAAGACGCCGGACTGCCCGACAGGAGGCTGTGGATACAGGAGGCCGCAAGGCAACACCCCTACATGGATGCCGGCAACGTGGGCATCTTCGGGGCATCGGCAGGAGGACAGGAGAGCACCACGGCGGTGCTGCTGCACGGCGACTTCTATAAGGCGGCATACAGCTCATGCGGATGCCACGACAACCGCATGGACAAAATCTGGTGGAACGAGCAGTGGATGGGCTACCCCGTCGACTCCTCGTATGTGGAGAGCAGCAATGTCTACCACGCTGCCAAACTCAAACGACCGCTGATGCTCGTCGTAGGCGAGATGGACGACAATGTCGACCCCGCAAGCACCTATCAACTGGTCAACGCGCTGGTCAACGCAGGCAAGGACTTCGAACTCGTCGTACTCCCCGGCATCCGCCACACCATGGGCGAGCGCTATGGGGAGCACAAACGCTTCGACTTCTTCGTGCGCCATCTCCTCGGCGTCACTCCTCCACAATGGGAGACGCTCAGCGACAGTCCGCAACCCTGACACTAAGAGCAAACAGCCTCCTCCGTGACCGCCGCTGAAGCAGTGTGTCGTCTCTTAGACCGGCACTCAGTCTGTCATCACCTCCCGCAGCGGCACCATCACAAAGTCGCGCTGGCGCATCAGCGGATGCGGGATTTTCAGGTCGGGATAGTCGATATGAAGGTCGTCGTAGAGCAGGATGTCGATATCTATCACACGGTCGTGATAGACACCTCCCACCGACTTCTCCGTGCGGCCCATCAGCCGTTCGATGCGCTGCGTGGCGCGCAGCAGCCGGCGGGGAGACAACGGAGTGAGACACAGCACCACCGCGTTGACGAAGCCGTTGTCCGACTCAAATCCCCATGGCTCCGAATAATAGAGAGTTGACTGGCGCACCACAGCGCCAATCAACTCTCCTATCTTTTCTGTCGCCTCACGCAGATGCGACTCCTTGTCGCCTAAGTTCGAACCGAGCGACAGATACACACGATGAACCTCAGTCATCCAATATCAGCATCGCGTCACCATAGCAACCGAAACGGTAGCCGTTGTCGAGCGCCTTCTGATAAGCTTCCATCACAAGGTCGTAGCCGCCGAAGGCACAGGCCGACATCAGCAGTGTGGACAGCGGATGATAGAAATTGCAGATCATAGAGTCGGCCAGGTCACACTCATAAGGCGGGAAGATGAACTTGTTGGTCCAGCCCTCATATTCCTTCAGCAGACCGTCGGCACCCACAGCCGTCTCAGTGGCCTTGATCACACTCGTGCCCACGGCGCAGATGTGGCGGCCGGCAAGTTTGGCGGCATTCACCGTGTCGCAAGCCTCTTTCTCCACAAACATCTGCTCAGAGTCCATCTTATGCTTGGTGAGGTCTTCCACCTCAATATTGTGGAAACAGCCAAGGGCACAGTGGAGGGTGATATAAGCAAACTCTATCCCCTTGATTTCCATGCGCTTCATCATCTCACGGCTGAAGTGGAGACCCGATGCGGGAGCGGTCACGGCACCCTCGTTCTTGGCATAGATACACTGAAAGTTCTCCATGTCCTCAGGGAGCACGGGGCGGTCTTTCACCTTCACAATCTTGGTCTTGCCGGGCTCCTTCTCGTCGGGCACTTCCTTCTCCGACTCATGGTCGATGATGTAATGTGGCAGCGGCGCCTCACCGAGCGCATAGAGTTCACGCTTGAACTTGTCGTGAGGACAGTCGTAGAGGAAACGGAGTGTGCGCCCGCGGCTCGTCGTGTTGTCAATCACCTCGGCCACCATCGTACTGCTGTCGTCGAAGAACAACTTATTGCCGATGCGGATCTTGCGGGCAGGCTCCACCAGCACGTCCCAGAGACGAAGACTCTCATTGAGCTCACGCAGCAGGAAAACCTCTATCTTGGCATCCGTCTTCTCCTTCGTTCCATAGAGACGGGCAGGAAACACCTTCGTGTCGTTGAACACGAAGACATCGCCCTCATCGAAATAATTGATGGCGTGGCGGAACTCGATAAACTGGGGAGTGCCGTCATCGTTTTTCAGCGGCTCACCGTCGTCATCCGTCAGAAACATGTCGATCTTCCCCGACTTGCGGTGGATGACCATCAAGCGGCACTCATCGCGATGAAAAGTGGGATAGAGCGCTATCTGCTCATCAGGAAGTTTGAACTTGAACTGTGATAGTTTCATATATATTTACTCCTTTCTTATATATGGGTAGATTCTCTTATGAATGGGTAGATGTAATATCCTGCTGCGAGAGCCACTCGGGGAAGGCTTCGAGCGTGAGGCAGTCCTCCACGCGATAGTCGCCCACACGGGTGCGGCGGAGCGACGTGAGGAAGGCGCCGCTGTCAAGCGCCATGCCGATGTCGCGGGCAAGCGCGCGGATGTAGGTGCCCTTGCCGCAAACCACCCTGATGGCCATCGTCATCGACTGGGGGTCGAAATCCAGCAACTCTATCTCATCGACATGCAACGGCTTGGCCTTCAGCACCACCTCGCTGCCTTTGCGCATGAGATGATAGGCACGCTTGCCGTCCACCTTGCAAGCCGAAAACTCTGGAGGCACCTGCATGATGTCTCCCACAAACTGCCGCAGTGTCTCCTCCACCAACGGCCGTGTGATGTGACGGGTGGGATAAGTGAAATTGACGGTGTGCTCACGGTCGTAACTGGCCGTTGTCGCACCCAACTTCAGGGTGGCGATATATTCCTTGGTATGCGCCTGCAACTGCTCTATCTGCTTGGTGGCTTTCCCTGTGCAGAGAAGCAGTACGCCGGTGGCCAGTGGGTCGAGCGTGCCGGCATGCCCCATCTTCACACGCTTCACGTGAAGATGGCGCGAGAGGAGATACCTCACGTGTGCCAATGCTCCAAAACTCGACATCCGGTAGGGCTTGTCGATGGCGATGACCGTACCCTCGTTGAAATCCATCAATCCACCATGATTAAGGAATGTCCGGTGAGCAGCAAGATGATGATGATGCCGCCCACGATAATCCTATAGATACCAAAAGCCTTAAATCCATATTTGGTGAGGAAAGCCACAAACCACTTCATGGCAAGCAGAGCCACGATAAAAGCCACCACGCATCCCAGAATGAGCATGGTGATATTGTGGGCTGAGGCCCATGAGGTATCCTCCTTGAAGAGGTCGAGCAAGTCGAGCAGCGTAGCTCCGGCCATCGTAGGCACGGCGAGGAAGAACGAGAATTCTGCCGCCTTCTTGCGCGAGAGTTTCTGAGCCATGCCGCCGACAATGGTGGCCATGGAGCGCGAGACGCCCGGAATGACCGAGATACACTGGAAAAGACCTATCTTGAATGCTTTTTTCTCGTCTATCTCGCGGTTGTCGACCTTGTTGAACAGACGGTCGCAGTAAAGCATGAAAATACCGCCCAACACAAGCATGATGGCGACAACCTCAACACTGTCGATCAGCCAGTCGAGCAGTCCCGACTTCTTTGCAAGCAGGCCGATAATCACGGCGGGCAGCACACCGATGAAGAGGAGCCAGTAGAACCTGAACTTATGAATGAGCTTTTGCCAGGCATTGCTTCCTTTAGGTGCCGGTGTGTGGTTGAGCTGGAAAAATCTCTTCCAATAGAGACATACCACCGAGAGGATGGCGCCAAACTGGATGATAAACGTGAAAGCGTGAACAAAAGGATTGCCCTGAGGCACACCCAACAGATTTTGGGTGATGATCATATGTCCTGTAGACGAGACGGGAAGGAACTCTGTAAGACCTTCGACAATGGCAATGATAACGGTTTCCAGCCAAGTCATTTCTTAACCTCCTTCTTGTTCGCTTTCGACGGCAAGACTTCTGTCTGCTGATTCTTTTTCACCAGGTCGTTGCCGCCACGGTCTGCAGGACGGTGGATGATGGCATAAATCATCGAGATAAAGCCGATGAAGCACACCACGGGAGCCACCTTGATACGTATAGCACTGAAGATATCCTCGTTGAAAGCTGTCGCGTCGGAACCGGGACCGCTCATGAGGATAAAGCCCACGATGACCACAAACATGCTCACACCGAGCATGATGAAATTCGAGCGGCCGAACGCCAGATTTTTCTTATCCATAGATAAATGATGTTGAAAAAGAATTGTCAGATATTGTAAAGCTCACCGGCTTTCATCTTCAAGAACCGGTTGACCGAGAGCCATGAGCAGATGGTGGTGATGATGATACCCGCGAGAATCACCGTCACCGCTGTCACGGCGAGCACCTCCCAGGTGATCACTTCCATCACGTCACGCTGATACTTATAGAGGCTGTACATTCCGGCACCAAGGACGGCCAGCGCAAGCAGACCGGCGATGAGTCCGAGCACGACGGCCTGACGCAGGAACGGCTTGCGGATGAAGCCCCACGAGGCACCCACCAGTTTCATCGTGTGGATGTTAAACCGGCGTGAATAGATGCCGAGCTTCACCGTGTTGTTGATCAGCACCACCGACACCACCAGAAGAAGGGCCGCCAGCACCAGAAGCACCAGACTGATCTTGCGGAGCGTCTTGTTGATGCTGTCCACCAAGTCCTCAGGATAGGTGATTTCTGTCACACTCGGCAACTTCGTCAACTCCTCCGATATCCACTTCAAAGAGTCGGAGTTGGCATAGTCAGCGTTCAACTGGAACTCTACAGAGGAAAGAAACGGATTGGTGCCGGCAAACTCCGAAGGGTCGGTGCCAAGGGCTTTCTTCTGCTCTTCAAGCACCTGGTCCTTGCTCACATAATTGAGAGAATAAATATAAGGCTTGGTGGCCAGACTCTCACACAGTTGCTTGGCCTCAGGGTCGGTAATGTCTTCTGCAAGAAGCATCGTCACCGTCAATTTCTCCTTCACATACGACGACAAGTTGCGCGCCGTGAAGACAGTGAAGACAACCATTCCCAAAAGAATCAGCACCATCGACGTGCTGATGCACAACGTAAAGACCTGCAATCCTTGACGGTTGCGGGCTCTGTTTTTACTTTTTCCCATTATATTTTGGTTATAATAAGCCAATATTCGGTGCAAAATTACGAAAAAATCCTTGCCATCGCAACACTTTAACGACTATTAACGCTTGTTGTGCGGAAATTTTTCTTAACTTTGCACCATTAGGCAATATACAACCATCTATTGTTGTCATGAGCACGATTATCTATCCTTCACCCATCTTCGGACCTGTGCACAGCAGGCGGTTGGGACTCTCTCTCGGCATCAACCTCATGCCGGCCGACGGCAAGGTGTGCACCTTCGACTGCATCTACTGCGAATGCGGATTCAACGCCAGCCACCGGCCCAAACTGCCACGGCCCACACGAGAGGAGGTGGCCACGAGGTTGCATGAGACACTCACCGCCATGGCTGAGCGCGGCGAGCGGCCCGACGTTCTCACGTTCGCGGGCAACGGTGAGCCCACGGCGCACCCCGACTTCGCGGGCATCATCGCCGACACCATCCGTCTGCGCGACCGGCTGGCTCCCTCGGCCAAGGTGTCGGTGCTCAGCAATGCCACCATGCTCCACCGCAAGGAGGTGCGCGAGGCGCTGCTGCTGGTAGACAACAACATCCAGAAACTCGACACCGTAGACATCGACTACATCCGCCTCATCGACCGGCCCGTCTCTCCTGCCTACAATGTCGAAGACGTCATCGCCCACCTCAAGGCATTCGACGGGCATGTCATCATTCAGAGCATGTTCATGAAAGGCGTCATCGACAACGGCGACTGCGACAATACGGGCGACCGTTACGTGCTGCCATGGCTCGAGGCGGTCAAAGCCATCAGACCGCGAGAGGTGATGATCTACACCATCGACCGCGAGACACCCGACCCGCGCCTGCGCAAAGCCACTCCCGAGGAACTCAACCTCATCCGCGACAGGGTCGTACGGGAGGGAATCCCTTGCACCGCCTCATACTGACATCATTGAAATACTGCCCCATACTGACATCATTGAAATAAAGATAACCACGACTATGAAAGAACCTTTCGGCGAGAAAAACATCCGCATCGACTACATGCCCAGCATCAACTACTGCACCAGTAGATGCGGAGGAAAATACATCAACACCTTTGAACTCACCAACGACGACGAGAGCAACTGGAGAGAGGTCACGGTGACCATCTCTGGAGATATGCTCATCGACTCAGAGAGCCGCATCGACCTCATTCCCGCCGGCGAGACAGTGGCGCTCGACGGACTGAAGATCGACCCGGACATCGACCGACTCAGAGCCATCACCGAGAGCATCGACACACGGTTCGATCTGAGCGTGAAAATCGGCGAGGAGGAAGTCTTCCAGACCTCCTACCCCATCCGCATCATGCCCTTCGACCAATGGCCGGGCATCAACATCATGCCAGAGATGCTGGCGGCCTTCGTCACACCCAATGCCTCCTGCCTCGCACAGGTCAAAATCGACACCGCGCAAGTCCTCGGACGACTCACCGGCGACAATTCACTCAATGCCTACCAGACACAAGACCCCAACCGCGTGCGCAAGATGGTGGCTGCCGTCTATGAGGCGCTCCACAACAGCGGGTTCGTCTACATCGCGCCGCCGCCAAGTTTCGAGAACAACGGACAACGCATCAGGATGGCCGACCAACTGCTCTCGCAGAAGCAGGGCACCTGTGCCGACCTGTCCATCCTCATGGCCTCATGCCTTGAGGGCATCGGTCTGCATCCCCTCCTCTTCCTCACCGACGGGCACATGTTCGTGGGATGCTGGCTCGAGGATAAATACTATCCGCAGATGTTCTGCGACGACGTGAGCTTCATCTCAAAGTCCATCGCCGACGGCGTCAGCGAAATCGTGGTCGTAGAGGCCACACATCTCACCAATGCCGGCGTCTCTTTCGAGGCAGCCGTCAAGTCGGCCGAAGACCGTATACGTCTCAAACCCGATGAGTTCATCACGGCCGTCGACGTCTTCAGGTGCCGACTCTTCGGCATCAGACCGATGCCCACCAGCGCCGAAGAGGAAGGGGAACTCACAGGCGTCGACAACGGCGACGTGGCCACGGACGTGAGAGACGTGAGGCAATACGGTCTCGATGACACCGGCGAGCGGCAGATCACCCGGCAGCAGATATGGGAGCGCAAACTTCTTGACTTCTCTCTCCGCAACAACCTTATCAACATGCGCATCGGCAAGAGCGTGGTGCCCTTCGTGTCGTTCAACATCAACACCCTCGAGGACAAACTCCAGGAGAAAGTCGACTTCAAGATGCTGCCTGTCCCCGCCGAGCATAGTGTCACGCCCAACAACGACGGCATCTACAACTCGGCCGCCTTCCGCGACAAGATGGAGAGCATCGTGCTCGAAGGGATGAAAAACGGCATGATCTACTCTTTCCTGGAGGAAGAGGACCTCGTCAACAGCCTCAAAAACCTCTACCGCTCGTCACGCACCGCCCTCGAGGAAAACGGCGCCAACACGCTCTATATGGTCTTCGGCCTGCTCAAATGGTATGAGACCACCATCAGCGTCAAGCCACGCTATGCCCCGCTCATCCTCGAACCGGTAGACATCGTCAGGAAAAGCGGCAACAACTACGTGCTGCGACTCCGTGAGGATGAGATCACCTTCAACACCACGCTAATCGAGATGCTCAAGCAGCAGTTCAATATCGACATCAGCGCCGTCACACCACTGCCCACCGACCAGTCGGGCATCGACGTGTGCAAGGTGTTCTCTATCCTGCGCAACATCATCAAGGACCAGGCAAGATGGGACGTGGTGGAGGAAAACCTCCTCGGCATCTTCTCGTTCAGCAAGTTCGTCATGTGGAACGACATCCACAACAACGCCGACAAAATGTGCGAAAACCCCATCATCGCAAGCCTCCTGCAAAACAGGCTCGTCGACATCCCCGCAGCCTCGGACACCGACGTGAGAATGCTCGACAGAACGGTGGAGCCCGACGACTTCGCCATTCCCGTAGACGTCGACTCCTCGCAGCTGAAAGCCGTCATCGAGTCGGGAGAAGGCAGGAGCTTCATCCTTTACGGACCTCCGGGCACCGGCAAGAGCCAGACCATCACCAACATGATTGCCAACGCGCTCTACCACGACCGCCGCGTGCTCTTCGTCGCCGAGAAGATGGCTGCCCTCGAAGTGGTGCAGAAACGACTGGCCAAAATCGGCCTCGACCCCTTCTGCCTCGAAATGCACTCCAACAAGATTACCAAAAGCCACCTGCTGACGCAGTTGCAGCAGGCCATCGAGCTCACTCGCATCAAGTCGCCGGAAGAATACAAGCAGGAGTCGGAGAAACTGTTCGCACAGCGGAGCCAGCTCATCAAGTATATCGACCTGCTGCACAGCGGACAGCCCTCGGGACTCTCCCTCTACGACTACATCTCCCGCTACACTGCCATCGACAATACCGACTCCCTCGAACCCGACGCTGCCCTCATCCAGGGCATCACGGCCGACGACATCAACCGTATGGTGGAGGACCTCAACCTCTTAGGCGCTGTCTTCAGAACCACAGGACACCCCACCCAGAACCGCCTCTTCGGACTCTACATCCATGAGGTCGCCAATATCGAGTCGCGCGTCAACACCTTCCTGCGCCGCATGGTGGGAGCTCTTCCCAATGCCGTCAACACCCTGCGCCAATTAGGAGAGATCAACGGCCTCGACATCCCTGAGACACTGGCCGGCAGCCTGCTTGCGGAGAAGATACACAAGGTGATCACCGATGCGCCACACATCAACCAGGCACTCATCAACGTGGTGAGAGACCCGGAACTCACACGCGAATGGCAATATCACATCAACAGCGGACAGCAACTGGTGAAGACACGCTTCAACATCACCCAGAAATATGCGCCCGAAGTGCTCGACATCGACCTGCTCGGACTCAAGCGCGACTGGGCGGAGGCATGCGACAAATGGATTATATCCAGACACTTCGCCAAGAAGAAAGTGTTGAGATTCCTCCGTGCATACCGCACCGACATCAGCTACGACGACATCACACCTCTCATCCAGCAGATAGAGGAATACCGCAAGACTGAGGCGGCTCTCGCACGACACCGCGACGATGCGCAGCAAGTCTTCGGGACCATGGCTGCCAGAGGCCATGAGCAATGGGGAAAGATGAGAGACTGCCTCAGCGCCGCCGTGCAGGTAATGCGTCTCTTTGAAGTCTCGGGCCTGCAGGTCGACTACGACAAACTCGACGTCAATGCCACTCGGGAAGTGCGCACCAACTCGCTCAAGGAACTCAACGAGACGATGGAGGAGGCGAAGAGCTACTGCACCGTTGACCCTGCCATACCGCTCAGCGACCTCATCCTCAAAGGCAACTCATGGCTCCTCAACCTCACCAACCTGCGCAACTGGGCACAGTGGTGCATCAGGCGCGACAACCTCCTTGCCGCCCACCTCGGCAACGTGGTGGAGTTCATCGAGAGCGGGCACAGCCATGAGGAGGCACGCGATGCCATGCTGCGCGGACTCTATAGGAAACTGGCCGTCGACGTGATCGACGGCAATGAGGACCTCCGCATCTTCAACGGCATGATCTTCGAGGATGCCATCGAGAGATACCGCACTATCGCCAAGGAGTTCCAGGAACTCACCAAGCGGGCACTCTACTGCAAATTGGCGTCGCGCATCCCGTCGCTCACCATCGAGGCGGCCAACAACTCTGAGATTGGCATCCTCAAAAGATACATCGCGTCGGGAGGAAGAGGCACCAGCATACGCCATATCATCGAGCAGACTCCCAACCTGTTGCCAAAATTATGCCCCTGCCTGCTCATGAGCCCCATCTCTGTGGCACAGTTCATCGATCTCTCGCAAGAGAAATTCGACATCGTCATCTTCGACGAGGCCTCACAGATGCCCACCAGCGAGGCCGTAGGCTCCATCGCACGAGGCAAGGCGCTCATCGTCGTCGGCGACCCCAAGCAGATGCCGCCCACCAGTTTCTTCACCACCACGGCGGTCGACGAGAGCGAGGCCGACATCGACGACATGGAGAGCATCCTCGACGACTGCATCACCCTCTCCTTCCCCGAGCACTATCTCACATGGCACTACCGCAGCCGCCACGAGAGCCTCATCGCATTCAGCAACTCGCAATACTACGACGGCCGGCTCTACACCTTCCCCTCCGTCGACGACCGCACCTCGAAAGTCACCTTCATCCCCATCAAGGGCACCTACGACATGGGTAAGTCGAGGCGCAACCGCGAAGAGGCGGAGGCCATCGTCAAGGAGGTCATCCGCAGGCTCAGCGACAGCCAACTCCGCCAGAAGAGCATCGGCATCGTGTCGTTCAGCAAGACGCAGCAAGACCTCATCGAAGACATCCTCGTGGAGCAGCTCAGCAAGTCGCCCAAACTGGAGAAACTGGCCTACGACTGCGAAGAGCCCATCTTCGTGAAGAACCTGGAGAACGTGCAGGGCGACGAGCGCGACGTCATCCTCTTCTCCGTGGGCTACGGACCCGACAAAAACGGACGGGTGTCTATGAACTTCGGTCCCCTCAACAACCAGGGCGGCGAGCGGCGCCTCAACGTGGCGGTGAGTCGCGCCCGCAACGAGATGATGGTGTTCTCCACCCTCCAGCCGGAGCAGATCGACCTCAACAGAAGCCATGCAAGAGGCGTGGAAGGGCTCAAGCGCTTCCTCGAGTTCGCCAAGAGCGGACGCATGCCCGTGCTGCAAGGACAGATAGAGGAGAGCACCGACACATCGGTCATCGATGCCATCGCCAAGGCCATCCGCGAGCACGGCTACGAGGTGGACACCCTCGTGGGACGCTCACATTTCAAAATCGACCTGGCGGTCATCGACCCGGAGTCCTCGGACAACTATCTCATGGGCATCCTCTGCGACGGACAGAAATATTATGCCACCCCCTCGCAGCGTGACCGCGAGATCTGCCAGCCGGGCGTACTCAAAGGTTTGGGATGGAACCTCATGCGTGTGTGGGCCATCGACTGGCTGATGAACCGTGAGGGCGTCATTGAACGCATCATCAACCAAATCGAGCAACTGATTGCCAAAAAGAAAGAGCAACCGGCACCGGTAGAAGAACCGGCACCCGAGGAGCCGGCACCTGCTGATATTCCGGCACCTGCCGTCGGCCAGACATCAGCCACCGGACAGACATCGACCACTACCGGGCAGGCATCGACCACCAGACAGGCATCGACCACTACCGGGCAGACATCGACCACCGGACAGCCCCAGGATCCCACGAAAATGAAAATCTCTGAGGCACCATCGTCCGCGGGCCGTCGCCAGACGGTAGCGGGCACCAACATCCCCTTCCACATCAATGAGGAAGACATCCTCGTCATCGACGACAACAAGGAAGACCCGTATGTGCAGACGGCCATCCCGCAGCGTTACACCAACAAGACGTCTCAGGTGCTCGCCATGGCTCGCCGCACGATCGAAGCCGACATCCAAAAGGTCATCTCCGACGAGCAGCCCATCACATTGGGCACCCTCCGCCAGCGCATCATGTACGTCTACGGACAGCCGCGCACGTCCGACCGTCTGGAGTTCCTGCTCGAGCAAATGATAAAGAAGGTATACAAAGACCCGCTCTCTGCGGAAGGCAACCCCACCTTGTGGCTCACCGCCCAGGCAGCCAATGGCTACGACAGATACCGCAAGGCCAGCGGCCGAAGCATTGAGGACATCCCACTCGTTGAGATCCGCAATGTGGTGAGGCTGGCCGTGAGGCAGCAGCTCTCGATACCCACCGAAGACTTGCTCCGTCAGGTGGTGAGGCTCCTCGGCTTCACCCGCCGCACGCCAAAGACCGACGAGGCTGTCTCCTCTGTCATCGACGTGCTCGTGCAAAACGGAGAGATATTGAGAGACGGCGCCGTGGTGACGCTGAAGGAATAAGCCCTGCTCCAAGAGCCGCTTCAAAGGCCTTTTCAAGGGCGCTTCAGGTGGTTTCAAAGGCCTTTTGCAAGCCCTCTAAAGAGGCCCCGTCTTAGTGTCCGGTACGCTGCGGCATTGCCGCAGCCCCATTCCTCTCGCCGCTGCCGGCCCTTGTAGAGACCAGAGAGCGCACTGAGCAAAAACGCCGTCGGCGGGCAAGGGAGTTCCCTTGCCCGCCGGCGGCGTTGATGATGGCAAACCGTAGCGGGAGGCGATGACTACAAAGACACCACGCGCCTCTCGCCACGGCTATGCATTAAATCTTAGTGATCACTCCCCTCTCAGTCTCTTTGATGAAGTCGAGGATATTCTTGATTTCCACACTGTCGGGCACCTGCTCCTTCACCTGGATGGCGGCATCGAAGAGGCTGTTCTGTCCGTGGAAAACCAGACGGTAGGCGTTGGCGATGTGCTTCTGCACCTTCTCGCTCACTCCACGCATCGTGAGCATGGTGGTGTTCACGCCATGGTATGCCACAGGACTTCCTCCGGCGATGATGTAGGGCGGCACGTCTTTCGAGAAGGTGGTGCCCGCCTGTATCATCGACCCGCGGCCCACTCTCGTACCGGCGTTCTCTATCACGCTGGTCGAGAAAATGGCGCCGTCGTCGATCACGCAGTCGCCGGCAATCTTCGTACCGTAGCCGAAGACGCAGTCGTTGCCGATCTTGGTGTCGTGCGAGATGTGCACACCCTCCATGAGGAAGTTGCCGTCGCCGATGACGGTGCGGCACCCGCGGTGGGTGGCCCTGTTGATCACCACGTTCTCACGGATGATGTTGTTGTCGCCGATGACGCACTCGCTCTTCTCGCCCGTGAACTCGAAGTCCTGGGGAAGGGCCGCGATGACCGACCCCTGGTGAATCTTGTTGCCGCGGCCGATTCTGGAACCGTTGAGGATGCTCGTGAACGGGAAGATGACGCAGTTGTCGCCTATCTCCACATCTCCCTCGATATAGACGAAGGGGAAGATTTTGCAGTTGTCGCCGATTTTCGCCCTGGGGTCGATTTCGGCTCTTGGACTAATATCACTTGCCATGGATGTTGTCTTTATGGGTTATTTGCCGCCTCCGCCGAGGGCGTTATACAGATTGACGACGGCCTGCATCTTGTAGAAGTCGTCGGTCACCTTTGAGAGTTGGGCGTTGAGCAGCGACTGCTGTGCCGTGATCACCTCCAGATATGAACTGCCGGAGTTCTTGAAGAGGAGCCGTGTGTGCTCCACGTTCTTCTCCAAGGTCTCCACACGCTGTGCCTCCAACTTGCCTTTCTCGTCGGAGGAGTGGTAGAGCACGAGGGCGTCGCTCACCTCGCTGCCGGCCTTCAGCACCGCGTTCTGCCAGGTGTTGTAGGCCTGCTCATACTGTGCCTCTGCCACACGGAGACCGGCGGTGAGCTGCCCTTTCATGAAGATGGGCTGCGTGAGGCTTCCCACGGCCGAGAGGAGCCATTTACCGGGGTTGACGATGGCGCCGGCATTATTGGTGAAGGTGGCCGAGGGAGTGATGGTGAGGCTGGGATAGAACCGGCTCTTGGCCGTCTCCACATTATAGAAGCATTTGGCGAGGTTCAGCTCGGCATAATGCACGTCAGCGCGGTTGGCAAGCAGTTGGATGCCGACGCCGGTGCTGAACTCCGACGGCAGGCTCTGGTTGCCGAGTTTGCCTCTCGAGATGGTCTGGGCTGGCTGCCCCATGACGAGCGAGAGGGAGTTCTCCACCTCGCGTATCTGGCGCTGCATGTCCACGGCCTGTGCCTTCACAGAGTAGTAGTTGGCCTCGGCGCTCTGCACGCTGGTAGAGCGTGCACGGCCCAGGTCCATCTGCAGTTTCATCATGTCCCATGTGTCCTTGGTGAGGCCGATCATGTCGTTGAGGATCTCCAGTTGACGATCGAGCATCAGCAGGGTGTAGTACATGTTGGCCACACCGGCCACGATGTTGGTCTGCACCACGGTCTGATAGTCCTTGGTGGCTAACAGCTGCACCTGCGCGCTGCGCTTCTGCGAGAGGAGGTTGCCGAAGAGGTCGGCGTTCCAACTGGCAGCGATAGGCAACTGATAGGTCTTCGTGGCCGCGTTGCCGTCCCAAGAGGCGATGGTGCCCTGGGGCGAGAAGGTGAACTGCGGGAGGAAGGCGAGGCGCGCCGCCTTTAGCTGCGCCTCGGCCATACTCACGTTGAGGGCTGCGTTGAGCATGTCCACATTGTTGTCAAGGGCCTGCTGGATGAGGATTTGCAACTGTGGGTCGGTGAACACGCTGCGCCAGGGCAACTGCCCGAAGTTGGCTGAGTCGGCCGGTGCCACCAGGGTATCGGTGAGCGACACATTGTCGCGGATGAGCCCCTTGGTGTTGACGTCGGGCCGCTCATAGGTCTTGTAGAGGCTGCAGCTGGTCATCAGCGCCATGCCTGCCACCAGTATGATAATATTGCTTTTCTTCATTTCGTTATTCCTCCACTGTATAGTTATTGGCATGGTTGACATATTGCTCCAGTTCGGCGGTCACGGCCTCGTCTGCCACATCATCGAAACGCATGGGACGGAACCTCTCCTGCAGCGACTGGAAGATGACGAAGAGCGTGGGCACCACGAAAATCTGCAGCAGCGTACCGATGAACATACCGCCGATGGCAGCGGCGCCGAGCGTCTGGTTGCCGTTCTTGCCCACACCCGATGCGAACATCATGGGGAGCAGACCGATCACCATGGCCAGCGAGGTCATCAGAATCGGGCGCAGACGGGCGGCGGCACCAAGCACGGCGGCCCAGGAGACAGCCATACCCAACTCGCGGCGCTCGAGGGCGAACTGCACGATAAGGATGGCGTTCTTGGCCAACAGGCCTATCAGCATGATCAGCGAGATCTGCATATAGATGTCGTTGGAATGGCCGAAGAGTTGTGTGAACAGGAAGGCGCCTGCCAGTCCGAAGGGCACGGAGAGAATCACCGCCGATGGCAGGATGTAGCTCTCATACTGTGCCGCGAGGATAAGGTAGATGAACACGATACAGAGGAGGAAGATGAGCGCCGTGGAGTTGCTCGACTGTGCCTCCTGGCGGGTAAGACCGGAATAGTCGTAGGTGTAGCCCGCGGGCAGCGTCTGTGCGGCCACCTCCTGCACGGCCTTGATGGCCTCACCGGTGGAATAGCCGTCGGCCACGGTCGCCGTGACGTTGATAGCCGTAAAGAGGTTGAAGCGGTTGATGTTCGACGGTCCGTAGACACGCTCCAGACGGCAGAACTCGTTGACTGGCGACATGCCCGAGGGAGTGCGCACATAGACGCTGTTGAGGCTCTCGGGAGTCATCCTGCATTCGGGCGAGGCCTGCACCATCACACGGTAAAGCTTGCCATAGGCATTGAAGTTGGAGGCGTAGAGTCCGCCGTAGTATCCCTGCAGGGTGGAAAGCACGGTCTGCGGCGAGATGCCCGCCTGCTTACATTTAGCCACATCCATGTGGATCATATACTGGGGATAGCTCGGGTTGTAGGACGTCATGGCCGTCTGTATCTCAGGCCGCTTGTTGAGCTCTGCCAGATAGTCTTGCACGACGCCGAAGAACTTGAGGAGTTCGCCACCGGTGCGGTCCTGCATCACGAGCGACACACCGCTGTTGGCAGAGAAGCCGGGAATCATTGGCGGCGAGAACGCCAGGATCTGCGCGTCTTTGATCGACGCCGTCTGCTTGTAGATCATACCAAGCACGGAGTTGGCGTCATAGGGGTTGACAAGGAAGCGGTAGATGCCGTCGCCCTGCCACAGGCCGGAAATCTTCCACCACAGACCTTTCTGGCGCTCATCGAAGGACTTGAGTTTGATGATGAACGTGGCCTGGTCGCTACCGGCACCGGCGATGAAGTTGTAGCCTTGGATCTGCTCACGCGACTGGATGGCCGGATTGGAGGCGAGGATGGAGTCCACCTCATTGATGACCTGACGGGTGCGGGCCACTGAGGTGGCAGGAGGCATGGAGATGGTGCAGAACAGGGTGCCGGTATCCTCGCTGGGCACCAGACCCGACTTGGTGGTCTGCATGGTGACGACGAGCACGGCGATGCCCACCACCACGGCGATACCGATGGCGAGGGGCTTGCGCACCAGTTTCTCCACACGGTTCTTGTATTTGCCGAGGATTTTCTCATACGAGGTGTTGAAGGCGGCATGGAAACGGTCGATGCGCGACATCTTCACCTCTTTTCCGTCTTTGTCGTGGGGTTTGAGGAAGATGGCGCAGAGAGCCGGCGAAAGCGTCAGGGCGTTGAGCGCCGAGATGAAGATCGACACGGCCATCGTGATACCGAATTCCCTGTAGAACGTACCTGTGGTGCCACCGATGAACGATACGGGGATGAACACCGAGGCCATCACGAGCGTGATGGAGATAATGGCGCCCGAGATCTCGTTCATGGCATCGATCGACGCCGTGAGCGAACTCTTATATCCCTGGTCGAGTTTGGCGTGCACAGCCTCCACCACCACGATGGCGTCATCCACCACGATGGCGATGGCGAGCAGCAAGGCCGACAGGGTGAGCAGGTTGATGGAGAATCCGAAGACCTTGAGGAAGAAGAAGCTACCGATGAGCGAGACGGGCACGGCAATCATAGGGATGAGCGTGGAGCGGAAGTCCTGCAAGAAGATGTACACCACGATGAACACGAGAATCAGCGTCATGACGAGGGTGAAGACCACCTCC
>CADBLU010000108.1 GCA_902795605.1 uncultured Prevotellaceae bacterium | reverse complement strand
GTGTGGGTGCTGATGGATTCGAACCACCGAAGTCGAAAGACAGCAGATTTACAGTCTGCCCCATTTGGCCACTCTGGAAAACACCCTCTGGTGGACGTTGGCGGATTCGAACCGTCGACCCTCTGTCTGTCAGACAGATACTCTAAACCAGCTGAGCTAAACGTCCGTTGTACTTAAGCGGATGCAAAGATAAGCATATTTACTGAACGGACAAAATTTTTCCCGACTTTTTTGCATTAAAAATGCTTTTGGGCATGAAAAACGCTGAAAAATCAGGTCAGAAGGGGTATCCGATAGCGAAATGGATGCTTTGTCCGTCGGAAAAAGAAGGTATGTTGTAGTAGCCGTTTTTCCCTGTATCGTAGGGTGCGTGGATGGCGATGCCCCAATCGAGTCTGACCACGAAGAATTCGAGGTCATAGCGCAAACCGACACCGGTGCCAAGGGCACACTGCTTCAAAAAGGAATTGAACTTAAATTTGCCTTCGGGCACATCGAGATAATCACTCTGGTTCCATACATTGCCGGCATCGAGGAAGAGAGCGCCCTGAAGATTGCCGAAGAGCCGTTTCCGGTATTCCAGGTTGGCTTGCAGTTTGATGTCGCCCACCTCTTCCACAAACCGCCATCTCTTGTCCGTAGAATGATACCTGCCTGGTCCGAGACTTCGCACGGAGAAAGCCCTGATGCTGTTGGCTCCTCCTACCCAAAAAGATTCTGTGTAAGGCACGGCGGCTGAATTGCCATACGACCAGGCACAACCGGCGTTGAGATGCCCCACCAGTTGGGTGCGTTCATCAAGGTTCCACTTCTTGGTAAGCTCCGTCTCTATCTTCAGGAACTGGGCATAAGGATTCTTAAACATCCTCTTTTCTTTTTCGCTCCAACTATTGCCGCATATCACATTGCCCAAAGAGACAAGATTGCCCGCCTCGCTCACGGAAACCTGCCAAAAGAAGGAATTGCGGCGGTTGGCCGGACTCGAATACGACAGGGTGTATTTCATCTTAGTGATGAACAGGTCGGCCATGGTAGCCAACAGATACGGATGCTGGAGCAACAGGTCGTAGAACTTGTCTGACCCATTCTTCAGATAGTTGTATTCCACAGAAAGTGGCGTGAACTGATGCATCCAATTACGGTGGAACTGATATTTATAGGTCAGTTCGCCCGACAAGATGTGCCGCTTGAAGTAGCCGGAACGGTTGACGACGTTTCTCGAAAGTTTCAACACGGTCGACGGAGTGGCCAGATTCCTGTTTCTTAATCTGTTACGGTTGCCGCTCCGGTTTCTGCGTCGTTGATCGTTGAGCGACCACGGCAAGACCAACCTGGGGAAATCGAGCGAGACGTCGAAGCCATACTCGTATGAGTTGAGTCCCGTCTCGGAGTCATCGAAGGCATGGCCAGTCTGCCACTCATAGGAGCCATGGAGGTTGACATCCAGATTCTCGCCTCCACGGAAAGCGTTACGCTTGGTGAGGCCCAACACCAGTTGCGGCCCGAGAAATCCTGTCGTCTTCCCTTTCAGGTTCGACTCCACGTAGAAGTCGTACGGCTTGTCGAAGACGCAATTGACGACGAGGTCGAGCGAGTCACATGTGGCCGAGGAGTCGCGTGGCGTGAACCTAAAGTCAACCATACTGAATATACCATTGCTGGAAAGTTTGTTGACAGACTCCAGATAGTCGGTATAGTTGTACAACCTTCCCGGCCGCAGTTTCATGTCTTTCAGGATGACCCTGTTGCGGATGGGTGGTCTTTTTCCTTTAAAGTGCACATTGATTCTACGCCCCGTCATGTTGTCTGCCTGCTCCATGAAAGTTTTCTTCAGATAGACATCAAGTTTTCCGATGTACCACTTCCTCAGCGCAATGTCAGGAAGGCTGTCGGCCAGTTGCAGCTTCATCTGCACCTTCCCGGGCACGGCAAGGGTGTCGGCAAGATAGGATGCATAGTGAGGCTGATAGTAGTAATATCCGTTGTTGCGAAAGAGCGTGGAGATGCGTGTGCGCTCAGCATCGAGTGTTGAGACATCAAAGGGCACGTCGTTCGAGACAAGTGCCTCCGACATTGTGCTGTCAATAAGCGCCTGCGCTTCTGCCGGGAATTTCTCGTATTCGAGGGTGTCGACAGTGAAGAGATGCCCCATATTGACGTCGTATTCCACCTTGCCGGTTTTTGGATTTTTGGTTTCCACCTCGTGTGAAGTCACATCACCCCTGAAATAGCCATGCACCTTAAGGGCCGACTCGGCCACGGAGGCACGCAGCTCAGGGTTGACATTGCTCATCAGCACGGGCGCCTTGCCGAATGACTTGGTCATCCACTTGGCAAACTTTGTGTCTTTCTGAGAATAGTGATTCCACAAACGGAGCCGCAACTGGATAAGATTGCGGTATTTGGAGCTTCCGAAGAGACTGCCGTTGGGAGGACAGCTCAGCGCTGCCTCCACCTCTTCCTGAGTAAGGACGAAATGGTCGTTTTTCTCATAGTTGGAATAGGTGATCTTGTCGACGCCAGTATAGAGTTTGTCACCCTCGGGCACTCCACTTGTGATGGAGCATCCCACGAGGACAGTGGCAAGCAGGACCGCCGCGGCTATGTGTGTGTTATTTCTCAACCTTCTCATACCTCATATTATTTTGGATGGTGTCGGGAGCCAGGCTGTCGGTGCGTGCCGTCCTGGGTCTCATCGGCATTTGCGGCAATGGGTTGCTGTCGTTCTTGAAACGAAGGATATCGCTGAAATGCTGAAGTTTCCTACGCCACAGGAAACCGCCTCCGTATTCGCCGATTTCACCCTCGAGCCAATCGTAGGCGTCGCGGTCGTAGAAAAGTTTCAAATACTTGTTGGAAGTGGCGTTCAGACGATACTCAAAGGCGACATTGGTGAAGAAAGACTGGTTCTGGCTTTGTGCCTCCGAACCCGTCGACACTTTTCCTCCGATCACTACCCTGAGTCTGTTGTTCCAGAAGCGCTTGGCAAATTTAAAGGAATAGTCGGTGTGCATGGCACCAGAGGCATCGGTGGCATTGTCTACACCTACCGAGAGGTCCAATGTGCGGAGCGCATTGCCTGCCAGGTTGTTGATCTCACTCTGCAGGAATGAGCTGAGTGCACCGTTCATAGTGAAGCCGCTGGTATTGCCGTCGGCCAGATACATACCTGTAGTGAGCATGGTGACAGCCACCTTTCCACGCTCCTCAGTCGTCATAGAAGCCAACTCTGTGCCGATGGTCACATCTTCCGGCGCTTCGATGATAAACTCCAGCCCCATGTCGTTGAGTGTCTGGCTGATGACCACGCCGCAGTGGAAGTTGACGCTCCTTGTCCCGCCGCCTTCATCTTCTACCGTCGCCTTCCGCTCTTCCGTGGCTGTAATATGGAGCACAGGATTCATCGGGTCGCCCTTGAACTCTATATAACTACCTTCTTGAATGGTGAATGTCTTCAGCGGTATGATGGGGAGTGAATATTTCATCTCAGAGTTGCTGAGCTGATAACGGCCGACAAGTCTGAGGTTGTCCACCGAATTATACGACATCCTCAGATCGCCGCCACCCATCATGTCGATGTAGTTGCTGTGGTCGGGAACAAGGTCGCACTTGATGCGCGCGCCCTCATCCACGTTGATGGTAAGGTCCATATTGAATCCGCTGAGCACAGGACGCGCCACGACCTGTTCTGTGGAGTCGTTGAAATCGACGAATCTCACCAACTCGTCCATACGCGTATCGGCAGTCAGCGGAGTGTCGCGCATCACATAAGTCATGTCCGTAGAGCCCAGCACATCTACCCTGCCCCGCATCGACAGTGCGTCGAGCGGTCCGCGCATGGAGCCGAAGAAGTTGACGAAGGCCTTGCCGTAGGCTTCCGACTTGAGGTTTTCCTTGGCATTGATCACCTGGAAATTGTTGGCCCGCATCCTCAAGTCGAGTTTCATATTGTCGAAGTCGGAGAAGTCAAAATAACCGTTGAGAGTCATTGGCGTACGGTTGGCGTCATAGGCACAGAAATCCTCAAAGACCACGTTACTGCCGACAATCCGCAAAGGTTTCTTGTCCACTTTCAATTTCACACCATAAGGCACACTGACCAAGGAGGCATCTTCCATGAGGACCTCACCGTTGACATCCAGCTTCTTCAGACTTCCCTTCAAGGTAAGTTGCCCGTGACCATAACCGTCAAAGCCGATGATCTGGTCGGGGATGAAACTGTTGATGATGCTGAGCGGCAATTTGTCCATTTTCACTGAGGCATCCAGATTGCCGTCGCCCTTTGGATTGTAGGTACCGACGATGGTGCCCACATCGTCGCCGTCGCTATAGAGCACGCCATCAATGTAGTGCGACCCGTCTTCGTTTGGCATATAGACAAATTCTGAACTCAGATTGCCTATCAGCATACCGTCGTAGGTGAGGGCATCCACGCTCAGCAGGCTCGATACCGACAAGTCCTTCTCCGTCTGCACAATATGGAAATCGCCGTCTGCGATGCCCCCCACATCAGGCATGTAGGGCAGGTAGGAAAGGATCTGCTTGAGATTGATCTTGCTGATACTGAGAGTGAGGTCCTGGAGCGCTTCCCTGTTGTCGTCGTTGGTGTATAGGATCATGTGCATGCCATCATCCGACTGAAGGTTCAAGTTGGCCGAAAGGCGCCTGTCGTCCCCCAAGAAGACATAGTTGTCCTCATTGGCGGTAAAGGGGATATATCCCAATATGGGATGTACGTTGGTCAGGTGCGCCCTCACACCGTTTTGCTCGATGGTGGCCACGACACCGACATCCACACCGAGCCGTTCGTCTTTGTCGTAGAGTTTGGCATTGATATTGGCGCCCTTCTCCAAGATAGCTCCGTCGAACTGAGCGTTGAAAGTGTACTGGGGATGGTCGGGCCCGTTGATGACCTGCCCGTTATACTTGAAACCGGTGCTGTCGGTGAGCACGTTGAATCTCACCTCATCAAGCAAGATGCTGTCCACTTTCAGCCCCTCCATTCTCACCAATCCGTTGAGTCCGTCCACATGGGATGAGGTCATGTCGACAAGGAGGTTCTTGAACGAATAGCCTTCCTCTTCCAGCAAGTCGACAAAGAAATTCTCGTGTCCACTGGAGAGGTAGATATTGGCATCGGGCAGTTTCTTCCTGAGCAGTGCCTGGTCGAAATGCTTGTCACGCATCTGCTTGGTCAGTTCGTCGGTGAAATGCTCTGCCTGACTCAGCATGCGCTTGTAGCCTCCGCTTCCGTACATGTCAAGTTTGAAATCTCCGCTGAACACCTTGGCGTAGGTGGTATCCGGACGCGTCAGGATGTCGATGGACATGTCGTCGGGCTTGTAGTAGATGTTCTTGTACATCACAGATAGGTCACCCATCGAACCGGCCACCATATAGGTCTCTTTCATGTCGGTATCTATCTCAAGATGCGCACAGCCCGACAGCGTCATGGGCATGTCGGAGAGATGGAGGCTGTAGAAGTCGGCATGACTGAGGTCGAACTCGAAGACACCTTTGAGGCGTTTCGTATCCATCAGCGCATTGAGGTTGATATGGCCGTTGAGAAGAGAGTTGTGACTGTCTATATCTGCCTGGAGCGTCCCTCTCGAAAGGAGCGCGTCGGCGGTCATCCCGTCGAGGTCGTATTGCCCATAGCGGAACTTCCCAATCTTTGCCTTGGCACGGAGCGACGTCTTGGGAGACAGCATGTCGGTGCCTTGTCCATCGGCCTCAATATGGGCAGTGAGCGGACTGAGTCCCATCTTCGGCAGAAAATGCTGGATGGGGAACCTGTCGGCGTCCACAGTGGCCGAATACTTCATCAGGTCGGTGTCGAGGGCAATGTTCGCCTTCATGTTTCCCCCACCCTCGCTGGCGGTGAAGTCGGCCCCATAACGGTGGCCATTGGCTTTGAAATGGCCGTCGAGAGAGATGCCTTGCGGAATGTTCACTTGGCTGGCAGTCTCCTTGTCAAGCAAGGAAGCGACAAAATCCATCTGGGAAGTGACACCTTTCAGGTGGACATCGGCCTTGAGACGGTCGGGATCGGTGAGATTCGCCACATAGCCGTCTCCAGCCATCTGAAATGCTGTAGGCAGCGAAGCGTGGAGATTCTGAAACTCCAACCGCTCCATGTTGCCCCGGGCCCTCCCTTTGATGGCAAGGGGCTGGTTGGGCCATTTACGGACAAAAGCGGCGGGCATGCTCCCCATGAAGCGCATGAGGTCTTGTTTGCCCAAATATCCATCCACGTCAGCATACATCTTGCCCGGATCGCGAGTCTCGAACGTGTTGAGGTCCATGTCGATGTCTGCGCTCATCTGCGAGTCGGGAGTCTTCAGGCGGGCGTTGGCCAACCTAACCTTAGCGGAGTCGAGAGACACCTTGCCAGACAACTCGTCAATCTGTATGCCACTTTTCTCACGAAGTGAGCACGACTGGAGTGAGAAGTCAAGTTTTGGGGAACGGTATTGGATGGAGTCTAACTTCAGTGCCAAATCCGTAACATTGAGATGATTGGTGTCGAGACCGTCAGCAGGCGGCATGAACTGATTGTCGTATTCGACACTTTTGGCGGCACAGGAAAGGTGCGACACCCTGTAGTCCCCTTCACCGAGGTCAAAGTAGCCGTCGGTGGCTGTCGCTTCCGAGAGATAGGTCCTTACGCGAAGTGTATCGCCTGGCATGCGCACCGTGACGTCGGCACGTGAGAGTTGCAAGTCATCCAGCCGTATTCGCCACGGATTAGTTGTCTCTGTCGTGTCGGGAGGGACGGTGTCGGCAAGACAGATCTCCAGTTTGGCACTGTCCAATTTGGCAGAGGTAATCTGTGCCATCGACTCCTTCAGGTCGATGCCGTGACATTTCAGTTGAAGGCTTTCCACATTGCCCTTGACCCGCAAGTCAGGGATAAAGCCATTGGTGTTGAGACGAGTATGCTCCAGCTCCAAGGCATCCACCTCCACTTTCTTGTCGAACAAGGGACGCAATTGGACATTGGCATACAGTCGTCCTACATCCGCGATGGTATCCCGCAGTCCGGGGATGGAGTCATTGTCCTTGATCACTTTCACCTCGTCCAAGGTGAGGTCTAAAGGGAAACGGAGTGCCACATGCCCCACGGAGATGTCCATGCCTGTCTTCTCTGAGGCATACATAGCCACTTTCTTTACTGCCCAATTCTGCACAGGGGGGAAGTAAAGAAGCAGAGCAAGCAACAGAAACAGCAAAATGGGAGTCAGTAAGAGAATGGCCGCCCATTTCAGCACCTTCTTCATCGTCTCGTGTTTGATTTCACAACTAAAGCCAGGCTATCATGGCTATGCTTTATGATGGCAAAATTAATCCTTTTATGCGAAACAGCCAAAAGAAAGGTCATAAAACTTCATGCCGTGGTCTTTTGCCACCTTGTTATAATAAAGCATTTCCCCTGTGAGACATCATTGGAAAGACCGTTCTCACAGGGGAAACAGAAATAATCGTCCTGACAAAATGCCGTCAAGACGCAGTTTATACGAGTATCACTGTCGCAGAGCGGGCCGCCTGTGCTCCCATGACGAGCACCTGGGCGATATCGGCGGTTTTCGACGGGCCACTGATAAATGTGCCATAGCCATAGTCGTTGAACTCTATGCGCTTGTAGGCCTCGTGCATGTTGTTGACAATCTCACTCTTCTTGAGCAGGATCACCAGATTCTCAGAGATGAAACATACCGCCTTCTCCACCATTGTCTGGGGTATCCACACACAAGCGTTTTCGGCCACACCGAACATTCCGCGGATGATTCCCACATCGGTGCCGTTGAGAGCCTGAGGCGAACCGATGGTGTCGGGATTGCGGGTGGCTATCGTGATTTCGGGCAGGTTGCTGGCAATCTCCTTCGCATCGGGAAACAATTCCTTCACCAATTGGTTGATGTCCTGGCCTACCTGCAGTTCTATCACCTTACCGCCTACCGTCTCCGTCATAGAGATAAACTGCACCAGTTTGTCGGGATAGGTGATGGCCTCAATGTCATCGAGACGAGGCATGTCATATTTCACCTTGACATTTTTCCTGTATCTGTTCAGGATATCTTCTTTCTTACTCATAGTTGTCGGTTTAAATCACTTTACTTTTCCTTTTTTCCAGAGCTCTTGGAACGAGTAGCGCGGGAACTTCATCATCTTGTGACCGTCAGCCCAAGGATTGAGACCACTTTCCATCAGTATGCTGGGCACCCAATTTGCCATCGGAGCAAACTTCATGGCGGTGTTGTAGATACCGCTGCTGTCGAAAATCATCTTCATTCCTTTGCACATACGCTTCTTCTCCTTGTTGGCCGTACCAAACTCATCCAATTGCTGACGCCATTTGTAGACCTGGTCGCCAAGGTCTATTTTCACCGGACATACCGTCTGGCAACTCAGGCAGAGCGTACAGGCCGACACGTTGCCGCTGTGCTTTTTCTTGTCGCGGAGCATGCCGAGATTGATACCCACAGGGCCAGGAATGAAATAAGAGTAAGAATAGCCTCCGCTTCTACGATAGACGGGGCATGTGTTCATACACGATCCGCAGCGGATGCACTTGAGCGTCTCCCAATGGTCGGGGTTGGACACCCACTCGCTGCGCCCGTTGTCTACGAGGATGATGTGCATCTTCTGAGCCGTGGGACGCGCCTTGCGGAAATGACTGGTAAAAGTAGTGGTGGGCTGGCCTGTGCCGGCCCTGCAGAGCATGCGCTGGAAGACGGCGAGGGTGTCGTAATTGGGGATCACTTTCTCCAGGCCTATCGCTGCGATATGCAGTTTCGGACACGAGGTGCTCATGTCTGCGTTGCCTTCATTGGTGCATACCACAATGTCACCCGTGGAAGCGATGCCGAAATTGGCACCTGTCATTCCCGCTTCGGCAGTGAGGAACTCATTGCGCAGACTCAGACGTGCCTGATAGGTGAGATAGGTAGGATCGTGATTGCCAGGCTCTGTGCCCAGTTTCTCCTCAAACAATTCGCCCACGTCATCGTGGTTGAGATGGATGGCGGGCATCACGATATGGCTGGGGGCCTGCCCCTTCAGTTGGATAATGCGCTCGCCCAAATCGGTCTCCACCACCTCGATGCCGTTCTTCTCAAGGAAGGGGTTCATCCCACATTCCTCAGTGAGCATGCTCTTGCTCTTCACAATCTTTTTCACCTTATGCTCACGGAGAATCTCAAGGACGATGTCATTGAACTCATCAGCATCCTTTGCCCAGTGCACGATGCAGCCGTTTTTCTCGGCATTGGTGGCAAACTGGTCGAGATATTCGTCGAGATGTGAGATGGTGTGCCGCTTGATGGCGGATGCCTTCTCGCGCAACTGCTCCCATTCATCGAGCCCCAAGGCCATATTGTCGCGCTTGGTACGAACAGCCCAAAACGTGGCGTCATGCCAATGGGCATACTTCTGGTTCTTCAAGAACTCTTTTGCTTTTTTCGAATGTGGTGTGCTCATAGTCCTGCTGCTAAAATTTCTACTACATGAATAAACTTGATGGACAGGCCACGTTTTTTAGCGACCCCATCCATGTGCATAAGGCATGAGCAGTCAGGGCCAGTGACATACTCTGCTCCAGTGTCGATATGGCGCCTCACCTTGTCCTCGCCCATCTGGGCCGACACGGCGGTCTCCTCTACCGAGAACATACCGCCAAATCCACAGCATTCGTCGCAGCGCTCTGGCTCGACGACGGTGACTCCCTTCTTCAGTTCAAGCAAATCCTTGATCTTGTTGAACTTCTCCACGTGCATCTCACTGGGCGAACTCAGTCCGAGTTCACGCACGCCATGACATGAATTGTGAAGACTCACTTTGTGGGCAAACTCCCCGGGCAACTCCTTCAACTTTAAGACATCATGCAGAAACGCCACCACATCGATGGCCTTCTCTGCCGTCTCGCATTTGTGCTTGCCTTCAAGCAATCTTGGGTAGTTGACTTTCACGAACGCAGTGCAACTGACGGAGGGGGCGACAACATAGTCGAAACCGCTGAACATCTCTTCGAACTTCTCTGCCAACGAGACTCCCATTTTCTCAAAACCAGCATTTCCCATGGGCTGGCCGCAACATGTCTGGTTGAGCGGATACGTCACATCGAGACCCAAATGCTTCAGTAGCTTGTATGTCGCGATGCCCACCTGTGGGTATAGGGCATCCACATAACAGGGGATAAATAAACCGATTTTCATGTATTATATAAGATTTTAAGTATAGTGTTTGTCTTTTCTTTGCAAATTTAGGAATAATAAGTGAAAGAAGCAACGTTTTCTTTTCTTTTTTTCATTTTTTATTCAATCACATGGTCTGTCTATTGAAGAATTAGAAATGAAAATCATCATTTGGAAGGGTTCATACCGCCTCGTTTTGTTAATCTTGTGAAAAAATGCGCAACTTACACTGATTATTCGTATTTTTGCAGCCATGAAATCCAGAAGTTTATTTCTCCAGCTATGGCTCGCTATAGTCTTCACCATGTTCTCGGCCATCCCTGTAATGAGCCAGACAAAAGACGACACCATACTCGACTCTCTTGAAATCAGCCTTCTCACATGTGACCCGCACCAGGAAATCTACAGCCTCTATGGGCATACAGCCATCCGATGCAGGAATACACTCACGGGGGATGATTTTGTAGTGAATTATGGTGTGTTCAACTTCAACCAACCGCATTTTGTGCTCCGCTTCGTATTCGGCCTCACCGACTACAGCATGGGAGTCTATTCCTTCAGCGATTTCAAGAGGGAGTATTCCTACTATAAGAGCAGCGTCACACAGCAGGTGCTCAACCTGACTCCCCAAGAAAAGGCCAACATCATGCATGCCTTGGAGCAGAATGCGCGCCAACCCATCTACCGCTATAACTATTTCTATGACAACTGCACCACTCGGGCACGAGACATGCTTGTCAATCACCTCGAAGGAAAAGTGGACTACCAGACAATCGCTGACAGCACAGCCACTTTCCGCAATATGATACACAGCTGCAATGAGGAGCATCCTTGGGCACGCTTCGGCAATGACATGCTGTTGGGAGTGGCAGCCGACCGCAGTACCGACCTATCCGAGCAACAGTTTTTGCCGGTTCACCTGAAGGACCACTTCGCACATGCCGTCATCATCGATGCCGACGGGCAGAAACGTCCATTGGTGAGCCGCACCGACACTGTGGTGAATGGCGGACTTCAAGTGGTGGAGAGCGAGTTCCCGCTGCGGCCCTCGCACTGCTTCCTCCTTTTGTTGGCCCTCATCTGCGTCGTCGTCCTCGTGGAATGGAAAAGACACACCACTCTATGGGGATTCGACCTCTTGCTCTTGTTGACAGCAGGCCTTGCAGGCATCGTCCTCACTATGATGATCTTTTCCCATCATCCCACGGTCTGCTTCAACCTGCTCATTCTCATGCTCAATCCCCTGCCCCTCCTTTTTGCTGTCCCCGTAGCGAGATCGGCCCACAAAGGACATGTCCATCGGTGGTGGTATGTGTGGGCAGCTTTGATAGTCATGTGTATAGCCGGCGGCTTTTTCCAAAAATACGCCGAGGGGATGTACATTTTGGCACTATCTTTGCTAATCAGGTGTGTATCTAACATTTTTTCGAAAGGGAAAAGGAACAGCGTGGCAAATGACGTTATTGTGACGAAAAATCGAAAATGACTCCCTCGAAAATTGGACGTACGGAATAAAATTAGTAATTTTGCACAAAATTTGACATAGAAACATCAACCCAGAATATAAGAAATGAGTTTTTTTAGCATCCTACAATCACTCTTCGGCAACAAATCAACCCGCGACATGAAGTTGATTCAACCTATCGTGGAGAAAGTGAAAGCCGTCTATCCTGAGATAATGGCGCTGGACAACGACGCGTTACGAGCCCGCACACAGGAAATCAAGCAATTCGTGCAAGAATCCGCCAAGGATGAGAGAGCGAAAGTCGATGAGCTGAAGGCAAAAATTGAAGAAACGCCTATCGATGAGCGCAAAGCTATCTTCGACCAAATAGACAAACTTGAGAAGGAAATCCTCGAAATCTATGACAAGGCGCTCGACGAGGTGCTGCCCGTGGCCTTCAGTATCGTAAAAGATACGGCACGGCGCTTCAAAGAGAACGAGGAAGTGGTGGTCACTGCCAACGACTTTGACCGCGAATTGGCTGCCACCAAGGATTTCGTGAGAATAGAAGACGACAAGGCCATCTATTCGAATCACTGGATAGCTGGCGGCAATGACACTTTATGGGATATGGTCCACTACGACGTGCAGTTGTTTGGTGGCGCCGTACTCCATCAAGGCAAAATCGCCGAGATGGCCACCGGTGAAGGAAAGACGCTCGTGGCCACGTTGCCAGTGTTCCTCAACGCGCTCACCGGCAACGGTGTGCATGTGGTGACCGTCAACGACTATCTGGCTAAGCGTGACTCCGAGTGGATGGGACCGCTCTATGAGTTCAACGGTCTCTCCGTAGACTGCATCGACAAGCACCGCCCCAACTCCCCCGAGCGCCGCAAGGCCTACCAGGCCGACATCACCTTCGGCACCAACAATGAGTTCGGCTTCGACTACTTGCGCGACAACATGGCCATCTCGCCTGCAGACCTCGTGCAGCGCGCCCACAACTATGCCATCGTCGATGAGGTCGACTCCGTGCTCATCGACGACGCTCGTACACCTCTTATCATTTCAGGACCCGTAGAGCGGGGCGACGACCAGATGTTTGAGGAGTTCCAGCCACTTGTGGAGCAACTCGTGGGCGTACAGCGCCGTCTGGCCGGTGACTTGCTGGCTGAAGCGAGACAAAAAATCACCAAAGGCCAAGAGTCGTCAGACGCCAAGATGATAGAGGAAGGATTCCTCTGCCTGTTCCGCTCTTTCAAGGCTCTGCCCAAAAACAAGGCCCTCATCAAGTATCTCTCCGAAGAAGGCATCAAGACCGGAATGCTGGCCACGGAGGAAGTCTACATGCAGAACAACAACAAGCGCATGCCCGAGGCCGTGGAGCCCCTCTATTTCGTCGTTGACGAGAAAATCAACTCCGTCGACCTCACCGACAAGGGCGTGGAGTGGCTGGCCAAGAAAGTGGGCGACAAAGACCTCTTCGTACTGCCCAATATCACCGAGCAGATGTCGGAACTGGAGACACGCAAGGACCTCACTCCCGACGAGCGTCTGAAACTGAAGGATGAGTATATGAGCCACTATGCCGTGCAAAGCGAACGTGTGCATACGCTGCAGCAACTCCTCAAGGCATATACCATGTTTAATAAAGACGAGGAGTATGTGGTCATGGACGGCGAGGTGAAGATCGTCGACGAACAGACAGGCCGTATCATGGAGGGAAGGCGTTGGAGCGACGGACTCCATCAGGCTGTCGAAGCCAAAGAGCATGTCAAGGTGGAAGCCGCTACCCAGACCTATGCCACCATTACCCTGCAAAACTATTTCCGTATGTACCACAAACTTGCGGGAATGACAGGTACGGCCATCACCGAGGCAGGTGAGTTTTGGGACATCTACAAACTGGATGTGGTGGAAATCCCCACCAACAAACCAGTGGCACGCAACGACATGAACGACAGGGTCTACAAGACTCAGCGCGAGAAATACAAAGCTGTCATCGATGAAATCGTGGCCATGAGAGAAGCCGGACGCCCCACCCTTGTAGGTACCACATCGGTGGATATCTCTGAATTGCTCTCACGAATGCTGAAAATGCGCAACATCCCGCACAACGTGCTGAATGCCAAGCTGCACCAGCGTGAGGCTGACATCGTGGCACAGGCAGGACGCAGCACCGACGGACTGGGAGCCGTGACCATCGCCACCAACATGGCTGGCCGTGGTACTGATATCAAGCTCACGCCAGAGGTGAGAGCCGCAGGCGGTCTGGCCATTATTGGTACGGAAAGACATGAGAGCCGTCGTGTGGACCGCCAGTTGCGTGGTCGTGCCGGACGTCAAGGTGACCCGGGAAGCTCGGTCTTCTATGTGTCCCTCGAAGACAGGCTCATGCGCCTTTTCGCTTCGGAGCGCATCTCAAAACTCATGGACAAGTTCGGATTCCAGGACGGAGAGCGTATCGAGCACAAAATGATCAACAACAGTATCGAGAGGGCCCAGAAAAAGGTGGAGGAAAACCACTTCGGCATCCGTAAGCGCCTCCTCGAATACGACGATGTGATGAACCAGCAGCGAAAGGTCATCTATGAAAAGAGACGCCACGCCCTCATGGGTGAGCGCATAGGCATGGATATCGCCAACGTCTTCTGGGACCGTGTCGTCAACATCATCGACAACAACAGTGCCGACTACATGGCATGCGAAGAGCTCTTCGTAAAGACATTCTACATCGAATGTCCGTTCACCGACAAAGAGTTGGCCACCATGAATCGGGAAGAGCTTCAAGAAAAGGCATATACTGCCGTCATGGACGCTTTCAAGAGCAGGATGGACAAACTGCAGGAACTGACTTGGAGCGTCATCAAAGATGTCTATGAGAAGCAGGGACAGATATATCAGCGCGTCAACGTTCCCATGACCGACGGACGGGGATATATGAATATTCCATGCGACCTGAAAGAGGCATATGACACTGAGTGCAAATCGGTGGTCAAACAGTTTGAGAAAGTGGTGATGCTCCACATCATCGACGACTGCTGGAAAGAAAACCTACGCCTGCTCGACGAACTGAAGCACAGCGTGCAGAACAGCGCCTCCTACGAACAGAAAGACCCGCTCGTCATCTTCAAGATAGAGAGTGCCAAACTCTTCGACTCCATGATCGACGAGATGAACAACAGAATGACCGAGATCTTGTCGCGCGGACAACTTTATATGCCGCAGGAGCAACAGCAACAGCAGCAGGAGCAACAGCAGCTGACCGAGGCCGCTCCCGAGAAGCATTCGCAGCGCTTCAATGAAAGCAAGGGCGACGAGATGGTGGACCAAGGACAGAAGGCCGCTGCCAGCAATGACACCCGCGAGACAGCACGTCAGAGGCCTCAGCCCATCAAGAAAGACAAACTGCCCGGCCGCAATGATCCCTGTCCTTGCGGAAGCGGAAAGAAATTCAAGAACTGCCACGGCAAGGGGGTTGTCTAACCCCCTTCTCCATAGCCATGTTTCTTATGACTATTACCCAATCAAACAAACGACAAAATGATTGAAATCAGCAATTTGCGAAAGACTTTTGGTGAAAAAGTGGCTGTCGACATCAGCGAATATAAGATTTCTGACGGTGAACTCATCGGACTCGT
>CADBLU010000107.1 GCA_902795605.1 uncultured Prevotellaceae bacterium | reverse complement strand
TTCGGCCATGCCTTGCTGCATTTTCCGCCATATTTGAATGGTATCGCCAAGAGGCGGGGTGTTAGCACTTGCAAACATAGTAACTACCGCATGTCCGCTCATTAATACACAAAGGAATTGCTCCGCAAGAACCAACGGTCACTGTTCGCGAAGCGAGGGAAAGCAAATCTTTAAAAAATCAAGCAAGAAAATCTTTCAAAAATGGACGTTATCAACATGTGAATTCGCAATAAAGATTTTCCGAAGAATTTTTATATTTTTGATTTTCATTGGATTTTTTGCGTTAGCAATCCCCTTGTGTCAATGTTTCGGGGCATACGGAAGGGACTTGCTTTATGCATGTCCACTTTGTCCTATGCCATATCCGCTGTGTCCCTACGTGAGCACGGGGATTGTCATTGTTGTTGTGAAAAATAAAAGAAGGGATGTGATCGCCACATCCCTTCCAAGATTTCATCCAAATAATCGTGAGAGATTTTATACAAACTTATCAATAAAACTTCAATCTTTAATTTTCAATCTCCCGAAGGGAGAATCAATCTTCAATCGGCGTAGCCGAAATCAATGTTCAATCTTCAATCTTCAATCGGCCTTCGGCCGAAATCAATCTTCATTTTTCAATTTATTGAACGCTTCCGCGATGTCAGAGAACTCGATGCCCAGGAGGCGCATGTTGCGGAAGAGCTCGGGCAAAGTCTGCTCCATGAATTCCTCGCGGCGGGCCTTGAGGATCTTCTCCTTGGCGCCCGGCATGACGAAGTAGCCCAGGCCGCGCTTGTTGTAGATGATCTCGTCGCGTGCCAGTTGGTCGTAGGCCTTCATCGCGGTGTTGGTGTTCACCTGCAGGAGGACGGCATACTCGCGCACACTGGGGATACGAGCGTCTTCCTGGTAGGTGCCGGAGAGGATCTCGTCGCAGAGGCGGTCGGCCATCTGGATATATATGGCTTTATCGTTGTTGAATATCATAGGTTGGTCCATTTAGAGGTGATAATCTGAAAGCGGCGGAATATGCGGAAGCTCAGCCAGAAGTGGAAGAGCGACAGGGCAATGATGACGAGAGAACTCCCGAGGACGAGCAGGCGGACGTTGTCCGGGTTGAAATACTGCAAGAAAAACTCTACCAGTGAGTTGATGTTGGAGGCGATGTAGCGCATGCAGATGACAGAGAGCACCGTAGAGAGGATGATGAGCGCGAAGGTGGTGATGGCAAACGGGTGTCGGCGCAGCCAGGTGCCTGCGAGCACATAGACAGAGACGAGCCACAACGTGGTAGCGAAGGAGTAGAGGGCCATGAGCGCCTGGTCGACGGTGCCGGGTATCGGCAGGTGGATGCTGGCGAGGGCGCTGGTCCATGTGCCGGTGAGGATGCCGAGGATGATCATGCGCAGCGTGTCGGAGAGCACGAAAGCTATGAAGATGCATATCGGCCATACGACCAGCACATTGGTGAGTGCCACGAGGAACCGCTCGAGGTTGGTGGCGGGGAGGGTGAGGTAGGCGATGCGCTGCTGTTTCTTCTTGACGGGCGAGAAGATGCTGCTGGTGGCGATGAGTGCCGCGAAGGAGCAGATGAAGATGTCGAAGCCGAGGCCGTAGGTGGCGTTGCGCGCGGCGTAGTAGACCAGGCTGTGTCTGTATACCCAGAGGAAGAGCAGGTGTACGGTGAGCAGGATGAGGGCGATGCCCAGCGTCCATGCTATCTGTTGGTTGCGGTTGGTGGTGAGATACCAGCGCAGTGTGTGCCAATATCTTTTTATGCTGAATGATTTCATGATGGTTGTTGCTTTGAGGTGGTTAGAACCAGTTGATGAACCGTGCTATATGGAGGCGTCGGCAGAACAGCCGGTAGGCCAGGATGACGTTGGCGATGCTGAGCACCACGAGGATGGCAGCGAGCAGCAGGGGTTGGTCGTGGGTGAAGAATTTGATCACGTCGGCGGGCACCACTGCGATGAGGAACAGGAAGATCAGCAAGGCGGCGAGAATGCCAAAGGCCCAACTGAATTTGATGCTGCGGAAGAAGTTGCAGCCCAGCAGCAGGAAGGTGTGCAGCCAAAGGATGATGGACAGCATGGCGAAGCCTGAGGCGTTGTAGCTGTTTTCTGGCGCGGTCGTCTGGTAGTCATTGACGGCTCTATGGACGTTTCCCCAGTCGCGGATGATGTCTGAGATGACCCAGGTGAGCGGTTCGCGGCCGGTGAGCCATCCCACGAGATACTGCAGCACGTCGCTGATGAGGAAGGCGATGAGGCAGATGGCCAGTTGGACGAGGACGGTCATGAGATAGCGCAGGATGAACTTCTCGAGGTTGCTGGCCGGCAGCAAGTGCAGTTCGCGGAATCCGTCGCGGTGGTCCTTGAAGGAGTAGAACATCATGCCACCGGAGATGACGATGGCGGCCAAGAACCAGAAACTGGCAAAGATGACGGGAAAGTCCCTTTCAACATCCGACGAGGTCATCAGCCAGAAGAAGTTGGGGATTTGGAAGATGACGACGATGCAGCTCAGTGCGGCCAAAAAACTCTTCCGGGTGTAGGGCCTGTCGATGGCCCATGTCCATCGTGCCAGGCGGCAGAAGCGCTGATAGTTGAATGATGAGGTCATGGCTGGCGGGTGTTTAGATGTTCACTTTGCCCTGGGTGACGGCATTGAAGAGCAGTTCGAGGTTGAGAGGCGTCTCTGTGGCGCCGGCCTCGTGGCGGGTGATGACGGCGTTGCCCTGCACCGAGGGCTCGCTGTAGAGCACGTCGTCGGTGGGGCTGCCCGAGGGGCGGTACTCGAAGCTGTAGCGCTGGCAGATGTCGCTCACCGAGGCGTTGAGGAGCATGCGGCTGCGGCTGAGCAGGAGGATGTGGTCGAGCAGCGACTCCACGTCGTGCACCTGGTGGGTGGAGATGATGAGGATGCGGTCGTCGCTCATGTTGTTGGCCACGGCGCGGCGGAACTGCATCTTCGAGGGGATGTCGAGGCCGTTGGTGGGCTCGTCCATCATCATCAGGCGGGTGCCGGCGGCGAGGGCGAAGCTCATGAACACCTTCTTTTTCTGGCCCATGGAGAGCTCCTGGAGGTTGAGGCTGGTGGGCAGTTCGAAGTCGCGGAGGCAACTGTCGAGCACCTCACGGCTGAAGCGGGGGTAGAAGGGCTGGTAGATGCGCACATATTCGTCGAGCGACATGGAGGGCAGGTCGAACTCCTCGGGCACGAGGAAGAGCTCTTCGAGGGTCTCGGGGCGGCGGGAGAAGCTGTTGACACCGTCGATCTCCACGCAGCCGCTCTGCGGGCGCAGCAGGCCTGCGATGAGGTAGAGGAGGGTACTCTTGCCTGTGCCGTTCTTGCCCAGCAGGCCGTAGATATTGTTGGCTTCCAGTTGCAGGCTGAAGTTATCGAAGATTCTCTCGTGGCTGCCTGCGTATGTGAAACTGATGTTTTTGACGTCGATCATGATGATATGGTTTTTTGGATGGTTGTTGACTTGATGATGGTGGATGGGGTGATTAGCGGTCGAGGCCGGCGAGGAGCATGCCCTCGTAGGTGTCGAGCACCTGCAGGTGCTTCACTGTGTGGTAGGCGCTGTCGCCGTTGCCGTTGCGCTTCATGTAGCTCACGCCGGTGAGTTGACCTTCAGAGAGGTGATAGACGGCTTTCTCGGCGGTGGGGGTCCAACTCTGGCTGCGCTCGTTCCAGTCGTTGCGGGTCAGTTCGTAGCTGTCAGCGCTGTAGTCGATGTGGAGTTGGTAGGAGGGTTGGTAGGCTTTCTTCCAGCAGTCCCAGCGGCTGACGGTCTTCTCGGTGAGGCGGCCCTGGGCGTCGTAGGTGAAGTCGTAGGAGAGGTATTGCACGAGGGCGTTGTCTGATTTCTCATACACGTACATGGTCTTGACGATGCCGTCTTCGATGTCGGCATTGTAGTAATACTGTCCGTTGAGGTCCTGGCTACAGTTGAGATACATACTGAGGACGGTGAAGATGGTGATGATGGTTTGCATAACAGTTCGGTGTTTAATGGGTTGTTGTATTTCTGTGTAATAGTGTACTACATTAATAGTACACTGCAAAGGTATACGGATTTTACATTCGCTCCAAATATTTCGGCACTTTTTTTCATGAAAACCCCGATTTTTAACGTTTGTTTACAGAAATTGGGGGCGTTTGGTCGTTTGGTCGTTTGGGGAGTTGGTCGTTTGGTCGTTTGGGAGGTTGTTATAGGAGTTTAGGAGGTTGTTATAGGAGTTTAGGAGTTTGGGAGTTTAGACGATAGTCTTGCGAGCTATGGGTTTTCTTGCTCATCAATCAGACGGACTACGACATTTTTGCACACGCCAAAGGGCCTGTTGCAACTGTAGGGACTTGCTTT
>CADBLU010000106.1 GCA_902795605.1 uncultured Prevotellaceae bacterium | reverse complement strand
CGATGAGACTTGACGCTATGCGCCGAATAAAAACAAAAAGCGACCGAAATAGAATCTATCGAATACGACTTTATAAATAAACAGAATCAATAGAACATACCTATAATATCTTATTATTCTTTTTCTTAAGCGTCAGCGGTTTTTTATTTTCTCTTCTTATGATGGCCTGGGATAGGTGCTTATTGGACTTCGTCCGATGTTGCTCATGCTCGGCAGACCTCAAGCGAGCTTGGTCTGCTCTCGCTGCTCCAAAAACTTAGCTTTGCTGATTTTTGTCACGACTCGGCCGTGTTGCGCAACATGAAGGCGGCCTGAAGCAATGTGCCTCTCAAGGCGGAGGGGTAATCGGGATGGGCGTCAAGGAACGTTTGCACCAGTTGGGCGGCCTCGTGGCTGCGGTGGCCATCCAGCAGCGCGTTGCACCATGCGAGCGGGAAGAAGATGTCGCCTGTCTGCTGAATCTCCTCCAGCACCTCCAGTCCGGGAGTGATATAACGGTTGCTCAAGGGTTCGCGCAGAGGGTCGTTGAGCAGTGCGAGCAGGGCGCTGGCGTAAGGCTCTACGGTCCGGTTCTCCCTTTGCAGCAGCGAGAGGAACAACCGTTGCTGCACCTCGGTGTCGGGATGGCAACCGCGACTCACGAAGTCGAACTCCCTCAGCATGTCGGCGTTGGAGAGCCGGCCGCGCTGCTGCTCGATGATCTCCTGCCATTGACCGGGACGCAACAAGGCCAGGTGATAAGCCATGCGCATGTAGTCACGCTCATTGAAAGTGGGGTCGCTGCCGTCCTTCCACAAGTGATAGACGCTGTCGGCAACGGCGGGGGTGACGGCTATCTGCGTGATGCCTTGCAGTAACAGCCGGCGCACCACGGGGCTGGTGGTCTGGTGCCCCATGGCGAACAGTCTCCGCTCGAAGTCGGCCCGGTCGTCGCCGTCTGAATGGCGGACAATGGTGAGGAGATAGCTCAGGCATGACGAGCGCACGAGGGTGTTGTCCTGCCGGTGGAGCCCTTCGAAAAGGGCGTCGAAGACACGGCGGCTGTCCACCTGATGGCGGAGCCAACTCTCGTAGAGATACATCATGGCGGCGAAGCGGCGTGTCTCTGGCAAGGTGTACCAATGCGCCAGCAACGCCTCCAAGTCGGAGGCCGACAGGCGGTAGCGGCCATAGACCATAGGGTCGAAGTCGCCGTCGGCCACCGTCACCTCCACATCGGGTGCCCCCGCCTGTTTTACCCATTGGCGGTCGAAAGCGGGGATGTCGGCCTGCGGCTGCTGGCGGTGTAGGATGCCGATGAGGTCGTCCCATGTGGCGTTGCCGAACGAATACTGGCGGAGGTACTGCCGCAGCCCCTCGCGGAAGGCATCCTCGCCCATTCTCTCCTCTAATTTCCGCATCATCACCGGCGCCTTGTGGTAGATGATGTTGCCGTAGAGCAGTCCCGCGTTGTTGAGGTTGTCGAGGGTCTGCTGGATGGCGTGGGTGCCCTCGGTGCGGTCGGTGGCGAGGGCGGGCAGATAGTGGGTCTTGAGGAAGTTGATGTCGTGGTTGATGTCGGGAAACTGCTCCCGCGCGATTTTGTCGGCCATGAAATTGGCGAAGACTTCCTTCGTCCACACGTCGTCGAACCAGCGCATGGTGACGAGGTCGCCAAACCACAGGTGGGCGGTCTCGTGGGCGATGAGGTGCAAACGGTTCATCTCCTCGTCGGGGGTGGGGTTCTTGCCCAAGAAGACGGACTGGTCGCGCAACTGGATGCAACCGGGGTGCTCCATGCCTCCGAACTGATAACCGGGCAATACGACAAAGGCATGTTTCACGAAGGGCTGGCGGATGCCCGTGTAGTCTTCCATCCACCGCAGTGCCAGGGCGGCTTGGTCGAAGATGACGGGCAGTTGGGCGACCTTCGCGCTGTCGGTCTCGCGGTGGAGGATGGTGATTTCACGGCCGTCGCGTACGGAGGTCTGCTGTTGGAACCGTCCTGCGGCGAAAGAGAATAAATAAGTGGGCAGGGGGTCGCTGAGGCCGAAACGGCAGGTCTTACGGCGGCCCGATGCCGTGTCGGAGGGCGGCGCGGGCGTTTGCTCCACCTTGGTCATGGGGGCATTGCTGATGGCTGTCCACTCTTCGGGCAGACTGAGGGTCAGTTCGTAGCGGGCTTTGATGTCGGGCTGGTCGAAGCAGGGGAAGGCACTGCGGGCGTGGTCGGGAACGAACAGGGTGTACATGTAGTCGGCATTGAGGTTGAGGGCCTTGTCGCTACTGACAAACCGCAGTGTCACCGCGTTTCTCCGCCCCGGCGAAAGGAGTCGGCTGGGAATGATGACATGCTCGTCGCGAACTTCCGCCTGCCAGGGTTTGCCGTTGACGACAATGGGCTGCTCGATGCCGCCTTGGAAGTCGAGTTGCAACGGCTCTGACTGTCTCTTGCGGCCTTTCCACAAAAAGCGGACCTCCACCGTGCCTGTGACAGGGGTTTGCAGGCGGGAGGGCAGGTCGAACGTCAGGTGGTAGGACACGTCGCTCACTTGGCTGGCACGCATTTGGGCCAGAGCATGACTCACACCGGCTTTCACGGGTACTGCTGCACTCGTTACGGCTTTCACGGGTACTGCCGCATTCGTTATGGCATTCACGGGTACCGTTGCACTCGCTACGGCGGGAAAAAGCGCTAAGAGCGCCGTCGTCAGGCATTTGAACTTTCTCATTCTCGTGGTGGGTTTGATATCAGGTGTGTTCTATTAATTCTGTTATATGTTTATACAGTGTACTATCATTTTTGTTTCGGTCGCTTTTTGTTTTTATTCGGCGCATAGTGTCAAGTCTCATCGGTCATATAGCCCGCTATACTCCCTCTTCGACTTTTACTCTGCTCTCGACTAAAAAACAAAAATCGTCTCGACATAATTAATAGAACCCACCTGCAAATATACGACATTTTTGATGACCATCAAACGATTTGAGGAAATTAATTGGTCGTTTGGGGGGTTGGTTGTTTGGGGGTTTGGTCGTTTGGTCGTTTGGGGGTTTGGTCGTTTTTGGGGGTGGTGGTTTGGGAGTTTGTTATAGGAGTTTAGGAGTTTAGGAGTTTGGGAGTTTAGACGATAGTCTTGCGAACTATGGGTTTTCTTGCTCATCAATCAGACGGACTACGACATTTTTGCACACGCCAAAGGGCCTGTTGCAACTGTAGGGACTTGCTTT
>CADBLU010000105.1 GCA_902795605.1 uncultured Prevotellaceae bacterium | reverse complement strand
GTGAGATATGAGAAGAAGGGCTATCAGACCGAATACTCTGAGTGGCTGCCTGTGCCGCCTCCACAGCTCGACGTCAACCAACCCATGATGCAGTACAGTGAACCGCAGGTAAGCAATGTGAAAGCCACGACGCAGATGGTGCAGGTGGACTTCGACAAGTACATGCTGGCCGACAGCCTGACCACGAAGACCATCCTCGTGTCCCAAGGCAGCAAGAAGGTGGACGGAAGCCTTGACACCATGACCGACAGCGGACAGCCCACGGCACTGCCACTCACCAACAAGGTGCGCTTCGTGCCCGGTGCGCCGCTGTCTGCCGGACAGACCTACACGCTGACCGTGAAGCGCAACGTGACAAGCTATGCCGGCATACAGATGTACGAGGACTACAAGCAGAACTTCAATGTCAAGACTGGTGTGGAGCAGATCGTCGCCGACAGCGTCATCCATGTCGTCTACGACCAGCCGACGACACTCACCGTCCAGGCGCTGCCCGCATCTGCGGCTGCCGGCAAGAAGGTGAGCGCGAAGGTGCTGAGCGACATGATAGCCACCGCCGACGCCACCGAACTGACTCTCGACGCTGAGGGCAAGGCGGTGCTTACGCTGACGGGTGAGGCGAACGGCACCACAGCGGTCGTCTTCCAACTGTTGGACGATAGCAGCGTGGAGGCGGTGACGGTGGTGAAGGTCAGGGATGAGGACGGCTTCATCTGTCCGATACCCGAGGCCAACTATGTCGACGGCATCGAACTGACTTACGGCACGCTCATCGAGCTGAGCTGCGAGGTGCCCGAGGCGGTCATCTACTATACCCTCGACGGTACGTGCCCGTGCAACAGCGGGTCGGCGATGCGTTACGATGGACCCATTGCCCTCAACTACAACATGACCATCAACGCCTATGCCGTGGCGCCGGGATATGTTGACAGCGATGTGGTAGAGTTCAACTACTACCTCACCTACATCAACGAAGTCACTACCGGCGGCAACACCATCTTGAGAGAGGGCATCTACGACCTGCAAGGCCGAAAGCTCTCCAGTGATAGTTGGAAGGAAGGCCGGATGAAGAAGGGCATCTACATCATCAACGGACAAAAGGTGGTGGTGAAGTAGAAATAAACGATAATCAAAGAGGGTGTGCCGCCGCACACCCTCTTTCTTCGTGTATCTATCTTAAGGTCATCAACTCCCCTTACCGGGCACACAATAAACAGGGAGAAAATGTGTTATTATTATGAAGGCGGTTGCCTGCCATTTGTCCAACCTAATCGGAATTATTATGAAAAAGGAGATTACAGAGCAAACAACAAGAATGATGCGAATGAGAAATATGATTGTGATTTGTCTGCTGTGCTTACCGCTGTCGGTGGCCGCGCAGTGGGGTGGCGGTTCCCGTGGGACAGCCAAGAGCAGCGAACCGTTTGTCACCCTTGGCCTCTGCCACACAGGCGATTTCTATAAGAGTCTTGGAGTGGGTATGGGACTGATGTGCAATTTTGGGCGGACGAATGACCTCCTGAACCTGTCGTTCGGCGCAGAATACATCGAGTATGTCGGTGCAGACCCTCGTCCTGAGGACAAGCAAGGCACGATGGGCCTGGCAGATATCGGAGGGCAGATTGTGTTTCCCGTGATGCTGAAGTTGCAACTCTTCCGCACAAGCAAATGGACCAAGTTTTATATCGCCGGCGGTGGTGAATATGGCCTGAGGGCTCACGACGGAGGTGTGGTGAAGCATTTCTATGAGGAAGAGACGGCTTTCAACGACCATAGCCTGGCCGTGATTCCGATGATTGGTTGGCGGGCCCGCAATGTCGACTTCGGGTTCTATTGCAAATACTACCTCGACAAGCCATTCCACAACTCGCTCGACGGCAAGAAGAATCTCGGCGACGAGGAGATGCGTTTTGGCTATCATGTCACTTGGTGGTTCTGAGGGAGGGCTGCTAAACATAAAAAGAAATAAGCGGAGTCGCATTTAAGCTACTTCGCTTATTTCTTTGTATTCATCATTGTTGAAGACTTGGTTTCCAGCCCCAGAACGTATAGCTCCTCCAACTCCCCTCAGACTCGACAATGATTCATATTCCTCTTGCCGGAACATGTCTCATTGTCGTAATCTGAGAAAACATAGGTGGTTATTGCTGGTCGGTACGCACTTCCTGCACACTCTTGCTGTTGAGTCCGAAGGAGATGGTGGCACCGGTCTCTGTCACGTTGATGGTGGTGGGGGCACCGATGACAAGAGGCAGGTTGGGAGTGCCGTGGCCCCCTGGAAAACCGCAGACGACGGGGATGTTGTAGGCCTTAAGATAGTCTGCCAGCATGTGCTCCACGTCATCGTAGGCGATGTCGCGCGAGCATTTGGTGAACTGTCCTAAGATGACGCCTTTGCAGCGGTCGATGACACCGGTGAGCATCAGCATGTTGAAGATGCGGTCGATATTGTGGAAACTCTCTCCCACCTCCTCGATGAAGAGGATGATGCCGTTGTCGTCGCACCGGGTGAAGTCGGCACGCGAGCCTATCAGCGGGAAGAAGGTGCACAGGTTGCCGCCGACGAGTGTGCCCGTGGCGGTGCCAGGCTGGTTGCAGGGATGGGCAGGCAGTGTGTAGCGCGGCATGGTGCCGAAGAGCAGGTCGCGGAGGAGCACCGACGAGATGTCCTTGCCTTCAGCGGGCCCGATGAAGCGGCTCATGGTGCCGTGGATGCTCATCACGCCGGCACAAGTCTCAAGGGCGTGGAGCGTGGTGATGTCGCTGAATCCGATGAGCCATTTGGGGTGAGCTTTCAGGTAGGCGGGGTCGATATCGGGCACCAAGTGGATGGTGCTGTATCCTCCACGGTTGCAGATGAGGGCTTTCACGTCGGGGTCCTCGAGTGCCCATCTGATGTCACTGAGACGCTCTTTCACCGTTCCTGCATCGTCGAGTCCGTCCTTCTTGCCCACATTGGGGCCGATGACGGGCACCAGTCCCCATGAGCGGAGAGCATCGGCGGTCTTTTCCGCATAACTGGGGTCAATGTAAGAGGCGGGTGAGATAAGAGCTACCTTGTCTCCTTTTTTAAGAAAGTCGGGCATCATGTTTTTGTTTCTATAAGGCTTGTTGGTGAACTGGGCCATAGTGACAGATGAGAAAAGCAGAATGGCGGACAGTGATATGAGGAGTCTTTTCATGGTCTATTTCAGTTTTACCACCTCGATGAGTTTCACCTTGAATATCAAGGCAGAGTAGGGCGGGATGCCTTTCGATCCCTCGGCGCCATAGGCAAGGTCCCACGGGATATAGATCTCCCATGTCGACCCTTCGGGCATCAAGGTGAGCGCATTCTGCAGGCCTGGGATAACAGCCGAGACAGGCAACTCCATCACGTCGTTGCCCATGTGCGACTCCACGAGTTTGCCGTTGGTCAGCCGCACCTCAAAGTTGATCTTCACCCGCTTGCGCTTGTTGGGCTTGTCGCCGGTACCTTCCTTGAGTATCTTATACTGGATGCCGTTGGCCTCCACGACACCCTCTTTCTGCTTGTTGTCGATCATCCATCTGTCGGCGGGCAGTGTGTCTCTCTTCACGGCCACGGTGTCGGCTGCCGGGGCAGGAGCATCAGCCGTTTTCTCTTTGTTGCTGTCGCTGCCGCAAGAGGCGAGCGTTGCCAGGGCGGCGAGGGCAGCGAAAAACATCAGTTTTCTCATGTTGTTATTGTATTAGGGGGTTGGTTGTTTGGTCGTTTGGTCGTTTAGGGGTTTGGTCGTTTGGTCGTTTAGGGGTTTGGTTGTTTGGTCGTTTAGGGGTTTGGTCGTTTGGTCGTTTAGGGGGTAGGGGGAGGTTTTTTGGGAGCTTAGGCAATAGTTCGATTGAGCGAGAGGAGAGAGAATATAAAACTGAGTTTTGTTTTCTTTCCAGAGCGTGAGAACTATTGTCTAAACTCCCATATTTCCTGATGCCTATATGATTTCAAATATGATAAGGACCATTTGCATATATCCCATTTACATATATCCCAGCCACCGCAGGATGTCGTTGAGGTTGGCCACAATCATCAGTATGATGAGGATGAAGATACCTATATATTCGGCATAGATGAGGAAGCGCTCGCTGGGCTTGCGGCCGGTGATCATCTCGTAGAGCAGGAAGAGCACATGGCCGCCGTCGAGGGCGGGGATGGGCAATATGTTCATGAAGGCGAGAATGATGCTCAGGAAAGCTGTCATCCGCCAGAACATCATCCAGTCCCAGACGGGTGGGAAGAGACTGCCGATGGTGCCGAAACCTCCGAGCGACTTGGCACCTTCAGAACTGAACACGTATTTCAGGTCGTCGACATAGCCGCGGAGCACGTTGATGCCGTATCGGATGCCTGCGGGGAAGCTTTCGAAGAAGCCGTATTTCACCTCCGTAGGCTCATACATCTGCCAGATGCCCTTCTGGATGACGCCGAGGCGAAGGTCGTTGTCGAGCATGGTGGTCACCGTGTCGACGGCTCCCGTGGCGTGATGCTGGAATACCAGTTTGATGGTGCGGCACTTGATGCTGTCGGTTTTCGTCGCCTTGGCGGTGACGATGTCGTTGAGTTTGCTGATGGCGAGAGTGAAGTCATTCCAGGAGTCGATGGGTTTCCCGTTGAGGGCGAGAATCTTGTCGTCCTTGTCCATGCCCAACTTCGCTGCTGGCGTGCCCGGCAGCACGCTGTCGATTTCGGCAGGCACCAGCGGGGCTACGAACGGCGGCTGTTTCTTGATCATGTCAAGCAGGTTGAGTTCACCAGGCAGCGTGAGCGACATCTCTTTGCCTTCGCGCATGATATCCACGCGTGTGGCCTCAGAGAGGTCGCGGTAGAGGTCGGTGCCGAAGAGGGTGAAGGTCCCTTTCTCTGTGCCGAGGAGGATGTCGCCGTCCTTGAAACCGAGTTTCTGCGCGTCGGCATTGAATTTCATGCCCATCGTCATGTCCTTGGTCTGGATATAGCTCTCACCCCAGTGGTAGAGCACCATGGAGTAGATGAAGAGGGCGAGGAGGAAGTTGACCAGCACGCCGCCGATCATGATGAGCAGGCGCTGCCAGGCCGGTTTGGTGCGGAACTCATAGGGCTTGGGCTCTTCGCTGAGTTGCTGGTTGGTCTCGTCGATCATTCCGGAGATGGCGCAGTAGCCGCCTAAAGGGAGCCAACCGATGCCGTATTCTGTGCCTACATATTCCTTTTCTTTGTATTCGTTGCCGTCTTTGTCTTTCTTCGTCTTCTCGGGCACCACCACAGGTTCTTTCTTGAACAGACGGCGGAACCATGTGTCGTAGGTGCTGAAGAGGTGGAATTTGGGATTGAAGAAGATGTAGAAGCGCGTCACTCTCACTTTGAAGAGTTTGGCGAAGAAGAAGTGTCCTCCCTCGTGGAGGAGCACCAAGAGTGAGATAGACAGGATGAATTGTGCCAGTCTGATCAGAAAAACGTTATCCATGTGTGAACTTTATAATCTATTGGTTGACTTGTTTATTTAATGAATTCTGCTGCCACGCGTCGTGCCTCGGCGTCGGTCTGCACATAGGTGTCGTATGACGGGTTGGCGTCGAAGGCCACGCGCTTCATGGTCTGCTCGATGATCTGTCCCATCTCGAGGAATCCGCAGCGGTCGTCGAGGAAGGCGCGGTTGACCACCTCGTTGGCGGCGTTGACGATGCAGGGCATGTTGCCGCCTTGCCGGATGGCCTCGAAGGCGAGGGCCAGGCACTGGAACTTGTTGAGATCGGGCTCGAAGAACTCCAGCGGATGCCGGAAGAGGTCGAGGCGCTCGCTGCTCAACGGCAGTCTTTGCGGGAATGAGAAGGCATATTGTATGGGCAGTCGCATGTCGGGCACGCCGAGTTGGGCTTTCACCGAACCGTCGCGGAACTGTACGGCGCTATGGACAATCGACTGCGGGTGGACGAGCACCTGTATGCGGTCGGCGGGGACACCGAAGAGCCATTTGGCCTCAATCACCTCGAATCCTTTGTTCATCATCGTGGCGCTGTCGATGGTGATTTTGGCACCCATGTCCCAGGTGGGGTGGCGCAGGGCGTCGGCCTTGGTCACAGTGGCCAGCCGCTCGTAGGGGAGGGTGCGGAAGGGACCTCCGCTTGCCGTAAGCAATATTTTCTCTATCTCGTTGTCATCCTCGCCCACCAGACTCTGGAAGATGGCGGAGTGCTCGCTGTCGACGGGGATGATGGGGGCGTGGTGGCGTGTGGCCAACTGGCAGATGAGTTCACCTGACCCCACCAACGTCTCTTTGTTGGCCAGGCAGATTTTCTTGCCTGCCTTGATGGCGTGGATGGTGGGTGAGAGACCGGCGAAACCCACCATGGCGGTAAGCACCATGTCGATGGGGCCGGCCTCCACAATCTCGTCGAGGGCTTTTGCACCGGCATACACCTTGATGTCGGGCAGGTCGGCGAGCATCTGGCAGAGGGTGTCGTAATGCTGCTCGTTGGCGATGACTACGGCGGCAGGGCGGAACTTGCGTGCCTGTGCCGCCAGTTCGTTCACGCGGTTGTTGGCTGTGAGGCAGTAGACCTCATAGCGGTCGGCGTGCTCCTCGATGACTTCCAGTGCCTGGGTGCCAATCGACCCGGTGGAGCCGAGGATGCATATCTGTTGTTTTTCCATTGTCTTTGTCTTATTTTGGGAGAGGCGCGACTGCTACATGTCGAGCAGGCCGCCAGGCAGTCTCATGGTGATGGTGCGGCCAGCACGGTCGATGTCGTCGATGAGGTCGTCGTTGGCGGGGATGAGCAGTGGCCGCCCGTCGTCGGCGCGCAGTTCGAAGAGTGTGTTGATGGTGGTGAGGTCGACGGCGGTCACCACGCCCACACTGTCTCCGCTCTCGGCATCGATGATGCTGAAGCCCACAATCTCGTCCCAACTGAGTTGGCTGCCGTCGTCGTCGCTCAGTTCGCGGGGGAAGTAGACGTCGCATCCCGTCAGCCGGGCGGCCTGGTCGGCATCGTCGATGCCTTCAAACTTCACCAGTGCCGTCTCTCCGTTGCGGAAGCGGTATTCCTCGAAGAAGAAGGGCACGATGAGTCCCTCTGTCTCGACGAACACATAGTCGGCGTCGACGCGGTCGAACACATCATCGGTGAAGTGGAAGGTCACCTCGCCTTTCACGCCATGGGTCTTGCCTATACGGCCTATCTTGAACGTGTCAGTCATTCGTGGTCGTTTTTGCCCTCTCGGCGGATGTGTGCGCCAAGTTGCCGCAGGCGCTCTTCGATGTTCTCATATCCGCGGTCGATTTGCTCAATGTTGGCAATCGTACTGGTGCCGTCGGCGCTGAGAGCGGCGATGAGCAGGGCGATGCCGGCGCGGATGTCGGGGCTTGTCATGCGCCCGGCGCGCAGCCTGATGCTGTGGTCGTGGCCCACGACGACGGCGCGGTGCGGGTCGCAGAGGATAATCTGTGCGCCCATGTCGATGAGTTTGTCGACGAAGAAGAGTCGGCTCTCAAACATTTTCTGATGGATGAGCACACTGCCCTTTGCTTGTGTGGCCACCACAATGAGCACCGAGATGAGGTCGGGGGTGAGGCCGGGCCAGGGGGCATCGGCGATGGTCATGATGGTGCCGTCGATGAACGTATCCACCTGATAGGAGTCATAGCGCGGGATATAGAGGTCGTTGCCCTGAGCATGCACGATGATGCCGAGGCGGCGGTAGATGTCGGGGATGATGCCCAGATGCTCGAGCGTCACATCCTTGAT
>CADBLU010000104.1 GCA_902795605.1 uncultured Prevotellaceae bacterium | reverse complement strand
TGTGCCCACGCCCCTGTGGCTGCGAGCAGCATGACGAGCAGGGTGATGGCGGCACGCCTCACACTTGCGCCGCTCTGTCCCCATGCCGTCGACGTCATGGGTTCCTTGGTTGTTTGCTTGATTCTCATATTTATCGTTGATTTTGATTGTTCTCGAAAAACAGTGCAAAATTAATCATATTATGTAAAAATGCAATAATTAATTGAACCTACCTTTACAGGCGGTTGATTTCCTCTTGCAAGATTTGGAAGAAGAGGCCCACATGATAGCCATCGATGAAACGGTGGTTGGGGGTAAGGGTGATATTCAACAGCCACCGTCCGTCGTGCTCGACGTACTTTCCCCAGTTGACGCGCGGAATGGCATCCTCGGGATTCTCCATCCCCGGGTTGCTCATGGCGGTAGCGTCGAGCGTGGGCACGCAGGAGCAATACGCCACGTTGGGGATGTCGCCAAGTCCGCCGAAGAGCGTTTCCTGCCGGGCGATGGCCTCACTGGTGGCAGCGACATATTCCTGCAGTGTCCCCTCCAACGGGGCGGTATGGTAGCGGAACAGTTCCTCCTCAGGCTGCTTATGGGTGAAGTTGGTGTGAATGATGTCATATCTGACCACCCGCCCGTCCTTCATCCTGTAATGGAAATTCTCAATTTTGTTGAGGCTCTTGGTCACAAGATAGATGAGCGAGAGGTAGAACGAGAGACTGTGCTCCCTTTTATATTCAAGCAGTCTGCTCACATCGATATTGGCAGCCACATTGTAATGGGGGAATCTCAGACGGGCAAAATGCTGATATAGTTCCCTTCTGTCCCATGTGTTGATATCTATTTCCTTGTACATTTTATCTGGTTTTTAGTATTGTCATTCCGCTGGGGGGATGAATGGGCTGAATGGGCCGAATGGGGCTAATGGGCTGTATGGGCTGTATGGGACTTCAATTTTTTTTAGCCCTTGCCGGTCCCCAGCCGCCGCCTCCATAGGTGAAGGGCACGCCGCCGGTATTCACCACCACGTTGAATGGGGTTGGCCCTCCGTTGAGCACCCAATCCACCAGTGTTGTCACATCGGTGGCGGTGATCTCTCCGTCGCCGGTGATGTCGGAGTTGGCGACGACGACATTATCATCGTCGTTGTTCAAGACAAAATTCACCAGCGCCGTCACATCGGTAGCGGTGATCTCTCCGTCGCCGTTCACGTCGCCAACATAGTTGTTCAGGAGCACGTCGGCCAACTTGAAATAAGCCCTGAAGGCGTTGATGTTGATCACGCCATAGGGATAATAGAGTGTGCTGCCCCATCCAGGGAAGAGCATGGTTTTGATGTCCTCATTGCCAGTCTTGACCAGGTCGTATGTGCCAACGAAGCTCACCGCGCCATCGCTGCTGGCGACGCTCGCCGGAGTGCCATTGCTGAATATCACATCTTTAAATCGAGGGTTCACGAGCGTAGAGGCGTCTACGGAATAGAAAGCCTTGAGCGCCAACTCCGAGAGGCACAGCATACCACCACCTGTCTGGGTGACCTCAAAACGGAAATACTGATATGCGCCGGGTTTCTGGAGGGTGTAACCTTTCTCTTTCGTACGGTCGGCAGGCAATGCGTCACCTGCATTCTCATTGGCATTGCGGCTGTCGATGACCGTCCACTCATCGGCCGCATCCAATTTGGCCTGCAATGTCCACACCTTCGGGTCGGTGTTGATGTTCTGATTGCCCGTGGTCAGCGTGTAACCCGACACGTAGACGGGAGCGCTGGCTTCAAACTCACAGAAAGAAGGAAGGCCTGACGTACGCCACCTGTAGCCATCACCAGTGCCGTCAAGGAGTTTGTCGTATCCCTGCTGAGGATTGCTGCCATCCGTGCCATCCGTGGCGGCATAGCGTGGAGTGGCGGCACCTTCCTTCGGTTGGGCCTTCCTCACGATATAGGGCTTTCCAGCCACGATGCCAGTGGCATCTTTGAAGTTCAGGTAGAGAGTGCCATTGTCAAAGCCTGTCACATGTCCGTCATACGTCATTTCAGAGTCGAGCTCCTTCACGGTGAATCCTTCTAATGGTGTGCCAGTGAGCTGATCCACATTGAATGGCAGGCACAGTGTGCTCCATCCGCCGTCAAGTTGAAGCGTATGCCTCTGGAGAATCACATCGCGGGTTTCTCCCATAAGGGCATTGATTGACGAGCTGTTTTCTTCCTCGTTCAGCAGGACAACATCAGTTGGCAAAAGCGTCAAGTTGCTGCTGGGCATGGTGAAGGAGATGGAGTGCTCTTGTTCCTCTGTAAGAGTGACGTTTTTATCCAACTTGCATCTGATATCACCCGTCCATTCTATTTTAACGGAATTATCGGGGAGGATGTAGTAAATGCCATCATCCTCCGGACTCGCTTTATTGTTATTGACGAAGACGCTGATATCATCCGGTACGCCGCTGAGCTTATATCCTTTATAAGTCGCACTAAAATCTATATCATGATAGGGCATGTTGAAAGTGACACCATTTTCTATTGGACTAAAATCTATATCGGGAATGAAACTGGCAAAAAAATTCTCACCATCATCCCATTCTATGGTCACTTTTCTATTTATAGAAATAACATATACGCCATTAGCATCAGGAGAAATCGGAAACTGAGAATTTTGTCGATCCTCGTAAACATAAAAATCACTTGGCACACCTCTGAGCGAATATTCAGTTATCTCCGAAAAGACGGCCTGCCAGTTATTGGATCCATTACTACCTTGATAATACTGTTTCATTTTGAGGCTTGTGCTGGTAAAGTTATCTTCATAAGTATTATAACCATTTGCTCTTTTCCATCCTAAGAATCTCCAGCCTTCCTCTGGTTTAGCGTAAAGCCAATAAGGTGTTCCAATTGGAGGTGGATCGTCATCAACACTCCACAACCAAATGTAATCACTATAGAAAGAGACATCCGCATAGTCATTATCAGAATCGGAGGCATACACATATCCCTCACCATCACATTCTGCACGGACAAAGCCCAATTCCTCCATTCCCTTTGCCGTGTTGGCAAAGGCCATCCAAATAAGGCATGCCATAATCACTCTTGTTTTCATTTTGAACATTTTTTTAATTTTGGCTTTCTGTACTGAAGAAATACGCTGTAACACCGTATGGTCAGCGAGGTTGTGATAAGTTGGTGGTCGAGGTCTATCTGCAAAGACAACGGAGTGGCCAGCAGAAACAACGTAAGCACCACCGCATAGAGCAGGAACACTTTTTTGTATCCGGGCCGCCGCCTCAGGCAAACCCAGAGAATGACAGGAATCGGATTGAAAGGAATGAGGTACCAGTTCCATCGGGCATCGGCAAGAGTCATACCGATGATGGCAAACCACACCACCGCCAGTGCCCACAAAGCATAGAGTATAAAGAGCCCATGGTCGAACCACAGGGCGAAGCGGGGCATGCGCGCCACCCATTCAAGGAATGTCACCAAGAGGGTGATGACCAGCAATGCGATGAGCACCATCCTGGGGGTGATGCCCGACGTCGCAGTCTTTGCCGCCAGCGGCAGGAGTTCCCGGTGCTCGCCTGTGAGCAAGGGTCTCACCACCATAGAGTCGGCATTGTCGGGAGTGCGCAGAGTGGCTTGTTTAAAGAGTTGTCTCATCATTTCCACGTTTGCGATACTCTCCATGGGAATCTCGCGGTCGAATGTGTCGCCGCCCATGGTGACTACGGCAAACCGATACCATGGATAATCTCTGAACATCCAGCGGATATAATCATTGAGTGTAAAGGCAAGCGGTCCTTGGCGTGGCCCTAAGTCCAGATACTCACCGATGGTGCACTTCTCCAAGACATGGATGACCGATGAGGAGCAATGGCTGTTGACCAGGCAGAATTTTTTCTCAGGCATGATCTTTGAGGCTTCCTTGTCGAGCAACATCCACAGCCGCTGTTTCTCATGGTGGGTCAGGTTGAGGGTCCATTCCTCGACATGGCGGCCTTCCTGTCTCGAACGGCTGATGACGGTGTCTGTCTCTGCTCTCGACATCGACACATCATATCGCCCAAAAAAATGTTGCCATATCCCGACATCAAAATTTACAGTAAGCTCAAATATCAAGTCAAAATCTTCAGACGGACATTCCATGTGCAACGCGCAATGACCAAGGACCGACTGGTAGTTGTCGTACGGTGAGAAATAGACAATGCTTGCCCGGATGAAGTCGCTGCTGTCGGAAGCCACCGGCATGAGGTGTCTCTTGCCGACGGCACCGATGGAACCAGGGAGCATGAAGAGGCAAAGCACAACCCCTAACACCCCCATGCGTAAAGCGCCGAGTAAGGAGCGGTGCGTGATGGCGGTGCCGCCAGCGGAAGTTTTCGAAAGGATGTCGCTCTTCATATTTGTACTGGATTCATTCACACAACTGGCATCATAGCAGGCCGGCAGAGGCAGCCTTTTTTCCTTTAGCCAACCTCTCGTCCGTTGATAGCGCAAATATAGTGAAAGGTGAGAGAAAAGCCAAACAAAACACGAAATTTTTGTTTGCTTTTCCGAACCACATCCTATATTCGGACGAAGGCCCGTGCTCATGTAGGGACATACTTTATGTATGTCCGAAACCGCCGTTGGAATCTTTATGTATGTCCGATACCACCTTTGGAATCTTTATGTATGTCCGTAACCACCTTTGGAATGCAGTAGAGACGGGATTCTTCCCGTCTCCCCATAATAACCTTCTCCCCCATAATGAAGATATCATCAAAAACCGCTCCGCTTCGAAAAAAAAAACATATTTGGCTGACATTCGTAAATCGCTGGCGCTCAAGAAAAAAACGCCTAAAGGCGTTCGCAAAAAGGCGGAAAAACCGATGGATGCCCAAAAAACTATGGATACCACTAAGCTAAGAGATTATTTATATGGATACTACCACGCCAAAGGCCTTTTTCTTTCTTTTTGAGATGCCTTTAGGCATTTTTCTATAGCGACTATGCGTTTATGGTGGGCATGTTTCAATGACAAGATATGACAAGAAATTTTTATAAAATCTTTTTTCCTTTTTCTTAAGCGTCAGCGGTTTTTGATTTTCTCTTCTTTAAAAGGGACGCCTTCAGCGGACATACATAAAGTATGTCCCTACAGCTATGAATGGCATTTGCGAAGAAAACATTTACGATGAGAACAATTACGATGAGAACATTTACGATGAGAGAGACACAGAGCGATGATGCCCGTGCCCATGTAGGGACATACTTTATGTATGTCCGATACCGCCTTTGGAATCTTTATGTATGCCCGATACCGCCTTTGGAATGCAGTAGAGACGGGATTCTTCCCGTCTCCCCATAATAACCTTCTCCCCCATAATGAAGAAATCATCAAAAACCGTAACAGTTCAGCGAATAGCATTATAACATATAATTGCCATATAATTAGACGGAAATTTTTACTTATTGGCATGCAAAACTTGGAGGAATTATATGAACTACCTCATATTGTTGCAATTTTCGATCAATTCGTGGGAATTTATGTTAAAAACAATATTCGCTGAATGTTTATCACAAACCGCTCCGCTTCGAAAAAACATAAAAACACGTTTGGTTGACATCTCAAACGCCGGGGCTTGCTAAAAAACGCCCAGAAATCGTCTTATCCACAGATTTGGGCGTTTCATCATTCCCCGCAGCCGTTTCGTCAATAACTCATTTTCAGACGATGAGCCTAATAAAAAAAGTTATATCTTTGTGGCAAAAAGAACAATTTCCCTGTTTCCAATAACTTTTTAAATATAATGCTTATGAGACATCGATTATTACTCATGACTCTCACACTTCTGCTCATCCCACTATGTGCGATGGCGCAGTATTGGGAGAGCGGGACGCAGAAGACCAACACCTTCTACAATTACACCTCAGGCAATCACACTTATTCCAAGACCGAGGTGTCATACCCCATCAAAGTGGAGAAAGATGGACAGGTGGCCGTAGCTGCGGTCCCCATTGAAGCTGTGCGCATCAGCAGCATATCGCTCTATGCCGTCGATGACGATAAAAGAATCTATCTGGGCGGCGGCAACAGTTCGATGACCATCAACGATGTGGCTGCCGGCACATACATCGTGAGGATTACCGGAGCCCCCACCGACAGCAAAGGCTATGGCGGCAAATTCGTGGCAAGCTACCTGTTCACGCCGGCCGCCTATATCAACGACCCTGAGCCCAACGACGTCTGGAGCAATGGCAGCCTTCTCGAGGACGGTGCCGTCCAGCAAGGGCACCTGGGCTTCAGATTCCTAACGACAGACGTCGTGGACTGGTACAAGATTGTGGTTCCCGATGAGGGAACAGTGACGCTTTCCACCCACACGTCGACCACTCTGCGCCTTGGCAGTATGGAGGTGCGTGCGCTCAATGAGGCGGGCGACGGACTGGTGTTCCGCACGAGCAAGGGCATGGACGGCCAAGAGAAAGACACCACCGTGGTCTTCACCCTGCCCGACATCGCTCCCGGCACCTATTACATCATGGTCAACCGGTGGCTCGGCTATGGCTGCTACACCCTGAAATACAATTTCACGCCAAGTCCGTATAAGATGGATGAGGACGGCAACGACTCCTGGGCCACCGCCACGGACCTGAAACTCAACACGACGGTTCAGGGGCGGCTGGGCTACAGCTTCCTGAAGACCGATGGCGTGGACTGGTATAAGATTGTCGTGCCTGAAGACGGCAAACTGACGCTGATGACCAAGACAGAGACCACACTCCGACTGGGCAATCTGGAGATACGCGAACCCAAAAACGGAGAGGTGGCATATCGCACAGGCCAGGGTATGGACGGACAACAGAAAGACTCTACTGTGGTCTTCGAAGTGCCGAATGTGGCCGCCGGAACCTACTACCTGATGATGAACCGCTGGCTCGGATACGGCGGCTATGATTTCACCTGCTACTTCACCCGTCATGCCGACGAGGCCGACCCGGAGCCCAACAACGACTGGGCGACAGCCGTAGAACTGAAGAGCGGACCCGCCGTGACAGGACAGTTGGGATATGAGAACAAGGGAGTGACCGACGTGGTGGACTGGTACAGGATTGATGTGCCCAAAGAGGGTGCCATCGTGCTGAGCACCACCACCGAGAAGACCTTGCGCTTAGGCAGCCTCGAGATACGCACGCCCAATGCCGAAGGCAACGGAGTGGTATTCCGCGCGAGCAAGGGCATGGACGGCCAGGAGAAAGACACCACTGTGGTGTTCACCATTCCCGACGCCCATCCGGGAACCTATTACGTGATGCTCAACCGCTGGCTCGGATACGGAACCTATCATTTGCAGTATGTCTTCAGCCCCAACGCGAAGCAGAGCGACCCGGAGCTCAACGACACTTGGGACAAGGCTCCGCTCATTGAGAGCGATGTGACGCAGGAAGGATGCCTTGGATACAGCTACACCAACTATACCGACTTCGTGGACTGGTTCAAGATTGTCGTGCCCGACGAAGGCACCGTCACCCTCTCCACCACCACAGACAAGACCTTGCGACTGGGCAACATGGAGATACGCGCGCTGAATGCGGCAGGCGACGGCCTCCAGTTCCGCTCAAGCAAAGGCATGGACGGACAGGAGAAAGACACCACCGTGGTCTTCACCCAGCCCGACATGGCGCCAGGCACCTATTACATCATGGTCAACCGCTGGCTCGGCTATGGCGGCTACAAACTCGACTATGTGTTCACCCCCAATGCTCACGGCAAGGATGTGGACGGCAACGACTCCTGGGACAAAGCCACCGAGATAGAGGCCGGCACCACACAGGAAGGCCGTCTGGGATACACTTACCTGAGCACCGACGGCGTGGATTGGTTCAAGATCGAGGTGCCCGACGAGGGTACTGTCACCCTCTCAGCCACCACAGAGAAGACCTTGCGACTGGGCAACATGGAGATACATATACTCAACGCTGAGGGCGACAAGGTCTCCTACCGCACAGGCAAAGGCATGGACGGCCAAGAGAAAGACACCACCATTGTGTTCACCATGGCCGACGCTGCACCGGGCACCTACTACATCAGGTTCAACCGCTGGCTCGGATATGGCGGCTACAAACTGAAATATGTGTTCACCCCCTGTGTCTATGGGCCCGACAACGACGACAACGACTCATGGGACAAGGCCTTGGTCATTGAGAACGGCACGCTCAGACAAGGGCGTCTGGGCTACGGCTACCGGAGCGCCGACGGCGTGGACTGGTACAAGATTGAGGTGCCCTATGTGGGCGACGTGACACTTTCGGTCACCAGCGAGAAGACGCTGCGCTTAGGCAACCTGGAGTTCAGCACCCTCAACAAGACCAGCGACGGGCTCCTCTATCGCACGGGCAAAGGGATGGACGGACAGGAGAAAGACACCACCATCGTGTTCAATATCAAAGGCCTGGCGGCAGGCACCTACTTCGTGCGGCAGAACCGCTGGCTCGGATACGGAGGCTACAGCATCAAGTACGACTTCGAGCGCAACCCCTACGACCGCGACGGACTCGACAACGGCACCTTCGCCAAGCGCGTGCCACTCGTGGAGGGCAAGATGCTGAGCACCACCCTGGGCTACACCTATATCGAGCAGAACAACGAGGACTGGTATGACCTGGGCATGATGCACGGAAGGCAAATCGATGTCACCCTCTTCCCCGACACCACTCACACGCTCAACATCGGAGTGCCCGCGCTCTACATCTACAAAGGCGACAATGAGAACGGAAGTCCTATCCTGACGAAGGTGGCCGAGAACCGCCTTGAGCGCAGCCAGGGCACCATCAGCTACGTCGACACCAACAACGAGGACCAGCACTACGTGTTCCGCGTGCCCAACTACAACAGCTCAAGCTATGGCGGCTACAACATCCTGTTCGGAGAGGAGCAGGAGTCTGAACAGATGGAAAACAGTGTCAACGTGTTGGCAGGGGGACGCAACACCGTGCGTAAAGGTGTGACATGCGACAATCCCATCACCATCACCAACACCTCCACGCAGAAGACTCTCCCGTTTGTCCTGGCTATCGCCGCCACCGAGGACATCGACATCGTCGGCTTCCGCATCAGAGGCAGATACGGCATCCAATTCATTCCTGTCGACAGCCTCACCAATATCGGCTACGACGAATGCGAGCACACGGTGCTGTTCCTCGTCCCGGGCCTGAACCCATGGGAAAGCTATACTTTCACCATGATCAGCGAGGGCAAGGGCGACATCGCATACGCCCCGCAGACCACTCACCACTCCACCGGACGCAACAAGATTGTCATCAACAGCAACTCGTATGTGGTGGTGGCGGCCATGGGCTATGTGGACGACACCGTGGAGGGCCAGAGACTCAACGACTATCTCAGTGAGAAGCTGGCCGACGCCTACGGGCTCAGCTCCGACAAGAAGCCTCTGCTCGCACAATGCATCAGACGCGCCATCCAGACGCTGTATATCGAAAAGCAGCAGTATGGCACCACTGTCTATAGCATGAGAGAACTGTTGCGTGTGGTGAGGGAGAATATGGGCGACCTCTTACCGGATGTGGAGCCTGCCGTCCTGAACGAACTGCCGTGCTACGTCGTCACGACCATCCGCCAACGCATCTGGCAGTGGCTCTTTAAGGACAGCTATTTCATCGTCGACGAGATCGCGGTGTTCGACGGCAAGGCTGCCATCACCGAAATCGTGGCCTCCTGGGACCCCAACGAGATGATAGGACCGGAAGGTGTGGGTGAACAGCACTACATCGGACAGACTCAGACGGTGAACTACCGCATCTTGTTCGAGAACAAGGCAGAAGCCGGCGAACCGGCCAACAGGGTGAGAATCACCGACGAGCTGGATCCCAACATCTTCGACGTGAATAGCGTGCGCTTCGGAGAGACAAGCCACGACGGCGTGGGATACAACTGGGTGACGAAACGTGAGGGCAACACCATCTCATGGGACATCACCGGCATTGAACTCCCGCCAAACGTCAATGCTCCCGAGGGAGAGGGCTTCGTGAGCTTCTCCGTCGACCTGCTGCCGGGACTGGCTGACGGCACCAAGGTGAAGAACCAGGCCACCATCATCTTCGACAAGAATGCACCTATCGTGACCAACGAATATGTGAACACCATCGACTTGCTGCCGCCTACCACCACCATGGCCGAGGCATCCTACAACCCCGGTGACGGCAACGTGAAGGTGACATTCGAGTCGGTGGACGAGGGCGCCGGAGTGCAGAGTTTCTACCTCTTCGTCGCAAAGGACGGAGGCGAGTATACTTACTACGGCCAGAGTGTCACAGGACAGATCCTCTACCCCGTAGCTAAGGATGTGGATGCCACCTACAGCTTCTATGTGCTGGCCGACGACAACGTGGGCAACACCGAACGGATCATACCCGCCGTCGTCAGTGCGGCCACTGACATCAAGGGGGTGAGAATCGTCAACGACCCGAACGCCTCCATACGTGTCTACACCCTCGACGGACGATACGTGGGCGACTCGGTAAGCCGACTGCCAAAGGGTGTCTATCTGGTCGGAGGACGTAAGATGGTCATCAAGTAAATGGTTCTACAACTAAGATAAATGTTTCTACAAACCGAAGAAGTGGTTCCACAAAGAGAATAATTCTACAGACCTAAGAAGTGGTTCCACAATGTGTGCAAGCCGTCCGGACAAGTCCAGGACGGCTTCACCTTTTTTTCTAGGGGGGCTAGTTTTTTCTAGGGGCTCTAGTTTTCCTAGTTTTCCTAGGATTTCTAGGAAAACTAGGATTTCTACTTTCCTATCCATACAGGCCGGACGGGGAGTCCTGTGCTGCGGAGACTGAAACCGACCCAATCAGGTTCGATAATATCGAAATTCATGCACTCTGCGTATGATTCATAAGGATTCAGCGAAGAGGACCAATAGTAGCCATAGAAGGAACTATTTTGGGATTCGTCCGTATAGAACCCCGACGCGGGCATGAAGATGGTGCCTCCACTCGGACCGGTGAACTGTGCTCCATTGATTCCGTTCTTCGTTGTCCAAGTATAAGTGCAGTTCGTGACCAGCTCCTCCATTTGCTTGCATGATGGCATCCGCCAGTTGCCGCCCCATTTCACGTGCGCCACATCGTATTGGGTGCCGGCGATGTCGTCTCCAAGATAATGGCAAGAACTCTCGTTTCCGTCACAATGGATATAGTTAGAATAAGAATACACCTCCTTTTTCTCTGTCTCACCCCAGGCATAGTAGTCGCCATAACCCTCGGGGGTGTCGGCTCCCACATTGCAGCACGCCCATTTCGTGCCTGAGGGCAGTCCAAGGTCAAGATAGTGCGGGTGGTGGTCGTCGGGACAAGTGAAGATTTTCGGGGTCCTCGACGAGGGGTTGAGAATGGTGCGGACGAGCAACGTCACGTCG
>CADBLU010000103.1 GCA_902795605.1 uncultured Prevotellaceae bacterium | reverse complement strand
GTCTCGAGGATGCCGTCGCGGAAACCCAGCAGCTCGTCGACGGTCACTCCGCGCATCTGCAGACATGTGAGCAGGGCGGTGATTTGCTCGGTGGGATACTCGCTTTGTGTGATTCCTATCAGGATTCTCTTCATCTCCTCGCGGGAGAGCACCTCATGATTGAGGAGTTTTTGCAGTATTTCTTTCATATCTTGTTGGTATTCAAAAAGTTTTCAATAATGTGATTTCCTTCGGGCGTCAGCACGCTCTCGGGATGGAATTGGATGCCGTGGATGTCGAAGGTGCGATGACGCAGGGCCATGACCTGACCTTCGTCGCTCACGGCGGTGACCTCAAGGCAAGCCGGGAAGTCATCGGCCGACACCACCCAGGAATGGTAGCGCCCCACGGTGATGTCCTTGGACAGACCGGCGAACAAGGGGTCTTCGCCGATGATGTGACAGGGCGTGGCCACACCATGGAACACCTCGGGAAGGTTGACCAGTCGCGCGCCAAACACCTCACCGATGGCCTGATGGCCGAGGCAGACACCGAGGATGGGCTTCCGGCCTGCATAGGCACTGATGACCTGCGTGAGGAGTCCTGCCTCGGAAGGGATGCCCGGCCCTGGCGAGAGGATGATCTTGTCGTAGGGCTCAAGGTCGGTGAGTGCGAACTGGTCGTTGCGCAGCACGGTGACCTCTGCGCCCAATGCTTTCACATAATGACTCAGGTTGTAGGTAAAAGAGTCATAATTGTCGATAATCACTATTTTCATCTTTTCACAATTTTTCTGCCATCTCTATGGCGCGCCGCAGCGCACCAAGTTTATTGTTCACTTCTTGCAACTCATACTCCTCGTCGCTCTTAGCCACGATTCCGCCACCGGCCTGGAACCACAGTTCGCCGCCACGGGCGACAAAGGTGCGGATGGTGATGGCCTGGTTGAGTGAGCCGTCAAGTCCGATGATGCCGATGCAGCCGCCATAGGCTCCCCGGTTGTGAGGCTCGTATTCGGAGATGAGCTGCATGGCACGCACCTTCGGTGCGCCCGAGAGTGTCCCAGCGGGGAATGTGTCGATAAAGGCCTTCACAGGGTCGGCTCCTTCATCAAGTTCGCCCGACACCCTCGACACCAGATGGATGACGTGGCTATAATACTGCAAGTCCTTGTAGAACTCCACCTTCACACCGTGGCAGTTGCGGGCAAGGTCGTTGCGGGCGAGGTCGACGAGCATGACATGCTCCGCGTTCTCCTTGGGGTCACGGCGCAGATATTCAGCCCCTTGGCGGTCGGCCTCGTCGTTGCCCGTGCGACGGGTGGTGCCGGCGATGGGGTCGATGTATGCCTTACGTCCCTCGATACGGCAATGGGTCTCTGGCGAGGAGCCGAAGATGCGGAAACCGCCGAAATCGAAATAGAACAGATAGGGACTGGGGTTGATGCTCCTGAGGGCCCGGTAGAGTTTGAAGTCGTCGCCCTCGTATTTCTGCACAAACCTGCGGCTGAGCACAATCTGGAACACATCGCCACGCAGGCAGTGCTGTATGCCCCGCCGGATATTGGCTTTGTGCTCCTCGTCGGTGAGTGTGCTGGACACCTCGCCCACGGGACGGAACTGGCATTCCTGCACATGCGACTTGTTGACGGCCGTCAGCACCTGGTCGATATCCGACGATGTGCCAAGAGTCACCAGTTTCAACATATTATTGTGATGGTCGAAGACGATGACGGTCTCATAAAGGATATAGAGCAGGTCGGGCGCATCGTTGCGGGCCATCGTCTCGTCCTTGACGGGGATGTTCTCAAAATAGCGCACCGCATTGAAAGAGGTATAGCCGAAAAGTCCGCACAGACGGGCGTCTTCACCCTCTACGACGATGCTGTCGATCAATTCGTGGATGGCATTGTCGGCACGGTAACGGCCTTCCACCTCATGGCGGCGGATGCTGCCGTCGGGCATGGTGATGATGGCCACGTCATGGGCAATCGCCACACTTGCCAGAGGGTGTATGCCAATGAATGAGCGTGAGTTGCCTGGCTCATGATAGTCGGAACTCTCCATCAGCGCACTTTGCGGATAGAGGTCTCTCAGCCGCATATAGACACCCACCGGCGTATAGCAATCGGCCAGTATGGTGCGGCTGGTAGTAGAAAAATTAAAAATCTCCATATTCCTTTGCCATTTGTTTGTTGTCGAGATAAGTCTTGATGTCCTTGTCGCCACGGCCGCTGACAGTGAGCACCACCACATCGTCGGGCTTGAAGGTGAGTTTCGAGAGCGCCGCCACGGCGTGGGCCGACTCGATGGCAGGGATGATGCCTTCAAGGCGAGTCAGTTCATAGCCGCCGTAGATAGCCTCGTCGTCGTTGATGCTCAACACCTGCGAGCGTCCCTGACGGGCCATGTGGCAGTGCATAGGTCCCACACCGGGATAGTCGAGGCCGGCAGAGATGGTGAAAGCCTCTTCTATTTGGCCGTCGTCGTCCTGCATCACCAGCATCTTGGCACCGTGGAGGATGCCCACACTGCCGCGGTGCAACGTGGCTGCCGTGTGGTCGGTCTCATAGCCGTGTCCTCCTGCCTCGGCCAATACGATCTTCACACGCTCGTCGGAGGCATAGTGATAGATAGTGCCGGCAGCGTTGCTGCCCCCGCCGATGCACGCCACGAGATAGTCGGGATAGTCGCGTCCGATCTTCTCCTCCAATTGCCATTTGATTTCCTCGGAGATGACACTCTGCATACGTGCCACCAGGTCGGGATAAGGATGCGGCCCCATGGTAGACCCTACGATGTAGAATGTATCTCGCGGGTGACAGCACCAGTCGCGGATGGCCTCGGAGCAGGCATCCGACAGAGTCATGTTGCCGGTACGGACGGGATGCACCTCCGCACCCAGCATCCGCATACGCTCCACATTGGTGTGCTGGCGCTCCACATCCGTAGCACCCATAAACACCTCGCACTTCATCCCCATCAGCGCACACACGGTGGCGGTGGCCACGCCATGCTGGCCGGCACCTGTCTCGGCGATGATGCGTGTCTTTCCCATCTTGCGAGCCAGCAGAATCTGACCGATGGTGTTGTTGATCTTGTGGGCTCCCGTGTGGTTGAGGTCTTCCCGCTTGAGATACAGACGGCATCCATACCGCTCACTCATCCTACGCGCATAGTAGAGCGGCGAGGGACGACCCACATAGTCTTTCAGCAGTGCACGATACTCAGCCTTGAACTCTTCCGATTCCACGATTGGCAGATAGGCATCCTGCAAGTCGTGGACGCTCTTGTAGAGAATCTCCGGCACATAGGCACCTCCGAACTCTCCGTAAAAACCGTTTTTGTCAACTTGGAACTTTTGCATGATTATTTGATGGTTGTTGATGATTTTCTGATGAATGAATGTATAAAAAAGCGAGGGGGCTGTCGCAAGAATGACAGCTCCCTCGGTATCTCTGATCTCCAAACTTTAAGGTACGCGACTATCTTCTCACGATATTTTCAATCTTGAGTAGCGCCACCACCAAAAGTTTGCTGTTCTGATCATATAAAATGTTGTTTACAATTCGACTGCAAAAGTAGTGAATTTCTATCTTTCTGCAAATTTTTTTGCTAAAAAATTTATCTTTTGTAATAAATGGACACAAAAAGAAGAGGATGTTTCACTTATTTGTACGGAAAGGAGACATCAATAGTTTCTGTTCACCAGGATTGCTAAGATTTTTTTATGTGAATAAGACAATAAAGTAAGAAACATAGATAATACACATTCATAAACTCACTCTGCAAGGGCGGCACACTCAGCGAGCCAGGTGGCAGAGGAGGCATCAGAGGGCATGCGCCAATCGCCACGAGGCGAGAGGCTCACCGTGCCCACCTTGGGACCGTCGGGCAGGCAGGAGCGCTTGAACTGCTGATTGAAGAAGCGGCGGATGAAGGTGGTCAGCCATTTCTTAATGACAGCGTTGTCGTAGACGCCCGCACCGGGGGTGGAACCGTCGAAAGCGCGCTGCGCAAGCATATAGAGTTTCTGGGGCCGATATCCGAACCGCAGGAAATGATAGAGGAAGAAGTCGTGCAACTCATAGGGTCCCACCAAGTCTTCCGTCTTCTGCTGGATATTGCCCTCACGGTCGGTGGGCACCAACTCAGGACTGATAGGTGTATCGACGATGTCGAGCAGGGTATCCCTCGACAGTTCATCAACCTCATTGAGGGCCACGAAACGCACGAGATAACTCACCAGTGTTTTTGGCACACTGGCATTGACACCATACATCGACATGTGGTCGCCATTGTAGGTGGCCCAGCCCAGCGCCAACTCCGACAGGTCGCCCGTACCTACGACGAGACCGCCCAACTTGTTGCTGAGGTCCATCAAAATCTGTGTGCGCTCGCGTGCCTGGCTGTTCTCATAGGTCACGTCGTGGACGGAGGGGTCGTGGCCGATGTCCTCGAAATGCTGAGTCACCGCCTTGGCAATACTGATTTCGCGCATGGTGATGCCGAGGTTTTCCATCAGACTGATGGCATTGCGATAGGTTCGGCCTGAGGTGCCGAAACCGGGCATGGTCACTCCTATGATTCCCTTGCGGTCGTAGCCCATCTTGTCGAAAGTCTTCACACACACCAGCAGTGCGAGTGTGGAGTCGAGACCACCGCTGATGCCGAGCACCACCTTCTGGCTGTTGATATGCTGGAGACGCTTGGCCAAACCGGCTATCTGGATATTGAAAATCTCCTCGCAACTCTGCTTCATCTTCGCTTCGTCGGGGATGAAGGGGTGCGGGTCGATGCGACGATAGGCCAAAGGCTGGCCCTCGGTGGGATCGGACTGACGGTTGACAGGAGCCAGACAGTCGACGAAGACTTCGTCGCAGGCACGCCGCTCGTCACTCGACGGGCGCTGGGCATTGACAAAGGTGGTGTTGCAACGGCGCTCGGAGCGCAATTTGTCGATATCTATCTGACTGATCAAGAGCTGCGGCTCAAACGAGAAGCGTTCACCTTCTGCCAACAGATGGCCGTTCTCAAAGATGATGGCATTGCCGCCGTAGACCACGTCCTGCGTGCTCTCGCCGAAGCCGCAACCGCTATAGACATAGCCCGTGATGGTGCGCGCACTCTGCTGGGCGAGGAGGCTCTTGAGGTAGGCGTGCTTGCCTATCAGCTCATCGGAGGCCGAGAGGTTGAACACCAGGTCGGCACCAGCCAGCGCGAGATGGTTGCTGGGCGGTGTCGGTGCCCACACATCCTCGCAGATCTCAATGCCGAAGAGCACGTCTTCGAAGGTTCTGAAAATCTGCGGGGCGGGTGACACCACCAGACGTTTGCCTGCAAAATGTATCTCTGTGGGATGGAGGTCTTGCGACGAAGCAAACCACCGTTTCTCATAGAACTCGCTATAGTTGGGCAGATAGGTCTTCGGCACCACCCCCAGGATATCGCCGCTTTGGATAACAATGGCGCAATTGAGCAACAGGTTGCCCACAGCTATTGGCAGGCCAATGATACTGATGACATCAAGCTTGCGGGTGAAGTCGAGCAGCATCAGCACGGCATTCTCCGCCTGCATCAACAGATGGTTCTGCCTGAACAAATCCTGGCAAGTATATCCGGTGAGAGCAAGTTCGGGAAAGACGATGATTTCTACGCCCTTTCCCTCTGCCTGCGCGATCATATTCTCTATCTGAAGCAGGTTGTAGGCACAGTCGGCCACTTTGACCGAAGGCACTGCTGCAGCCACAGTGATAAATCCGTTTTTCATGTGATATCGTATTTAATGATGTGTTATTATTATGACGCCGCGCCATAGCTCTTGTAACTATGGAGGCGCTGCCCTCCCCTGTCAACGGATTGTCACCTGAGTGGCTCCGAAACCGTATTCCTGGAAAGAGGCATCTTGGAATGTGTATTTCTTGTACTTATATCGCAATTCCTGCAGGATGGCCTTGCGAAGCACTCCCTCACCCTTGCCGTGGATGAAGACGATCTTCTGCCCCTTGGCATTCTTATGGCTTTCCAACGTGCGGCGGAAGACGTCAAGCTGATAGTTGAGGATGTCGCCTGCCGACATTCCGGCGGTTGTCTCAAGAATCTCGGAGGCATGCAGGTCGACGACCACTACGTCACCCTGCACACGATAGACGGGACTTTTCCCCTTGCTTTGCTGGTCGTCGTATCGTCTGACATAGCCGTTGCCCTCTCGGCCGGCGGCTACCGCTTCCTGCTTGCCCGCAGTCTCCCGGTTCCCGTACATCTGCTGCTTGAGCTGCTGAGGATCGACGACGAGCGGTCGCGGAGTGGCATCGTTCTCTATGAGGGTGATCAGCAAAGCTGGCGTCTCGAAGAAGGCATTCTCACGGAAGGTATGGAGTTTGTAGAACTTCACCGGCTCAATACGGAACTGCACGTCGACAGCGGGTTTGAGGAGAAAAGGCTTCTCACGCTTGTAGGCGATGATTTGCACACAGGCGCGGTCCATCTCGTTGAGCGAGGAGAAGCCGAACTGCTCAAGAAAGAGTTTGGTGTTGGGCTCCACCTCCGCACAATGACGCAACCGCCAACTGTTGCCCTCTGCCGAGAGAAAGGTGATGTGCATGTAGTAGTTGCTGTCGTTGACGAAATAGGCCTCGAAATCGGTGGTTGTCATATTTTTGATGTCCATAGGGACAAAAGCGATATAGGCAGAGAGGGCATCGCCTCCCTTGCGCTCTTCTGCCGGACGGCGGAAGGTGACCGGACGGTCGGCAGGGTCGTAGTCGGCGTTTTCATCCACCGGTGTCGGTTTGGCCTTGGCCATCATGCCCGGCACGGCCGAAGTATGTACTTTGGCGATGTTGTAGTCGTCGGTCTCCACGATCACCACCTCGTTGATCAAGGTGGGGATTTCGAAACCATCCTCGTCCTCCACGAGCACGATATCTTTGCCTCGGAATCCGGAGACGCGGCCACCGCCTGTCTCACTGAGGAATCTCACTTTGTCGCCTATCTTGGGTCTTTTGTTCATAATGATTTGATAAATTGATGGGTCTGTAGATGATGATGATGATTATCTGCCAGTGATGCTTATCCTGGTCTGCCGACGATTATTCCTGTTTGCCGGAAGACGGCGGGTCGTCGGGCATCAGCAGCGAACTGTCGCCGTAACTCAGGAAACGGAAGTCATGTGACAAAGCATAGTCGTAGATGCGGCGCCAGTCGCCATGCACGAAAGCACTGACGAGCAGCAGCAAGGTGCTCTGCGGCTGATGGAAATTGGTGACAAGCCGGCTCACTATCTTATATTCATAGCCTGGTGCGATGATGATCTGGGTGTCGGCATGGAGGGCACTGAGATGATGACGGTCGAGATGGCGGAGGATGGCCTCCAAAGCCTCGGCGACGTCAGGCATCCGGTTGCCGGCCGCCTGCTCATAGGGCTCCCACTGCGACACATGTATCGGTTCATCGTCGGCAAAAGGGCAGGAGCACATCTGGGCACCGATATAATACAGGCTCTCAAGAGTGCGGACACTGGTGGTGCCCACAGCCACCACACGCCCAAGGTGCTCGATGAGTTGCTGCACCGTGGAACGCTGGACACAGAAATGCTCGGAATGCATCTCATGCCCCTCGATACACTCGCTTTTCACCGGACGGAAAGTGCCGGCTCCCACATGGAGAGTCACCTCCTCGCGCTGAATGCCCCGCTCGTCGAGGGCGTGAAGCACCTCATCGGTGAAATGCAGGCCGGCGGTAGGGGCTGCCACACTGCCCTTGACTTTGGAATAGACCGTCTGATAGGTGGTCTTGTCGCTTTCCTCTGACTGGCGGTTGAGGTAAGGCGGTATGGGCAACTCGCCCACGGCGTCGAGGATTTCGGCGAAGGTGACGTCGGACTGGTCCCATTCCAGCACCACTCGCTGACCGGTGCGCATCTCCCCTACCCTGCTGGCACGCAGCACCACTGTCTTGCCGCCCACTTCGACGGTCCTGACGAGCGGCTCCTCTTTCCATTTCTTCAGGTTGCCTACCAGACAGCACCATTCGCATCGGCCTGTGGTGAGAAACATCACCTGATAGTCGGAGGGCGACACGGGCTCGAGCAGGAACACCTCGATGAGCGCACCTGTCGACTTGCGGAAATGCAAGCGGGCCATGATGACCTTGGTGTTGTTGAACACCATCAGCGAACCCGTGGGCAGATAGCCGGGCAGGGCACTGAAGACATCCTCGCTGATCTCCCCGCCTCTGTAGACGAGAAGACGCGACGAGTCGCGTCGGGCCAAAGGATATTTGGCGATGCGCTCATCGGGCAGCGGATAGTTGTAATCACTTATCTTGATATGTCGTGTATCCATATATACTATTATAAAGATGAATGCATGGTGAGCGACAGGATGATGGCTATCGCATAGGTGGCCATCAGCACACAAGCCACCACGTCGATATCCGTCTGGTTGTAGCCTGTGGCGCTATATTGTGTCGACACGTAACTCTGCCCGGCAGACAACTGCCTGTAGAACAGCCAGAACACCAGGTAGACCACCATGCCGACCAATGCCCCGAAAAGCAGTCCGACAAGGATGTCGGAAGGATAGTGCATGGCCAGATATAGACGGGTATAGCAATTGAGCAACGACCAGGTGACCATCAGCCATGAGAAGACGGTGTCGCGCACCAGGAGGCAGAAAAACACAGCGATGCCGAACGTATTGGCGGCATGGGCAGAGAAGAAACTGTAGTCGAGACCACGCCGATCACCTACCACATGCACCATATACATCCATTCCGGGTCGTTGCCTGGCCGCGGACGGGCTACGGCAGGCTTTACCAGACCCTCGGTCACGAACTCTGTGATGAAGAAGCAGATCGCACAACAGAGCACCACCAGTCCTATCTGCGCCATCGTCTCGTTGTTCTTGACAACGAGGTAGAGCAGGGAGAGATACAGCGGTATCCAGGTGGGGCCTGAGGTGAGGACGGTCATCAGCGTGTCGAAAAACGGCGAATGAGCCCCATTGACCACACCAAGCAGCTGTCTGTCGATTTCCACTATCGCCTGCAAGTCCATGGCACAGAGAGTTTAGTCTATATCTCTTCAATCTTGTCCTCTTGCAACCAGCCCTCACGGCCATCAGCAATCTTCACCTCTCGCCAACCCTTGATCGTCTTGTCGGTCACATCAACTCTCGTGCCCTCATGCAGCACGAAAGCGGCTTCGGCATTATGGGCAGGTGATTTCCTCACGCTCACCGAAGACGAGACGACGATGGCTCCGTTGCGGTTTTCCAGCATACGCTTCTGCTGAAAGGCAAAAAGATTGGACAGCAGGAACAGAAGCAGGAAAGCGAGAGCTCCGAAGAATCCTATTTTCTGAAGGGGCAGGCTGCCTGCGAAAAGATACATCAGCACAAGCACGAGCACCATGATGATGCTCACGACGGCCAGATACGCCCAATGGTCGACGCTGGTGAGCGTGACGAGTGAGCGATACCAGTTGAAGAAGAAGGGCTCATCTTTCGACGTAATCTTATCGATGGTCTTCGAACGGGCAAACTGAAGGTTGAACTCAATGTCTTCATCGCCAGGCGAGAGCATGTGGGCACGCTCGTAGTTGAGGATGGCGAGCGTGATATTATCCGTACGGAAGTAGGCATTGCCGAGATTATAGTAGACGTCTGCATTCACGCCCTGTTTCAACAACTCCTCATAATCCTTGATTGCCTGCTGGTAGTTGCCCTTCGAATACTCCGCATCGGCTTCCACCTTGGTGACGGCAGAAGCATGAAGGGGCAAAACAAGCGCCAACACAAGCAGTGCCGCGGAAGCACCGCTGCGCCTGTGGGCCTTCATCGATTTCTCTATTTCCATAATGGCTGTCATGGCCGATTCAAATGTCTTGTTCATATTGCCTTTGGCATCGCCGGGCGCGTAGCGCTCATATTCACACTCATCGAGAGCCTCGATGAATTTGTCGATGGTCTGACGGTCGACTCCCCGAGCAGAGAGTTTCTCACTCACATTGTCGCGCGAGAGCTGCTCCTCGGGCATATTGAGTTTGTCGCCCACATAGCCCCAAAGGGCCTTGAGCACCTCATCATAGAAGAGGGAGTTCTCTCCCTGGAGCATCAGACGGTTGGCGGTCTGCAGACGTTTGGTGGCCACCTTGTTGGCATTCTTGGCTTTCATCTTGATGATGTCGGCACGGTCGAGGGCACGCTTGCGGAAGATGGCCAGCAAAGCGACAAACATGAGCAGAGGCACGACAATCCATACCCAATAGGCTATGGAGTCGTAGAAGAAATCATCGGCCTCGCGCATCGTGGCCTTGCCTTTCTTGATGGGATGGATGTCTTTGTCTTTCATGTCGGTGAAGTCGCTCACGCTGGCATTGCCGTCACCGGGGGCCACGGTGATCTTGAACTCTTGCGTCTTCACGCTCTTGTAGGCATTGACACCTGTGTCGTAGTAGACCAGCTCAACCGGTGAGATAGTGTATTCACCGGGATTTCTCGGCACTGCCAAGAAGTCGTACACCATATTTCCCTCCACGCCGTTGGAAGTCAGTTTGGTCTTGTCGGTCACCTCAGGATCATACTTGTCGAAGTCGGAGGGGAATTCCACCAGAGGTTGCTTGAGCAACTTCAGGTTACCCGTACCGCCAACCACGACACGCAGTTTGACGGGTTCACCCGCCTTCACCTCGTTGGTCTCCAACTGTGCCGAGATATTGAAGCGTCCCACTCCACCCGAGAAATTGGACGGACGGGCAGGCAGCGAGTCCACCTGGACGGTGAGGCCGGGAGCCACGATGTCTCTCTGCACCTCCACATAGCCCGAACCGCCGTTGAAGAAAGCCTCAAAGGGGTCGACGTTGCGGTTCTCCTGCACGACGATGCCCTTGAACGTGATGCTCGGAATCTCAAGTTTTCCCGTCATCTGAGGATACATCACATATTGACTCCACGTCACACACTTATAGTTGCGACCGTTCACCTGCTCAAGGTGGAAATTCTTCTGTTGGGGCAGTTCCACTTCCTGTGAGTGAAAACCGGTGAGGTCGGGCATCTTGCCGTTCAACTGGGTGAGGTCAACGAGTGTATAGACCTTGTATGTGAGCAGGATGGGCTCTTGTTCATGCACATGAGTCTTATTGGCGCTCACCCTGATAAAAAGGTCATTGTTGGTGATGGCACTGCCGGCGCTCCGCATCTTCGGACGGTCGTCCTCGTCCTGATGGAAGGTGGTGCCTCCACCACCGGGGGAAGCATTGCCCACGACGGAGACCTTCACCGACTCCGAAGCGATGGTGTTGCCATTGACGACGATATGTGCTGGGGGGATGGTGAAAGTGCCGTTTTTCACACCCATAAGCATGTAGGTGTAAGTGATCGACGACGAACTGGTGGCATGGCCGTTGACCACGCTATAGCTTTGCTGCTGCGAGACGCTGGGTCCGTAGACCACCTCAAAGGCATCGGGGATGTTGCCGAGTTTCAACTGGCCGCTCACATCATTGGTATTGACGGTATACTCGAGCCGGAAATTCTCACCGGCAGTCACCCGTCCGGGGGCGTTGACCACTATTCGCTGAGCATGGACGGCAGCCGCCATCCACCATAACATCAATAATATATAAGCGTACTTTCTCATTTCGTCTGATCTTGTGTGTTACCAGTTCTTCTGAAGCACTCTCTTGCGAGGCTGCTGCATGGCTTTCTTCAGCTTGTCCTGCGTCCGCTTCTCCTCCTGCACGGCAGCGTCGAGCAGACGCTCGGCGTTCTCCTTGCTCATCTGCTGCCGCGGCTGCTGCGACTGGTCTTGCTGATTCTTGTCTTTGTCCTGGTCGTTGTCCTTATTCTGGTCTTTGTTCTGATCCTTATTCTGATCCTTGTTCTGGTCCTTATTCTGATCCTTGTTCTGGTCTTTGTTCGGCTGATTCTGCTTGTTCTGCTGATCCTGTTGGTCTTGCTGCTGCTGCCGTTTGCAGAGCACGAGATTGTATCTCGTCTCATTGTCGGCGGGGTTGTTGCGCAAGGCTTCCTTATAGGCTTCTATGGCCTCGCCGTATTGCTGGTGCGACTGAAACACCACACCAATGTTATGATAGGCCATGGCACGCCTGATCTTGTTGGGCTCTGCCTGACCGGCCGCCTTGAACTGTTCCACGGCCAGTGAGTCGTTGCCCATCTGCAGGGCAGCGCACCCAAGGTTGTAGACAGCTTGCGTGTTGTGCTCATTCAGCGAGAGCGCTTTCTGGTACTCCACGGCGGCTTTGCTGAAATCACCTTTCCTGAACAGCACATTGCCCTTGCGGACATGCTGCCGGTCGGTCTGGGCGGCAGCATGTCCGCCGACGGCCAGCATCACTATGACACAGAGGATATATTTACATTTACTAAGCATATCTTGTCAATTGTCAGTCTTGGTATCACGTTTTTTGAAGAGACGCACATGGCGCAGCAACGGGTTGGTGCGCTCATAGATGAGCACCTCGAGGATGAGCAGGAGCAGCGCGATAAGCACCACCGCCTGAAACTGCTCGGCATACTCACTGTAGATGATGCTCTCCACTTCGCCTTTCTGCATCTTGGAGATTTCATCGTCGAGACGCTGCTGCGCCTCGCTGGTGTTGTCTACATGGATATAAGTGCCACTGCCGGCAGCGGCAATCTCCTTACACATCGACTCATTGAGCCGTGTGATGACGGTCTCTCCCGTATTGTCTGTCATATAGTGGCCGTCGCTCATCTTGATGGTCGACCCGTGCTGGGTGCCCACGCCGAGGATAAACACCCTGACGCCTCTCTCTTTCGCCTCCTTGGCCATCTCCAGCGCACGGCCCTCATGGTCCTCACCGTCGGTGATGAGAATGATAGCCTTGCCGGCCTTCTCATCGGGAGTGAAGCTGTGAAGTGCCAGGTTGATGGCCGCGGCAATGTCGGTGCCTTGCGAGGCGATGAGCGACGGGGTGATGCTGTGCATGAACATCTTGGCCGACACATAATCGCTGGTGATAGGCAACTGCACGAAAGCATCGCCGGCATAGACGATGAGTCCCACCTTGTCGTTGACGAACTTGTCGACCATGTTTTCCACCAGCAGTTTGCTCTTGGCCAAGCGCGAGGGAGCCACGTCGGTGGCCAGCATCGAGTTGGAGATATCCATGCAGATAATCGCCTCGATGCCCTGCCGTTTCTCACGGCTGATGCGGGTGCCCATCTGCGGACGGGCCAGCGCGATGATGAGGAGGGCCAGCGCGGAGAGGAGCAGCCAGAACTTCACCTTCGGGCGCAGGGTCGACACGTCTTCCATCATCTCGTTCACCAACTGCCTGTCGCCAAACCTGGCAAGCCGCTTCTTGCGGCGGATATCAGAGAGGATCCTGACCATCACGAGCAAGGGGATGACCAGGAGGATATAAAGATAGACGGGATTCTCAAATCTGAACATATAGATACTCGTTTTAAGGAATACGTCTGAACACCGTGATCCTCAGCAGGAGTTCGAGCAGCAGCGACACAAGGGCAGCAATGGCGAAAGGCTGGTAGGCCTCATAGCGCTTGCTGAACTTCTTCACATCGAAGCGGCTCTTCTCCAGTTTGTCGATGTCCTGATAGATTTTCTTCAACTCCGACTTATTGGTGGCACGATAGAAATTGCCGTCGGTAGTGGCAGCGATGTCACGCAAGGTCTTCGTGTCTATCTCCACCGCCATGTTGACATATTGTATCGTCCCACCCACGGCCATGGGATAGCGGGCCACCTTGTTGGTGCCCACGGCGATAGTGTAGACCCTGATGCCGAAACTCTTGGCGATATTGGCGGCTGTCATCGGAGAGATGTCGCCCATGTTGTTGCTGCCATCGGTGAGCAGGATCACCACCTTACTCTTCGACTTGCTGTCCTTCAGACGGCTCACGGCATTGGCAAGGCCCATGCCGATGGCGGTGCCGTCCTCGATGAGTCCGCGGGCGGCAATATCTGTGCGCACATTGAGCAGCAGGTTGATGAGCGACTGGTGGTCGGTGGTCATCGGACACTGGGTGAAGGCCTCTCCGGCGAAGATATTGAGTCCGATATTGTCGTCGGGACGGCCGGAGATAAACTCCGCTGCCACCTCCTTGGCCGCCTCAAGACGGTTAGGGCGCAGGTCCTCGGCCAGCATACTGGTCGAGACGTCCATCGAAAGCATGATGTCGATTCCCTCGACCGTCTTCTCGCCCCATGAGTTATGGGTCTGCGGCCGCGCGAGGATGGTCACCATCATGACGAAGGTAAAGATCCTGAGCAACATCGGCAGATGAAGGAGCCTCACCCTCCAGCTCTTGGGTGCGAACTGGTAGGGGAAGGTGTCGCTCATCCTCATGGCCGGCTCCGTCTTCTTCCTGTAGAGGAAATACCACAGCAGATAGGGTATGAGAAGCAGGAGCAGCAGGAAATATTCTTTGTTGATGAATTGCATGACGTCTTGCTTTTTTATTGGGTCATATCAGCATCACCGCAGCCGCCTGCCATATCACATAGACAAGCAGTGCCACTGCCGCCAGCGAAAGGAGCGTGATGAGTGTGATGATGATGGTGCGAGAGCGGCGCGTACGGCGCTCGCTGTCGGTGAGTTGCGGTTCCACTTTCTCTATCGTGGGCTGCTCGTCGCGCTTCGTGGTCTGGATGAAGTCGACCACACTGGCCATATTGCGGCCACGCTCATCGAGCAGGGCGGAATGCTTGGCGAATTTCACAAGGTCGGCTGTCTCAAGGAGTTGGCGCAACTCCTCTATCTTACTCTGGTCCTCCTCGTTGCGCAACTGTTCGATGATCTCACCGCTGGTCATCTCCATAGCCTGGATGCCAAAGCGCTCTTCGAGATAGGTGCGGAGCGTGTCGGTCAGACGGGTATAATACTCTTTCTGGTCGTAGGCCATATCGGCATTGTCGGCCTTGATCTTCTCGATGGCCTGCATGGCTTTCTGGTGGGCAGGCACATGCTTGATGATGCGGATGCGCGAGATGATGGGTTTGTTGTCGCGGAGCCTCACATAGAGATAGGCCACCAAGGCCATCAGCAGCAAGGCCAGCACACTGAGCCAGAAGAGCGGCGCCCACTCACTCCAGTCAAAAGGCGGTGTCTGCACCGTCTTCGGCGGGAAGAACTGGTTGGGATGCAGCGTGTCAATCTCTATCGTCAGCACTTTCAGCGCAAGGTTTTTCGAGGGATAGCTTTTCCCGTCGACCTTCACTTCCATCGGTGGAAGATAATAGAGGGTGTCGTCGAATGAGGTGAGGGTATACACCTGAGTCACCTTCAACTGTTGGTCGCCAGTGCGCGCCGTGTCGGGGGCGCCCACCTCGAGCACCTCTACGCCGGGCACTAAAGGCTCGGCATATTTGTATATCGGGAACTGCGCTGTCTGCCCTTCTTTCATCGTGACACTCACGGTGAGACGCGACTGCTCGCCCACGAGGATTTCCTGCGGGTCGATACTCACGTCCACCTTCACCTGTGCCAGTGAAAGCATGCAGACGCCAAACAGCAGTAAGAGGATTTCTGTTCGTTTCATCTTCGGTCCTTATTTGGTTCGCATATCGAAGAGCATCCGCAACGACTTCACGTAATCTTCGCCAGTGGAGATAGACACATGGTCGACATTGCTCTTGGTCAATGTCTGGCGCAACTGCGCCTGGCGCTTGAACCAATGCGCTGTGTGGGCATGGCGAAGCCGCTTGCTGCTCGTGTCGATGACCATTTCATGGCCTGTCTCGGCATCGCGGATACGCATGAGTCCCACGTCGGGCAACTCCTTGGCACGCTGGTCGTAGACCTGTATGGCCACCACGTCGTGCTTCTGGTTGGCGATGGTGAGCTGACTGCTGAAATCGTTTCTCACGAAGAAGTCGCTCATCAGAAACGCCGTGCAGCTGCGCTTCATCACACGTGTGAGGAACTCCACGGCCATGCCCACGTCGGTGCGGAGGCTCTGGGGGCGGAAGTCGAGCATCTCGCGGATGATATAGAGGATGTGCTTGCGGCCTTTCTTCGGCGGGATATATTTCTCTATCTGGTCGGAGAAGAACACCACGCCTATCTTGTCGTTGTTCTGTATGGCGCTGAAAGCGAGCGTGGCGGCTATCTCGGCCACCATATCGCGTTTGGTCTGCCTCACTGTGCCGAAATCGAGCGACCCGCTGACATCGACGAGCAGCATGACGGTGAGTTCGCGCTCCTCCTCAAACACCTTGACAAAAGGCCGGTGGAAGCGCGCCGGCACGTTCCAGTCGATATCGCGCACATCGTCGCCGTACTGATACTCTCTCACCTCCGAGAAGGCCATACCCCTGCCCTTGAAAGCAGAGTGATACTGGCCGGCGAAGATGTTCTGACTCAGCCGACGTGTGCGGATCTCAATCTGCCGAACTTTTTTCAGCAACTCCGAGGTTTCCATCAAGGCACCTCCACCTGGTTGATGATACGGCTGATAATCTCCTCGCTCCTCACATTGCTGGCCTCTGCCTCGTAGGTGAGACCGATGCGGTGGCGGAGCACGTCGTGGACGATGGCCTTCACGTCCTCGGGCACCACGAAGCCGCGGCGCTTGATGAATGCGTAGGCACGGGCTGCCCTGGCCAGACTGATACTGGCACGCGGTGAACCGCCGAAGCTGATGAGGTCGCGAAGGTCGTTGAGATGATAGCGCTCAGGATAGCGTGTGGCAAAGACGATGTCGGCGATATACTGCTCGATTTTCTCGTCGATGTATACCTGACGCACCACGTCGCGGGCAGCGATAATCTCGGCGGCGGTGGTGACGGGCTTCACTTCGGGCAGACTCTTGTGCAGGTTCTCACGGATAATCATCTTCTCCTCCTCGAGCGTAGGATAGTCGATGACGGCCTTGAGCATGAAACGGTCGACCTGTGCCTCAGGCAACTGATAGGTGCCCTCCTGCTCGATGGGGTTCTGCGTGGCCATCACGAGGAAGGGGTCGGGCAAGGCAAATGTCTGCTCACCGATAGTCACCTGATGCTCTTGCATGGCCTCGAGGAGTGCACTCTGCACCTTGGCAGGGGCGCGGTTGATCTCATCGGCCAGCACGAAATTGGCAAACACCGGACCTTTCTTCACCTGGAAGATCTCTTCTTTCTGCGAATAGATCATCGTGCCTACCACATCGGCAGGAAGCAGGTCGGGGGTAAACTGTATGCGGCTGTACTTAGCATCGATGAGTTGAGCCAGTGTCTTAATGGCCAGTGTCTTGGCCAGTCCCGGCACGCCCTCAAGCAGGATATGACCATCGCTGAGGAGTCCGATAAGAAGTGAATCAACCAGATGCTTCTGTCCTACGATGACGCGGTCCATGCCCATTGTGAGGCTTGACACAAACGCGCTTTGCTGTTCTATCCGCACGTTGAGTTCGCGGATATCGAATGATTCTGCCATGTCTTATTGTCTTTTTTTGATGTTATTTCCAATAGATTCTCCGGCATCGTGCCGAAATCCAACGCAAAATTACAACAATAATACATCAATGGCGAAGAATACTGACTAAATAATATTAAAAAAGATTCCTAAAACCGTAATTTTAAGAATCTTTTCACTTTTGAGAGACAGAATCACTCTTCTGCTTCCTTCTTCACAATGTGCTCGTTGATGTAGGCGAGGAATCCCTGAAGGGCCTTGAACGTGGCCACAGAGAGATTTTTGTCGCGACCCTCATCAGTTTCCAGCTTGAGTGTCCGCACGTCGTCGTGCGAGCCGAAAGCCAGCCAGATGGTGCCTACAGGGATTTCTTTCGTGCCGCCGCCGGGACCTGCGATTCCCGTGGCCGCAATGGCATAGTCCACCTGAAGCGTCTCGCAGGCACCGCGCACCATGGCCATCGCCACCTCCTCGCACACGGCCGTCTTCTCTTCGATGAGCTGATGGTCTACATGGAGCAAACGCTCCTTCACGTCGTTGGAATATGACACGATGGAGCCTTTGAAATATTCTGACGCTCCAGGGATGGAGATGATGGCCTCGGCAATCCTTCCACCCGTGCAACTCTCGGCCGTGCCAAGTGTCTTGCCCGACTCATAGAGCAATGTCTGTATCTCACGGCTCAAAACCTTTTTTTCTAGTTCCATAGATGATATTTTTTGATTGTTGTATGCTATTTGAAAGTCACTTTGGAGAATGCGGGGGCGTCAATGCTGCAGAAGACGCCGTCAAGATATTTGTAGTAGCCCGTGACGGCAATCATGGCGGCATTGTCGGTGGTATAGCTGAACTTGGGGATATAGATGGTCCACTTGTATTTCTCGGCATATTCACGGAAGGCGTTACGGAGACCGTTGTTGGCCGAGACGCCGCCGGCTAATGCCACCTGCCGCACCCGCGTCTGCTTGACAGCCAGGTACAACTTGCGCATGAGGATGTCGACAACGGTGTATTCCAGACTTGCCGCAAGGTCCTCCTTGTGATGTTCCACAAAGTCGGGGTCTTCTTTCACCCAGTCACGCAGCTGATAGAGGAACGAGGTCTTCAGGCCGCTGAAACTATAGTCCAGTCCCGGGATATGAGGTTCAGAGAATCGGTAGGCATGAGGGTTGCCCTGCCGTGCCAACCTGTCGATGATGGGCCCTCCGGGATACCCCAGCCCCATCACCTTCGAACATTTGTCGATGGCCTCTCCGGCAGCGTCGTCGATGGTCTGTCCGAGCACCTCCATATCGTTGTAGGCCTTGACTAGCACTATCTGCGAATTGCCTCCACTGACGAGAAGACAGAGAAACGGCAATGGCGGAGCCGACTGATCGTCGTCGTCTTCCTTAATAAAATGCGCCATCACATGGCCTTGCAGGTGATTGACATCGATGAGGGGAATGCCGAGCGAACGGGCAAAGCCTTTGGCGAAACTCACCCCTACGAGGAGCGAGCCCATCAGTCCGGGACCGCGCGTGAAGGCCACGGCAGAGAGCATATCCTTGGTGATGCCCGCTCGTGCGATGGCCTGATCGACGACCGGCACCACGTTCTGCTGATGTGCACGCGAGGCGAGTTCGGGCACCACGCCTCCATAGTCGCGGTGCACGTCTTGCGAGGCGGTAACGTTGCTCAGCAGCACCCCGTTGCGGATGACTGCCGCAGAGGTGTCGTCGCAACTGCTCTCTATGCCCAATATATAGACGTCTTTCTTCTCCATTTTCTTCTCCATGGTCAGTATGTCAGGATTTCCACTCCATGTTCGGTCATCAGCAGCGTATGCTCCCACTGGGCACTGGGTTCCTCATCCCAAGAGATGACCTCCCAGCCATACTCGTCTTCATCGTCGATAAAGACTTTCCATGAGCCGATATTGATCATCGGCTCGATGGTGAACACCATACCTGGCACGAGCAGCATGCCCTGACCGCGATGGCCGAAATGGGGCACGTCGGGCAGTTCATGAAACTTCAGCCCTACACCGTGACCGCAGAGGTCGCGCACCACGCCGTAGTTATATTTCTTGGCGTGCTTCTCTATCGCATGGCCTATGTCGCCCACGAACCCATAGGGGCGGGCGGCTTCCATACCTATCTCCAGACACTCCTTGGCCACCCTGACCAACTGCTCCTTCTCGGGCGTGGTCTTGCCTATGATAAACATGCGCGAGGCATCGGCATAGTAGCCGTCGAGGATGGTAGTGAAGTCCACGTTGATGATGTCGCCCTCCTCAAGCACATCCTCGGCCTTGGGAATACCGTGGCACACCACCTCGTTGATGCTCGTACACACACTCTTGGGGAAGCCCTCGTAGCCGAGACAGGCAGGGGTGGCCCCATGGCTCGTGCAATAGTCATAGCAAATCTGGTCGATCTCGAGCGTACTCATGCCGGCATGGATTTGGCGGGCCACCTCATCGAGCACTCCCGTATTCACGACACCGCTTCTGCGGATGCCCTCTATCTCCTCGGGCGTGCGGATGAGGTCGCGGGTGGGCACCACCTTGCCTTTGCCTTCCCAATACATCACTTGACGGTCGGTCTCTGTCAGAGGCTGGCCTGGCAGCGGATGCCATTTTTTTGTTCTCTTCATCTTCAATCCTATTTATTTACTCAAGTTTCGCATTCGCTCAACTTTTGGAGTTTAGGAGTTTAGGAGATTTGGAGTTTGGACCATTGAACTGATAGTTCATCGTCAGTATAGGCTATAGCTTGCGAGACGAATGTCTACACTCCTCAACTCCTACACTCCTCAACTCCCAAACTCTTTTCAACTTGAGATAGTTGAGTTATTTACTCTCCTTTCATGTCTCTTGCAGACACATCAGTTCCGAGAAAACTATAGATTTCTTCCGTCCAGTCGCTGCCATTGGCAGGACAGTAGGTATGGATACCCAACTGGCTGGCGACAGCCACGTTGCGTGGTCCGTCGTCCACAAAGAGCGTCTCTTCGGGCACGATGCCCTCCCGCTCCAGCACTGTCTTGAAGAACATCGGGTTGGGCTTCATCATTCCCATTTTGTAACTCACATACACACTGTCGAAATAATCATCTACAGGATGTCCGTGGCCGTCGAAAGCACTGCTTCGGGCCCATTGCATCATAAACGGATTGGTATTCGACAGCATAATCAGTCGATAGCCATTCTCTACCAATCCCCTAAGTGCCTTCAAGTTGCGCTCGGGAAGCTCTTTGTGGTATCCATGCCATGCGTGATAGCACTCCTCATAGGTGAGAGTGCGTCCGCAGAGGTTGCCCAACTGACTCACAAACTCGTCGGCACCGATTTTTCCTTCTTCCAACTCGCCGAAAATCCCTCCCTGGGTGTAGGGGTCGAGCGCCTTGGCGGCATCTTTCAACCCCAGTGCGGCGAACCTTCTCACGGCCTCCTGATGGTCGAGGGTCACGATGACACCTCCGAAATCAAAAATAATTTTTTTTATCATTTTCAAGACTCATTTCTCTTCATTAAAGGGCTTTAAGGTCTTTAAGGACTTTAAGGACCTTATGCCCAAGCCCTCATTTTTCGTCAAACAGATTGAGCTTTCGCTTACGGGCCTCCTCGATGCTAAGCAGGTCGTGCTGCTGCTCGTTATAGTCGTCGCGCATCCGCTCATAGGCTTCTGTCAACCGCTGCTCATACCCATCACGGCCACTTTCGTCGAGCAACCGTGCGGCAGCCAAAGCATTCTGCGAGGCATCTTTCATCCATACCACAGGGCCTCCGTAGACGGGAGCAATCTTCAGTGCTACATGCAGCTCGCTGGTGGTAGCACCGCCAATCATGATGGGGATGTCGAGCCCCGCCTTGCGCAGCGCCGTGGCCACATTCACCATCTCTTCCAGACTGGGGGTGATGAGACCGCTCAAGCCGATAAGGTCTACCTGCTCTTCGATGGCTTTTTTCACAATCTGGTCGGCAGGCACCATCACGCCCATATCGATCACCTCATAGTTGTTGCAGGCCATCACCACAGCCACGATGTTCTTACCGATGTCGTGCACATCGCCTTTCACCGTGGCAAGCAAAATCTTGCCGGCCTTCGACTCCCTGCCGTTGCGCTGCGCCTCTATATGGGGCTGCAGATGGGCCACGGCCTGCTTCATCGTGCGTGCCGTCTTCACCACTTGGGGAAGAAACATCTTTCCGGCGCCGAACAGCTGCCCCACAAGGTTCATGCCAGCCATCAGCGGACCCTCGATAATGTCCACGGCCCGCGGATATTTCAGCAAGGCCTCGTCGAGGTCCTGAGGCAGATAATCGCCGATACCCCGTCGCAGTGCCTGGATGAGGCGCTCATCGACATCGGCGTGGCGCCAACTGTCCTCCACCACAGCCTGCACCTTGCCGTCAGTGGCCATTGCCTTCTCCCGCTCCTGCCTGACCTTGATCTCCTCGGCCAGCGAGATGAGCCGTGCCGAGGGGTTGTCTGTCCGGCAGAGGATGGCATCCTCGATGATCTCAAGCTGCTCTGCCGGGATGTCGCTGTAGGTCACCTTGGCAGAAGGATTGACGATGCCGAAATCCATCCCTTGGCTGATAGCGTGATAGAGGAAGACGGCATGCATGGCCTCGCGGATATAATTGTTGCCTCTGAAAGCGAAAGAGAGATTGCTCACGCCACCACTCACATGGGCACCGGGCAAGTGCTCGCGGATCCAAGCGCAGGTGCGGATGAAGTCGGCAGCATAGCTGTCGTGCTCCTCAATGCCGGTGGCGATGGCCAGCACATTGGGGTCGATGATGATGTCGCAGGGGCGGAAACCGGCCTTCTCGCACAGCAGCGCATAAGCCCTCCCTGCTATCTGGATACGGCGCTCGTAGGTGGTGGCCTGCCCTTCCTCGTCGAAGCACATAACGACGACGGCAGCCCCATAGCGCCGGATGGTGGCAGCATGGTCGAGGAAGCGCTCCTCGCCTTCTTTCAGTGAAATGGAGTTGACGATACACTTGCCCTGCACGCATTTCAAGGCAGCCTCCACCACGTTCCAGTCCGATGAGTCAATCATCAGCGGCATGCGGGCGATATCCGGCTCCGAGGCGATGATATTGAGGAAAGTCACCATCTCGCGGCGGGCATCTATCAGCCCGTCGTCCATATTGATGTCGATGACAAGGGCCCCGTCGGCCACCTGGCGGCGGGCGATGGAGACGGCCTCGTCATATTTCTTCTCTTTGATAAGTCTCAGGAACTTCTTCGAACCTGCCACGTTGCAGCGCTCGCCCACATTGACGAATCCCACCTCTGGTGTGAGCCGCAGCACATCGAGTCCGCTGAGCTGCATCTCCTTCGGAGGGGCGGCAGGCACACGGGGCACCTTTCCCTCGGCCGCCTGGGCAAAAAGGCGGATGAAATGCTCGTCGGTGCCACAACAGCCGCCCACGATATTGACAAGCCCCTCGTCCATGAGCTCTTCCACCAGTGGGGCCATCGTCTCTGCCGTCTCATCATAGAGCCCCAATGAGTTGGGCAGTCCGGCATTGGGATAGGCACTGACGTAATAAGGGGCCTTGGCGGCGAGTTCTTGCAGGAAGGGCTTCATCTGGCGGGCACCAAATGAGCAGTTAAGTCCCACGGAGAAGATGTCATAACTGCTGATACTGGCCAGGAAGGCATCGAGGGTCTGACCGCTCAGTGTGCGGCCGGCCAGGTCGCTGATGGTCACGGAGAGCATGACGGGCAACTTCACCTCCCGCTCACTCATGGCGCTCATCGCAGCATCGATAGCGGCCTTGGCATTGAGCGTGTCGAAGATGGTCTCTATCAGGATCAGGTCCACACCGCCGTCAATCAGTGCGCCCATCTGCTCCAGGTAGGCGAAGCGGAGGGTGTCATAGTCGATGGCTCGCGCACCGGGATCGGACACATCGGGACTCATCGAGCAGGCCTTATTGGTGGGACCTACCGACCCAGCCACCCATCGCGGGCGCTCAGGAGTAGAATATTGGTCGGCTGCCTCGCGGGCGAGCCGTGCCCCTTCGTAGGCAATCTGCCTGCACACATCCTCCAGACGGTAGTCAGCCTGAGAGATGCGCTGTGAACAGAATGTGTTGGTGGTGATAATGTCGGCACCCGCCTCAAGATAGAGGCTATGTATCTCTGAGATGACATCGGGGCGCGTCAGATTGAGGACGTCGTTGTTGCCCTGCATCAGTGAAGGATTCTTGCGGAACATGTATCCGTGGAAATCCGACTCTGACAGGCCATATTGCTGAATCTTTGTCCCCATCGCACCGTCGAGGATGACGATGCGACGACTGAGGGTATCCTGAAGTGTTGTCTTGCTCACCTTTCGACTTTTAATAGTGTTTTCTCGCACGGTCCATCTCACGCCTGTCTTCTTTCTCCTTGAGCGTCTGGCGCTTGTCGAAGAGTTTCTTGCCGCGGGCAAGGGCGATGTCCATCTTCGCACGGCCATGATCGTCGATAAACACCAGGGTGGGAATAATGGTGAAACCGGGCTGCTTGATAGCCTCGGCCAGACGCCGGATCTCACGCTTGGTGAGCAGCAGTTTGCGGTCACGGATCATCTCATGGTTGCTGTACGAGCCATAAAAATAAGGAGAGATGCTCATCCCCTTCACCCAAACCTCACCGTTGATGACCACACAATAGGCGTCTACCAACGAGGCCTTGCCAAGACGGATCGACTTGATCTCGGTGCCCGTCAGCACGATGCCCGCTGTGAACGTCTCTACGAGGAAATACTCAAACGAGGCTTTCTTGTTTTTTATCTGGACAGGACTTTTCTTCCTGAGCAATTGCTGTTCCTTGTTCATCTTCGTTATTGAATTTCAACCCTGACGGCACGACACTAGTCAGGAGGGGTAAGAATCTTCATCTGAAGGAGACGGTGATTTCTCCACCGTGGCAAACCGTTCGATATGCTCGTCGACATAGTATGCCACAAGCTGGGTCCATTCTTCCTCGTTTTCCACGAAGGTGTCGTCGTAATCGTCGAATTCAGGCAACCGCTCATAGAGCGCCATGAACTCCTCGTCGGTGTAGTCGAGCTCTATCTCGTCATGATAGTGGGTATAGAGCTTATGCACCTTATTAATTACACTGGCCAACGAGTCAAGTCCCCAATGCCGCATCATACGCGAGAAGGGGTTCTTAAAGATGAAGCCTCCATAGCCATCGTGGATGAGCAGCACAAAACCGCCATCCATCACCTCGTCGCGCAAGATGACATAGGCAAGGAGAGTCACCTGGTCGGCATTGAGTTCGGCCATGCTCTCACCGTTCAGCTCGCCGCCGATAGACTCATAGATAGCCTGCACGAAGACATCGATGAAACTGTCCATGCCTTCCTCGGCAGCCGCCATCAGGCGTGCCTCACTCACCTTCACTTCTTTCATATCTGCACGGAAATGTAAAATTCAGTTTGCAAAGTTACAACAAAAAAAGCAATCTCTCATAAAAGATGTGGAAAATCATCGGCTACACACGAAAAATCACCTTTTATGAATGCTTTTTCACGAAAATATTATTATCTTTGCACAAAATTATGCACAACATTATAAGTTTATCTAATCAACAATTATTTCTAACATGACGTATTCCAATGAAGTCAACAGCATGTGTGTTGTTGCCAAAGGTCCTCACCACGGACCAGCCCCCATCCCCGAGGAGGGCAAATGGATTCAGGCCAAAGAGATAAAGGACATCTCAGGCTATACTCACGGTGTGGGTTGGTGCGCTCCTCAGCAGGGAGCATGCAAACTGTCGCTCAACATCAAGGACGGAATCATCGAGGAATGCCTCGTGGAGACCATCGGATGCACGGGTATGACCCACTCCGCAGCCATGGCTTCAGAGATCCTGCCCGGAAAGACGATTCTCGAAGCTCTCAACACCGACCTCGTCTGCGACGCCATCAACACCGCAATGAGGGAACTCTTCCTCCAAGTGGTCTACGGACGCACTCAGAGCGCTTTCTCCGAGGACGGACTGGTCATCGGAGCTGGTCTCGAAGACCTGGGCAAGGGCCTGCGCAGCCAGACAGGCACTCTCTATGGCACAAAAGCCAAAGGTACCCGCTATCTGGAGCTCACCGAGGGCTACATCACCAAGATGTTCCTCGATGCCGACTCTCAGGTCTGCGGTTATGAGTATGTGCACCTCGGCAAGATGATGGAAGCCATCAAGGCCGGCATGGACGCCAATGAGGCCGTGAAGAAATTCACCGGCTGCTACGGCCGCACCACTGCCGAGCAAGGTGTAGTGAAGACGATTGACCCACGTAAAGAATAAGGAGGACAGACCATGATAAGAGAAGTGAAATTCGAGAGTCAGGAGCGCCGCATCAATCAGGTGATTGCCGCTCTTAACGCCAACGGAATCCAGTCGATCGAGGAAGCCAACCAGATTTGCGAGGCTGCCGGCGTTGACCCCTATCAGATTTGTGAAGACACTCAGGGCATCTGCTTTGAGAATGCCAAGTGGGCATATGTATGCGGTGCTGCCATCGCCATCAAGAAAGGCGTGAAGAGCGCTGCCGAGGCCGCCGAGGCTATCGGTATCGGACTGCAGAGCTTCTGCATCCCCGGCTCCGTGGCCGACGACCGCAAGGTGGGTATCGGACACGGCAACCTGGCCGCCCGTCTGCTCCGCGAGGAGACAGAGTGCTTCGCCTTCCTCGCCGGACACGAGTCTTTCGCTGCCGCCGAGGGCGCCATCAAGATAGCCGAGATGGCCAACAAAGTGCGCAAGAAGCCGCTTCGCACCATCCTCAACGGACTGGGCAAGGACGCTGCCATGATTATCAGCCGCATCAACGGTTTCACCTATGTGCAGACGAAGTTTGACTACTTCACTGGCAAACTCGAGATCGTGCAGAAGAAGGCCTACAGCAACGGTCCCCGTGCAAAGGTCAACTGCTACGGTGCTGATGACGTGCGCGAAGGCGTGGCCATCCTGTGGCATGAGAATGTCGACGTGTCGATCACGGGCAACTCCACCAACCCCACCCGCTTCCAGCACCCCGTCGCTGGCACCTACAAGAAAGAGCGCGTGCTGGCTGGCAAGCCCTATTTCTCAGTGGCATCAGGTGGCGGTACTGGCCGCACACTGCACCCCGACAACATGGCTGCCGGACCCGCTTCCTATGGCATGACCGACACCCTCGGACGCATGCATAGCGACGCTCAGTTCGCAGGCTCATCGTCGGTGCCCGCACACGTTGAGATGATGGGATTCCTCGGAATGGGCAACAACCCCATGGTGGGCGCCACCGTGGCTGTCGCCGTGACCGTAGACATGGCTATCAACAAGAAATAAAGCCATCACATACCAAGAAGCGAGGGTGTGCTCCTTTTGAGCATACCCTCGCTTCTTTATAATGCCTCTTGCCGGACGACTACTTCACTTTTATCTTCAGTTCATGGGGGCCGACCACACAGTTGGTGTTCTTATTATCCAACACCACCGAGAGGTTGATGCCTGTGAAGCGAGCCACATAGTCGCCTTTCTTCACGGCGTCTGTCTTCTCAAGGGGAATGCTGAAGAGCGCACCGCTGTTTCCTGCCAACGGCTTCGCCCGCATCGAGAAAATCACGAAGCGATATCTGTTGCCTTCGAGATGCTTGCAGATAACGCTTACTTTATCCAACCGCTCCGTGGTCTGAGTCACCTCCCTGCCTCGCTCATTCTTCTGAATCGTGATGCCATCCGGGAGATAGAGATCGAACTGCATACCGCTCACATCGTCTTCGTTGGTAAGCCCGATGACCAGTTCACACTGTCCGTCTTTCGCCCATACCACATCCTCTGCCACAAACAAGTTGTCGCCTGCACTCACAGCCATGCTCATCAGGCAGAGCAATGCCGTTATCATCTGTCGTATCATATTCATTGTTTTTAATTAAGGTAGGTATTCTGAATGGCAACTGCTATTTTCACTGTTGCCAAACGCCAAGCCCAACTTGACAGGGCAAATTTAGTAATATTATGTGAACTATCCAAAAAATGCGTTTATTTTTCACAAAACTCACCTTTTATCTTTCAACAATGTACCTTTCATCGCAAAATAGCTGTATTTTTGCACAGACATTGCCAATGGCATAGCAACCGGGAAAAATGATTTTATAAATCCTAACATCATGAATATCCAACGAATCTTCTGTATCTTCATCACACTAAGCCTGTCTGCCACCATGGCCACGGCACAGTCGGCAAAAGCCCTTGACGGAGCATGGACCGGCAAACTGCAATTTGGCGGCACGTCGCTCACCATCGTCATCCATCTCGACCGCGACGAGATGGGACAACCGATATGCACCCTCGACAGTCCCGACCAAGGAGCCAAGGGCATCAAGGGAAAAGTGGACCACCTGACCGAAGATTCTGTCGCTGTCAGCGTAGCCTCTCTCAATGCCTTCTACAGGGGACGGCTGACCGGCGACAGCATCAAGGGCACGTTCCGCCAAAACATGATGGCTCTCCCTCTGATGCTGCACCGGGGAGAAGAAGCAGTCTCAAGGCCACAGACACCTCAGCCGCCTTTTCCCTACTCCACTCAGGAAGTGACCTTTGTCAACGACCGTGACAAAGCCACCCTGGCAGGCACCCTCACCTTTCCCGTAGACGACAAAAACGTACGTCTGAAAAACACGCCGGTGGTCGTGATGGTGAGCGGCAGCGGACAGCAGAACCGCGACGAGGAAGTCTTCGAACACAAACCCTTCTTGGTGATGGCCGACTTTTTAGCACGGCACGGCATCGCCTCACTGCGCTATGACGACCGCGCCACGGCACAGTCCACTGGCGGCGACGTGGCGAATGCCACCACCGAAGACTTCATGCGCGACGCTGCCGCCGGAGTGGAATTCCTGCGTCGGCAGGGGACGTTCCGCCGCATCGGCATCCTCGGCCACAGCGAGGGAGCAACCATCGCTTTCATGCTGGGCCAGCAGAAGAAAGTAGACTTCATCATCTCCATGGGAGGCGTAGGCGTCAAAGGCGACACTGTCCTGACGGCACAAGCCAACAAAATACTGGAATTGAACGGCTCTTCGCAAAAGATGAGCACCCAAGCATACCGACAGACTCTCTCCAGCCAGAATATCCCGTGGGTGAAGTATTTTATCGACTATGACCCGACTGATGCCCTACGTGCCATCCGATGCCCGGTGATGGCCATCAACGGCGCCCTCGACTGTCAGGTCATCTCCTCGCTCAACCTCCCGGCCATCCGGCAGGCCTTGCCCAAAAACCGCAAGCATTTTTTCAAGGAATACCCTGGACTGAATCACCTGATGCAGCACTGCACCACCGGCAACTCCAACGAATACCGCGCCATCGAGGAGACCCTCTCACCCGAAGTGCTGGAGGACATCGCCGAGTGGATACGCCGGCTGTGACAGGGCGAACCTTCTGGCGCACCGACAGTGCTGTTATGCGCCTCAAATTTGCAGGTTGACAAAAAAGGGACTACGGAGTCATGGAGAAAGAGGGAGGCGCATGGCGCGCAAGAAACTCCCTACTCCACGACTCCGTAGTCGGTATAGAATCCTTTTCTTCTTTTAAAGAGTATGTGAAGGACTCGTTTTCAGCATACTAAAACTGGCTGACCTGGACATCAGAGACTGTGATGTTGCCACCATAGTTGTTGATGCTCCAACAGTTCTTCTGTATGCCATAGATGCGGTTGGTGTATGCACATACGTCATTGATATACATCACCATCACCGAGTTGTCCGTATAGATGTCGATATGGTACACATTGTCGGCCGGACGGCTGAATACATAGCCATCGATTCCCTCGATGAATCCCTTTCCGGCAGGGCCTTCCTCCTCGAAGTTCACCTTGCGACCGTCCTCCCACTCGGGATTCACCACCATCGTGTAGAATTTCTCGGAATCAGTGCCACGTACCAGCGAGATACCGAACTTATCCCAGTTGTTTGAGGTCTTCACATCAAAAGAGATGTGGTTGCCAGTCCCAAGGCGGTTGTAGAGCACGTATGCTCCGTCGCCCGACAACGTGCCGTTGGAATAGCCCTTCGAGTCTACCACGTTCACACTCTGTGCCTTGTTGTACTTGGCAGCCATGGCGGGCACTTCTCCGAGAGTCAGCGTGCCGTCGCTGTGCTGGATGATCTTGTGGCATACCAGCGCACCCGACCAGTTGGGCTCTCCGCCGGCTCCCACATTGATGTTCTTCTCATAGATGGTGGAACCTGTGCGGTAGGGACACCATCCCCAGATATAGCGGTCCGTACCGTTGGAGGCTGTCTTGCCGGCATAGAAAGCACGGCTGTCCAGCACACCCTCATGACCGTCTTTCGGCCAGTTGGCACCCGGGTCGTTGAAGCAAGCCTTCAGGCCCTCATAGGTGGGAGCCATCATATATTTCACCTTGCGGCTCCAACTGGCCCGATAGCCCTCGCTATAAACCATGTACCAATAGTTGCCCATCTTGAAAATGTCGGGACATTCGAGCATACGGTCCCAAATCATCGGGAACTGTCCAACGTGCTTCCATGTCCTCAGGTCACTTGAGGTAAACTCGGCAAACTTGAGGTTGCTGGAGATCACCATGTGATACAGGCCATCCTCTGCGACAAAAATCTGAGGATCGCGGAAGTCGACAGGTGAATAGCCATAGTCATCGCCCTTGAGTATCCATGCATGGTCTTTGGTCCATGTCTTGAAATCGGGTGATGTGGCGCGCATCACGGCCTCCACGTTCTTGCAGTTGGGGTTGTGCCCAGTATAGTAGATGTAATAGAGTCCGTCTTTCTCGTTGTAGATGGCGCAGCCGGTGCCAAGGGCAGCATCCTGCTCCAACGTCGAGGTACCGGTGGAGAGCACCTCACCCAGAGATTCATACGTGGCGCCGTCATGTGTCGACACACCCCAGATGGGATGATAGTTGTAGGTGGCGTTGTTGTCGTACTCCTGCAGATAAAGAACCTTAAACTCACCTGCTTTCTGGTCGTAGAAAGGCATAGGGTCGCCACAACGTCCGATGGCTGGGTTGTAATAGACGGAGAAACCGTTCTCGTCAGTGGAATTGAAGAAGGTGGTGGTGCCTGCCCAGTCCTTCGAAGGGTCGCCGCTGAAATCGTCGTCGCTGCATGCCGTCAGCGCGGAGGCTGACAGCACCATAGCGAACAGTGAAAATATTATTGCACGTTTCATAGTCTCGTATTATTTCATTAAGTAATTGAATGCGTTCTGTGTAATGATGGCGATGTTGCGATGGTAGTTCTCTGTGTAGCCAGCCTCATAGGTGTATGAATACCAGTCGTAGCATCCAGAGCCTATACAGATGATGCCACCCTTTCCGTCACGGGCAGGATATTCCCAAGCCACGACAGCGCCGTCGCCACCCACGCCGAGGATCTTGCCGCCGGTACGGGCTTCCCAAGCGTCATGGTTGTCATAGCCTCCCCAGTCGGTACCGATGTGATACTGAGCCGTCGAGTTGGTGATGTGATAGCCGGCATCGGTGCAGTACACCTCATTGGCATTGTCGCCAGCGACGAGGTTCTGCCAAAGTGGGTGATCGTTCTGTCCGTCGAAGATACGGAACGTCCAAGGTCCGCCGCAGAGTTCTGCACCATCCTCATTCTGTCCCCAGCAGTTGTTGGGTGTGGTCCACTCATCGTCGCCGGTCACTCCGATAAACGACGGCAGGTTGGTGGCATAACGGGTGAGGAAGAACGCTCCACCATTCTCATAGAAGGAGCGCAACTGGTTCTTGGCGGCCAGCGCATCGGTGGCCTTGGCGGCGAAGACATCGTGACCGTCCACACCACCGTCCACATGATAGTGCCACCAGATGACCTTGCAGTCGGAGAGGTCTACGGTATTGGCCTCAAGGTCGGCAAAAGAGGCGTAGAGCGAATTGGGCACATTGCCCAACATCCATTCGCAGGCGGCCTTGGCCTCAGGGTCGAGGTCGTTCATCGTCGGTGTAGAGCCCACGAAGAGAGCCGACGGCTTGTCGATGGCTATCACCTTGACGGTGTAGGTGCTCTCTGCAGAATTGTTGGTCACTTTGTAGGTGACAGGCTGTGTGAAGTCCTGTGGCACTCCCGTGGCGGGGGTGATGGTGGCGTTGGCGCTATAGGTGATAGTGGGCACCAGGTTGGTCAGGCCGATAGCAGCAGGCACATACACAGTGATGGTCTTCGTGGTCTGATCGATTGTTCCCATATAGATGTCGTTGATGACAAACTGCGTGATGCGGGCCTCGTCGTGAAGCACGGAGACCGTCCAGTCGAGATAGACGTCGCCATTGGTGACGTGCAATACCTTGGCGGCATCCATGTTGAGGGTCTCTCCCTGCTGTATGTTGCATGCGGAACCATTCGAGAGGTTGAGCTGGGTCACTTTCATGGCTGATGTCTCATAGACCTCAGGCAGACGTACTACGATGCTGCGTGATGCGAGGTCGATGTTCCCCTGGAAATTGTCGAGGGCGAAAGCCTCAACCATACAGTCGCCGCTCAGCTGGAGGTCGCTGACGTTGTCGTCGGAACAGGCGGCAAGACCACATAGCATGCAGATGACGCCTATGATGTTGAATATCTTTGTTTTCATACTGTTTCTGTGTTACGTTTTACCAGTTACCAATATTCTGTGTATAGTGGCCGTTGGAGGCAGAGATCTGCTCGAAGGGGATGGGCAGGTATTCGTCCTTGTTGGCAGTGAAATGGGCTCCGTTGTAGATGGCGCAGTGGTCGATTTCTTCTGCGTAGTACTTATTGAGCACGGTGGCAGCATCACCCCAGCGCACAAGGTCGAAGAAACGCTCGCTCTCCATACCCAATTCCAGACGGCGCTCCATCTTCACGATTTTGACGGCCTCTTCCTTGGAATAGTTGCCTTTGTAGTTGGTGATGTACATCTTCACGCCATACAGACTCTGATAGTTGCCTATCATCTGGGTGCTGCCGGCAGCGCGGCTGCGGACCTGATTGACCAGGGCGATGGCTTGGTCGGCTTGCCCCAACTGAGCGTATGCCTCGGCCCGCTCCAGCAGCACTTCGGCATAACGGAAGACGATGCGGTTCATCGAACTGGCCCAGTAAGACCCCTTGATGAGATAGCTGTCGATGAGTGCGGGGTCGACATTCTGCTTCAGCGAGACATTGTAGCCATACAGACCGTTGGAGCGGCTCCAGATACTGGTCTCCTCCATCATGTAGTTCTTATTGAACATATAGGGGAGGCCGGGGATGCCGATGGTGAGGAACAGACGCGGGTCGGCGTTGTCGCTCGCCTTGTCGTAATCCTTGTCGTTGAAGCTGTCGAGGAGAGGCAGGCCGTCGGCGCCGGTGCGGTAGGCATTCACCAGGTTCTGGCTCGGTTTGTAGAAGTCGCAGCCTCCGTCGGTGGCTCCGGGGATATTGGGAGGTATCAGGCCATAGCTCCAGTTGAGGTTGCCGTAGGTGGAACCGTCGTTACGGGAGTATTGAATGGCCCAGATGCTCTCTTTGCCGTTCTCATACTGCTCTTCGGGACGGAAATTGTTGTGAAGGTCGTCCTCCAGCCCATAATTGGAGTAGAGGGCGGGATTGGTGAACTCAATGACTTTCTCCAGGTCCTGACGGTTGATTTCAGTCACCTGGTTGCTGTTGGCGTCATCCTGACGATAGGCTTTGTAAAGGTAGACCTTGGCGAGGAATGCCGCTGCCGAGGCTTTGGTGGGACGCCCCTTGTCGGTTTGTGTCTCCGGCAGGGTATTATAGGCCTCCATGAGGTCGTCGATAATCAGTTGCCAGCCTTCGTCATTGGTATAGGTTCTGTTGGAAAGCTCGTTATACTCATCGTAGGTCAGATTCTCATTCACCACGAAGGGGATGTTCTTGTAGAGTCGTTTCAACAGGAAGTGACCATAGGCACGCAGGAACTTCATCTCTGCCAGACGCTGCTGCTTCATCGCATAACTGTCGTCGCAGACGTTGAGCAGGGCGATGGCGCTGTTGACACGCGAGAGGCTGTTGTAAAGACGCACCCACATATCGTTGATATTCCAGTTGGTCGTCAGCACACCTTGCTGGACCTCCAGCTGATGAAACACGTCTCCGTCACTGGTGCCGCTGCCGCCCTTGTAGGCGTCGTCACTGCGGACATCGAAGTTCCACATGGAGAAAGAGGAGTTGATGTCTTCAGCTGTCGTGAAGATGGCATAAGCCGAGACAGCCATGGCCTCTGCATTCTCAGAGGTCTTCACCTGATCGTCGCTGAGTGTGCCTTGCGGTGTGTGCTCGTCGAGGAAATCGCTGCAACTATAGAGACTGCAAACGACAAAAGCCGCGCTGAGGATATTGGTTATTGCTTTCATGATTGCTGATGGTTTAGAATGATACATTGAGTCCGAAAGTCACATTGAGTGGGATAGGATAGCCGAAGTTGGCGTTCTCCGGGTCAACACCAGTGAAATTCTTGGCCTTGATGGTGAGCAGGTTCTGAGCAGACACATACATGCGCAGGCGCTGCATGTAGAGTTTCTCGGTGATGCTGGTCGGGAAGTTGAAACCCAACTGTATGGTGCGCAGTTTGGCATAAGAGCCGTCTTCGACGAAGAAACTGCTCACGCGCTTCTCATTATTATTGTCCATCGTGCTGATGGCAGGGATGTTGCTGCCCATGTTGGTGGGACTCCATGCGTCCAGCAGCCTGCGTCCCTTATTGAGGTTGGAGATGTTCAGACCGCTCCACAGGTCGGTCTCTTTCTTCAAGTCGCTGATGACATCCACGCCCTGCACGCCCTGCCAGAACATGGTGAAGTCGAAGTTCTTGTACTGGACATAGACATTCAGACCCCATGTGAAATCGGGCACTGGAGAGTAGATCCACTTCTGGTCTTTCTCGTTGATAATGCCGTTGCCGTCAAGGTCTTTCCAACGGATACGTCCCAGTCCGGCACCATTCTGCGAGGCGTGGTTGTCGATCTCTTCCTGACTCTTGAAGATGCCATCGAAGACGTAGCCCACCTGTGCTCCCAAGGGATGCCCGACCACACTCTCTACGCCATTGCCACCGAAGGTGCCCTTGGCTGCGATGGTCTCAGGAATCTTGGTCACCTCATTGCGGTAAGTGCCGATATTGCCGGCGATATCATATTGGAAAGCTCCCAGTTTGCCGCGATAGCCCACATTGAACTCAATGCCTCGGTTTTCCATCTCACCGGCATTGATCCATTGGCTGGCTCCTTCACCCATTACACCGACACCAGGCATGTAGACCAGAATGTCTTTGGTCTTCTTGAAGTACCATTCGAGAGAGCCGTACAGACTGTTGTGGAAAAGACCGAAGTCGAAACCGAAGTTGGTCTGTGTGGTCGTCTCCCACTTCAGGTCGTCATTGCCAAGCTGATTGCGCTTGAAACCACTGGGCAGCGTCTGCCCGCCATTGGTACCGGCGATGTCATAGCTCGTGCCGTAGCTCTGGCCTCCAAACTGCGCCTCACCGTAGTTGCTCACATAGAGGGTGTAGCGTGCCAGGTTGGAAATCTCCTGGTTACCTGTCTGTCCCCATGAAGCGCGGAGCTTCAGGTTGTCGAGCCAGTTCACATTCTGCATGAAAGGCTCCTCGCTGATGCGCCAACCGGCACTCACTGAAGGGAAGGTGCCGTAACGGCTGTTGCGGCCAAAGCGGCTACTGCCGTCATGACGAAGGGTGATGCTAGCCAGATAGCGGTCGTTGTAGGTATAGTTGGCTTTGCCGAAGAAGGAGGTCAGCGTATAGCCTTCGCCTGAGCCGTAAGCCTCCGACTCTCCCACACCTGCGTCGGGCCACATATAGTCCGGGTTGAGCACCACAAAGTCATACTGCTTGCCGCTGAACCATTTGTCGTCTTCACGGTTCAACTCCACACCCACCATGGCGTCGGCACGGTGCTTGCCAATCTCCAGGTTGTAGGTGGCAATGGCGTTCCACATCCACTTGGTCCAATGCTCCTGCTTGGCCTCCACGGCATTGATGGAGTTGGCCACGGTGCCCTCAGTGACAGGATAGGTGAAAATGCGCTGCTCTTTCTGAGCGTAATCGAGTCCGAAGGTGGACTTGATATTGAAGTTCTTGAAAGGATTGATGTTGATATAGGCATCGCCGAAAGTGCGCCAGTAGACATAACGGTTGTCACTGTTGCGGTCAAGGCGGGCCACAGGGTTCTCACGGTCGGGGTAGCCTCCCACCGGACCCGCATAGTCGCCGTTGATTGTACGTATCGGCAAAGAGGGGTTGAACTGCAGTACATTCTCCAGGAACCCGCCGGGAGCCTGCACCTCGTTAGTGCGGTTGAGGGTGAAATGCTCACCCACGGTCACGATGTTGCGGTCGCCTACCTTCACCAGTTTGTATTCTGCGTTCATACGGGCGGAGATACGCTCAAAGTCCGACTGCTTGATAATACCTTTGTTCTTGTAGTAACCCAGGGAGAAGAACGATGATCCTTTCTCTGAACCGTTACTCAACGATGCGTTATACTGCTGTATCAGTCCAGAGCGGGTGGTCTGGTCAAACCAGTCGGTGTCTGCGGCAGGAGTAGTGGCTGCCATATCAAGGTATTTGTTCATCGTGATGTTGTTGAGCACAGGATGACCTTGGGCATTGTAGGTCCAGTCGTAGGTATAGCCCAGACCATTACTGTTAGGGTCCAAACCGTCGTTGACATAGCCCTGCCACATCACCTGGCCAAACTCTTTGGCATTCAGCACTTCCATCTTGTGGGCATAGGTCTGCATGGCAACGCTGGCGTCGAAGTCGATCTTCACCTTACCGTCCTTTCCGCGCTTGGTGGTGATGATGATGACACCATTGGCGGCACGCGAACCATATATACTGGCCGAAGCAGCGTCTTTGAGCACTTGTATGCTCTCAATGTCGTTGCCGTTGAGCTCATGCATACCGGCTTTCGTCGGCACACCGTCGATGATGTAAAGAGGGTCGTTGTTGTTCAGAGTGCCAATACCACGGATGCGGACGGTGGCAGAGCCAGACGGCGAACCGTCGGCGGAAATGTTCATGCCGGGGACACGACCTTGCAACGCCTTGACAGGGTTGTTCTCGTTCTGCTTGGCCAACTCGTCGACATTCACCGTCGAGACAGCGCCGGTCAGGTCGGCCTTGCGCTGAGTGGTATAACCGGTCACCACCACTTCCTGCAACTGCTTGCTGTCTTCTTTCAACTCCACCTGCATGCCTTGGGCTGCCGGCAACTCTACGCTCAGCAGGCCGATGTAGCTAAACACAAGTGTCTTGCCCGGTTGAACGTTCAGCTTGAAGTTACCATCAAAGTCGGTGACGGTACCGTTTGACGTGCCTTTCTCCATCACGGTGGCACCGATGACTGGGCCGAAGGCGTCGGTCACAGTGCCCTCAATCAGGTTTTCGCCGTCGAACGTCGGTCCCGTTTGCGCGTACAATAAAGTACCCGCAACAATGAGCATGATGCTCAGCAGGAATCTTTTCAGTTCTTTCATTTACTCTTACGTTTTGGTTAGTACTTTATTTGATAACATGTCGCAAAGATACTAACCACGCAAAGAGTGTTCTATCAATTATCGTTCTGTAACTAACAAAAATGATACATGCAACAATTGTAAACTATAAAGTCTGTTTCGTTTAATCGGTTGTTTCAGAGCGTAAATCCATGGGAAGCTTGCCATATTGCTCCTTGAAGCACTTCGAGAAATAGCCAGGAGTGTTGAAACCGACCTCAAAAGCGATTTCCGACACGGTCTTGGTCGTCGAGGTCAGCAGCACATAGGCGCGCTGCAGCCGCATCTCACGAAGCAGCTCCACAGGCGTCTGCCCAGTCAGGGCTTTCACCTTGCGGTACAACTGCACACGTCCCAAGCCGACTGTCTCACCCAAGTCGTCCATCTTCAGGTTGGGATTCGACATATTCTCGCGGATGGCTTGATTGAGTTGTTCGGCAAACAGCACGTCCTGCTTGCGGAGCGGTGGCTGCTCCTCGTCGGGCTGGGCTACGAGAATCTGGCGCAACTGACGGTTGCCGGCATCGGTATAAAACAATGTCTGCTCCTCATTCATCGCCTGCCGCTGCCTGATGGTCTTGCGCGTCTGGAGATAGGCATACCAGGCGATAAGGAGTGCGACAAGCAACAGGGCGATGCAGGCGAAACTGCCCACAAGCACCTTATGCTGCGTGTTGTAAATCCCGTAAAAACTCTCCAACTTGTCGTGGATGGTAATCATGTGATCGTTCTGCTTGATCAGTTCACGACTGTTGCGAGCTATCAGGTCGACGTTATCAGGAGTCACCATCATGCCTTGGAGGGTGTTCTCTCGTTCGAAAGGTTGATGGTTGAGAATGCGGATTGCCAAAGAGACGATTTCCTCGCCATGGGTGGGATAGACGTAGGTGCCCACTTGATGGCCCAATCTCACATACTCGAGGCCTTCTTGCGGCAAACCGTCGATGCCGATAATCTTCACTTTGCCCTCACAGTCGGCTTCCACCACAGCCTTGTAGGCGCCGGTGGCCATGCCGTCGTTGTGGCAAAACACGATGTCGGGGAACGGGCCGTTAGCCAATTTCTCTGCCACAATTTCGCAGGCTTTGTCCGAGGACCAGTCTCCTTCCACACAGATATACTGAAGTTCAGAGTGCCCCTCCATGGCTTTGGCGAAACCGTGATGACGCTCCCGGGCCGGAGAGGTGTTCATCGCGGCGGTCACCTCCAGGACAACCGGACGACGCCCGGTCATCTGCCTTGCCAGACTCACGGCGTAATCACCCATCGTCTGCCCGGCCTCCACATTGTCTCCGCCGATGAATGCGGTATAGTCATCGGTCTCTGCCTTGCGGTCGAAGAAGATGACAGGAATGCCTTTCTGCCGTGTCCGCCGGATGGCCTCTTTCAAGGGAACGGCTTCGCTTGGGGCAACCACCAGCAGGTCGATGCCACTCTCCGACAGGCTGTCTATCTGCCGTATCTGCAACTGCGTGTCGTCGTGCGCATTGGCAATCACCACTTTTACATCTGTCTCATAGAGATGTTGGGCGGCCAGCATCTCACGGTTCACCTTGTCGCGCCATTGTCCTTCCGAACATTGCGACACACCTATTTTATATGTCTTCTTGCCTTCAGAACATGCGACCAGCATGGTGACCGCCAACAAAAACATCGATATGTAAGTCCGCGTCTTCATAAATGGTTTCATCATAGATGGTTATTTTGCGTATTTCTTCACCCTATCATCATTGATCACTCCGCTCCAGTTGAGACCGAAGGCGAAGTCGTAGGCATGGCCGTCGCTGTCCGTGTAGCAGCGCATGTCGTGGGGCATATCCTCCTGCTGCTGCTCTACGGTCTGCATGTCAGCAGGCATCTGCATGGGCAGCAGTGCCGAGGGCTCGGCCTTGCCGCTGATGATGTCGAGCAATGCCTGGTGCTGCACGTTAAAGGAGATGAGCACAGCATCGGCATGCGGCTCTATCTCCGACAGCACCACCGGACGCCCGGTCTCCACGACCACCACCACGGGTTTGTCGCCCATCTTCGCCTTGGTGTCGGCCACCAACAGCATATCGTCGCGATTGTAGGTCTTCACACGCTTGCCCTTGAAACTGCGGTTGGTGGTACGCTCCATCGGGTCGCCGCCGGCGATGCTGACAGCGCGGGCTTCCGTGGCCGTATAGTCCTCATATTGCAGGCTGACAGGCACATAGCCATTGCCGCCCTTCATCGCGTCTTCCTTGCTGTAGCCCACACCGGTGCTCGGCTCCTGGATAAGACAGAGGGCGAAGTCGGCCTGCTCCGGCTGCTCCACCACGTCGAAGTATTTCCTCACCAAAGCGAGGTCGATGGGCTCCTTGGTCTTCTCTTCAGAGATGCCGCCCCACATCCCTGGTATGGCGGGGAAATGGCGCTTGGGCACATAGACTTTCTTCTTGCCACTCATCGGCAGCGTATTGTTGCCATGGTTCTTCAGCATCACGACCGATTTCAACTGGGCGTCGTAGCCTTCTTTCATAAACTGTGGATTGCCGACAATCTTCTCCGTCTCTGCGGGATTCAGGTACGGGTTCTCGAAGAGCCCCACACGAAAAACGTTGAGCAGCAACCGGCGGGCGGACAGTTCGAAACGCTCTCGCGCACTCTCCTCGCCATATTCCTTGCTCCACATCTGATATGCCTCGATGATGGGACCTATCTCGTTGTTGCCGCCAAACTGGTCGACGCCGGCCTTCAGGATTTTGTAGTGGCGCTCGGCCTCTGTCAGATGTTCCACGCCCCACGGTTTACCGCCAATAGGGGTGTCGAGCACCTTCATGTCTTTGGTGATTCCCCAGTCGGTGCACACCACGCCCTCAAACTTCGCCTCCTTGCGCAACTGCTGCTCTATCATCCACTGGCTGAAACCGCCTCCTACATTCTCACCAGAGGGATCTTGGCCCCACAGGATGCTGTAGATGGGCATCACGGCAGAGGCCATCTCGGTGCCTCCCTGCAGCCGGAAGGCACCCTCCACAAACGAGCGCTTGTGCATGGCGAGGTTGTTGCCGGGATAGACGGCATACTTGCCCGAGGCGAAATGGGAGTCGCGGCCGCCCTCTTGTGCGCCATAGCCATACCAGTGCTTCACCATCGCATTCACACTCTTATTCCCCCACCCTTTCGCCGAAGGGGTGGTCTGGAAAGCGTCGCAATAGGCACGGGCCATATCGGTGGACAACTGTGGGTCTTCGCCGAACGTCCCGCTGAAACGGAACCAACGCGGGTCGGTGGCAATGTCGACCTGCGGCGACAAGGCGGTGGCGATGCCTAAGGCACGGTATTCCTCTGAGGCTATCTCGCCGAAGCGGTAGACCAACTGCGGGTCGAAGGTGGCGGCAAGACCGAGGGAGGTGGGCCACTGAGAGATGTGACCACCGGCACCGGCATTGAACTCCGTCGTCGCCTTGGCTTCATGGCGGGGGTCGGAACTGGTGTTGGCTGGTATGCCGTGGTCGAGGCCTTCCACAAAGGCCTGCATGTTGTTGTTCCATTCTGCCGCCACCACAGGACTCTGCACTCCTGTCACCAGGACGGCGCGCAGATGGTCGTCTCGCAGGAATTTCTTCTGGTCATCGGTCAGGTCGGAGGGTTTGGCACCACTCTCCTCAAACGACTTGCCGTTGTACATGGAAGCACCGAAACCCATGCTCGAAATCATGGGCACCGACTGGTGGCTGCTGTAGAGCATCAGCCCCGCTATCTCTTCTATCGACAGCATAGAGGCCAGATTGGCGGCACGCTCCTGCGCACTGAGGCGCCAGTCTTCGTAGACGTCGAGGGTATCGTTGCGGTTGAGGTCTTTGAATGCGTATCCGTCGACGTTCAGCAGTTTGACTCCCGACCGGGGGGAATATCCCAAAGTAGCGCCTCCTCTCTGGGTCACAAGCATGAAATCCCCCTTCTGCTCTTCCGACCATTTCTGTCCGTCGCATGCTGTCAACAAAACGAGCACCGCGGACATCGCCATTGTCATAAAAGATTTTCCGTGCATCATCTGCGAAATATCAATCAAGTTGATGTCTTAAGTTTTTTTATAAGTCAAAAAACACAAATGCAAAGTTAACACTTTTCCGCAAACCAACGACAGAAAACATCAATTTATCGCTATTATGTTTTTAAAATTACGTATTTGAAAGTTTTTTTGGGGGGGCGGTGAGACCGCTGACTCCACATCGCCAGTATCTTCTTCATTAGGCGGCCCTTGCCCTCTCTGATTGGGCCCAGTCTTCTGGGCAATTCAATAAAATCTTTGTCGAAAAAGTGCGCGATTCGTGAAAAAGATGTACCTTTGCAGCCGTCTTTAAAAATGTGCCATAACAGACACATACGCAAAGAGGCATTTTTATATAACCAAAACAAAAACAAATGAAAAAGCTTTTTATGTGGGTGTTAGCCGCCACCCTAATGTGCGGCACAACTACTGTATTCACTTCATGTGATGACGACGATGTGGAAGACATAATGGAGACAATCAATCTCGTGGGCAAATGGAAGTCCACAGGACAGGTGACTCCGAAACCAATTGATAACCTCGAAATTGATTTCAACAGCACCATAGAATTCAAAAGTGACGGCACCTTTTCCACAACATACAGTGACAATGAGACAGCGACCGGCACATGGACCCTTCGCGGCAAGGTCTTGACGATGAGCTACAATATTTCAGGAGTGCAAACTTCCCAGAATTTCAACATTCAGGAAGGATGGTCACGCGACAGAATGGTGATGACCACCGTCATCAACGATGAAGACGACAATGGAAAGACCATTACCTATAATGTCTCCATCACAATGAACCGCATAAAGTAGTAGACAGAACTACAAGAACCAGAAACAAAAACCAATATTAGACCTGCCCCCCACGTCCTCGCAAGAAGATGTGGGGGATTTGTTTTTATTCATCCTCCCTGATATTGGGCAAGAAATAGGCCACGATGCCCAACAAGGGCAGGAAGGCAGTCAACTGAAACACATACTCGATGCTGTAGAGGTCGGCCAACCAACCGAACAAGGCCGACCCGATGCCGCCAAGGCCAAATGAGAGACCAAAGAAAGCGCCGGAGATCATGCCCACATTGCCCGGCAACAACTCAGTGGCATAGACCAAGATGGCCGACATGGCCGACGACATCACCATGCCCACCAAGATGGCCAGCACGATGGTCCATGTGAGATTGCTGTAGGGCAGCAGAAGGGCGAAGGGTGATGAGCCGAGAATGCTCACCCAGATGACATACTTGCGCCCGTATCTGTCGCCCACGGCACCTCCTACAAGCAGCCCGACGGCAGTGGAGACGAGGAAAGCAAAGAGCACATACTGTGAAGCCATGATAGACAGGCCGAACTTCTCTATCATGTAGAAAGTCAGGAAGTTTTGGATGTTGGCGGTATAGAAATCCTTGGAGAACATCAGCAGGAGCAGCACCAGCAAAGCGACCACCGTCTGGCGACTAGACACCTTGCGCTCATTCTCCATGTCATACTTGGAGGATGCCCTGCCATATTTCTCTATCTGCTCCTTATACCACACACCAATCCTGGCCAGCAGCCAAATGGCCACAACCGCCAAAAGGGCAAACCATCTGACGTTCCCCTGACCGTGAGGCACGACAACCAGCGCCACAGCCACCGGACCAAGGGCGCGCCCCACGTTGCCGCCTATCTGAAAGACCGACTGCGCCATGCCTTTGGCACCGCCAGATGCCAAACGGGCCACCTTCGACGACTCGGGATGGAGCACCGAAGAGCCTATTCCCACGAAGGCGACAGCCACTAAGACGAAGACAAAACGGTCGGCCACCGACAACAGCAGCAATCCTGTCAGAGTGAAGCACATGCCTACGGCCAGTCCGTAGGGCCGAGGATGACGATCGGACCAATAACCCACCATCGGCTGAAGGAGCGAGGAGGTGACCTGGTTGGTGAGGGTGATGGCACCGATTTGCATGAAACTCAAGCCCAGCGACTCCTTAAGCATCGGGTAGATGGACGGAATGACCGCCTGAAACATATCATTCAACAGATGGCCCATGCTGACCATGAGCAGCACCATCAGCGCGGCTTTCTGCTTCTGTCGGTTCATCTTTCTGGGTCAGCAAAAATATCGGACGACAGCAACTCATCCATGCCGTCGATAATGAAATCGGCACCGGCATCCTCCAACTGACGCCGCGTCCCGTTGCCGTAGGTCACCCCACATGTGTGGCAGCCGGCCCTCGCACCCATCAAGATATCCACATCCATATCACCCACCACCAAAGTATGAGAGGGGGCGACCGACATCTTGCGGAGTGTGTGCAGCACCGGTTCGGGATCGGGTTTGGCACGTGCCACATCGCCACACCCCACCACCAGGGAGAAACAATGGGTGATGCCCAAGGCGTCCACAAGACTGTGCAGCGACTGCGAGGTGCGCGAGGAAGCGATGGTCATGAGGATGCCACGACGGTGAAGGGTCTCAAGCGTTTCCTTGACATGCGGAAAGAGCGTGGGCGCGAGTTGCTCACGATGGGTCTCGAAAATCTCCCGATAGGTATCTGCGCAAGCCACCAACTCTTCCTCACCGGCCTGAGGCAGTAACTTGCGAAAACAGTCCACCAACGGCAAGCCGATGGTAGAGGCACACTTCGCCTCATCAGCCAAAGGTAACCCCCGTTGGCGGAGCGTGTCGCGCATGGTGGTCACGATGATGCGCCGCGTATCGCCAAGCGTGCCGTCAAAATCGAAGATGACAAGTCGAATATCGCTGGTCATCCTCTCAGTCGAAATGGAAATGGAAGTCCAACTTGGCCCCTTTCACGCTCTTGAAAATGCCATTGTAAGCCTGAAAAGCATACGAACCGCCGTCGTCCGTCTCGCATTCTTCCTCTTGAAACTCACCGTCAAATTGCCCAATATACGCCCCATTAAGATAGGCGTTGATCACGCACCTGCCGCTCTTGGGGTCGTAGGAGACCAGTTTCAG